>CAZSXA010000001.1:0-10300 GCA_964611195.1 uncultured Bauldia sp.
TCGTTGCGGATCTGAACGGCCGGTGAGGTCTGCGCAGTGTAGAACGCGACCACCACTGTTTCACCGAAAAAAAGGCCTCGAGCGCCAGGCGCTCGCGCGCCTTGAGGCGCTCCGACTCGCTCTTCAGCTGGCCGCAGGCGGCGAGGATATCGCGGCCGCGCGGCGTGCGGATCGGCGAGGCGTAGCCGGCGCGGTTGACGACTTCGGCGAAGGCCTCGATCTCACCCCAGTCCGAGCACTCATAGGACGAGCCCGGCCACGGATTGAACGGGATGAGGTTGATCTTCGCCGGGATGCCGCGAAGGAGCCGCACCAGCTCGCGGGCATCGGCAAGGGAATCGTTGACCCCCTTCAGCATCACATATTCGAAGGTGATGCGGCGGGCGTTGGAGAGGCCCGGATAGGCGCGGCAGGCGTCGAGAAGTTCGGCGATCGGGTACTTCTTGTTGAGCGGCACCAGCTCGTTGCGGATTTCGTCGCGGACGGCGTGCAGCGAAATCGCCAGCATCACGCCGATCTCCTCGCCGGTACGGCGGATTTCCGGCACGACGCCCGACGTCGACAGGGTGATGCGCCGCTTCGATAGGGCCAGGCCCTCGCCGTCCGAGGCAATCAGCAGCGCTTCCTTGACGTTGTCGAAATTGTAGAGCGGCTCGCCCATGCCCATCATCACGATGTTGGACACGCGGCGGCCTTCGTCGGGCACGATCGCGCCGGCGGGTGTGTCGATGTCGGGGAAGTCGCCAAGCCGGTCGCGGGCGATGAGGATCTGCGCGACGATCTCTTCGGCCGTCAGGTTCCGCACCATGCGCTGCGTTCCGGTGTGGCAGAACGAGCAGGTGAGCGTGCAGCCGACCTGGCTGGAAACGCAGAGCGTGCCGCGGCCTTCCTCGGGGATGTAGACGGTCTCGACCTCGACCGGACGGCCGGCCCCGCGCGGCGGAAACCGCAGCAGCCATTTGCGCGTGCCGTCGGTCGAGACCTGCTCGGTGACGATCTCCGGCCGAGCTATGGTGAAGCGCTCCGCCAGCGCCGTCTTGAGGTCGCGGGAGATGTTCGACATTGCGGCGAAGTCCGAGACGCCGCGGACATAGAGCCAGTGCCAGAGCTGCGCGACGCGCATGCGGCGCTGCTTCTCCGGCACGCCGATCTCGCCGAGCGCATCGGCGAGGCGCGCACGGGAGAGGCCGATCGGCGATGGCGGATCGTCGGCGGCCGCAAGCGGCGGCGCGGTTGGGGCGGCTTCACTCGTCACGATAGAGGCGTCCTACACCGATGGCGGCGAAACGCAAACGGGCCGGCGAGGCCGGCCCGTTCAACTGCCCGATCTCGCGGGCGGCGTCAGTTGCACTCGGCGGCGGCGCGGTTGATCGCAGCCGTGACGCCGCGCAGCGAATAGGTGTCGACCGTGTTGGTGCCGCGCTGCGAGCGGCCGCGGACGACCATCTCGATGCCGCGCTGCATCGCCACGACCAGCGCCGTCTCCTGGGTGAGGTCCTGAAGCCAGGCGCCGTCGTCGATGGTGAAGAAGACGAAGCTCTCGTCATTGTCGATCGTGACGGTGACCGTCGAATCCACCTCGAACGGATAGCCGATAATGATCGAGGCCTCGTTCACCGCACCGCGCAGCGGGTAGTTGGTGAGCATGAAATAGATGGCATCGCGGTTCACCTCGGTCGGCTCGGTGTTGACCGGCTGCGAGGCGGCGAAGCAAATCCGCCCGCCGGCGGTGTTGGCCGTATAGACCGACCAGTCCTGGATCGTTTCGACGCGCTGCGCCGGCTCCTGCTGGGCGGCGGCCGACGTGGTTGCGATCGCCAGGACGGCGAAGGCGGCGGCGAGGCGTTTCAGCATGAAGAGTCTCCTGCGAATACTGCCGAGTCTGGGGCCGATCATTGGCACTCCTCGGCCGAGCGGTTGAGTGCGGCCGTGACGCCGAGCAGGGAATAGGTGTCGATGGTCTCGGTACCACGCTGCGATGTCCCCCGCACGACCATCTCGAGCCCTGCCCTCATGGCGCTGGTGAGCAGGCGATCCTCGACCGCGGTCGGCAGCCAGGCCTCCTCGGGCGCGTCGTCGTCGGGATTGGTGACGAGGTCGAAGACCTCGCCGTCGTCGACCCGAACCGTCACGTCGGATGCCAGCGGATAGCCCATCTGCACCCAGACCTCGTTGCGCACCCCCTCGGTGGGGCGATCGGACAGAACGAAGGCGATCTGGCCGCGCCGAACCTCGCCCTCGCCGTCGCCGACCGGCGGCTCGCTCTCGATCGGCTGCGAGGCAACCAGACAGATCTTGCCGCTCTCGCGATCGAAGACCTGAACGGTCCAGGATTCGAATCGGGCGACCTGTTCGCCGTCCTGCGCGCTGGCGGCTGCGAGAGGCACAGCGATCGCGGCGAGGGTGGCGAAGCGGCGGAAACGTGAACTCATGGTCAGAATGCGCGTCCGTCGAGTCGAGTGTGTGTGGCGCGGAAAACCGAGCGAAACCCTTGTCGCGTCATGGTTACTTTTTGGTGAACGCCGGGTGCGTCGCGGGCGTCACTTCACCCTCAAATCGCCCCGGCTCAACAACGGTCGGTGCCGGTGAAATGGGGCGAGAATGCGACTCCTAGGTCGCGTCCTTGTCGAGGGCGGCGCGCGCGGCTTCGCGGTGGCGCGGAAGGATATGGCTGTGGACCGCGGTCAGTGTCGCCCAAAGCACTGCGATGTCATCGGTGAAGCCGGTGCCGAGGATGAAATCCGGGATAAGGTCGAGCGGCAGGATGAAATAGGCGAGCGCCCCGAAAAGCGCTGTCCGCACCCGCGGCGGCGTCGAGCGATCGACGGCGCAGAAATAGCCGGCGACAACTTCGTCCATGAAGGGAATCTTGCCGGCAGCCTTGCGGACCTTCTGCCAGAAGCCGCGCCGGACGGTCTGCTCGTTGTCTTCGCGGCCGAGAATCTCGCCTTCGTAGAGCTTGTCGGGCACCGGGATTACCGCCTCTCCTCATCACGCTCCGACCCGCCGGGCCGGCCGAAGATCAGGCGGCTTCGGCGGAGAGCGGGTAGGCCTCTTCCACGATATAGGGACCGCCGCCGACGGATTCACGGGCCGAGAACAGGACAAACCGGCTTGCGACGAAGGACGGCACGTGCAGCGCGTCGCGGAGAGAAAGGTAGGTGGCGACCTCGCGCTCGTTCGCGCCGCGCAGCCGCGCCAGCGTGATGTGCGGCGTGAATCTTCGCGTTTCGGGCGCGAGGCCGAGCTTGCGCATCAACCGCTCATGTTCGGCCTGCAGCTCAGCGAGCTCACGGGTCTGCGCGACCTTGGCGATCAGCGCATGGGGTCGCCGTCCGCCGAACGAGGCCAGTCCCTCGATCCGCACTGCGACCGTGCGCGGACGGACGCGGCCGAGGATCTCGGCAACCTCATTTGCCGTCCGGCTGTCGATATCGCCGATGAAGCGCAGCGTCAGATGATAGTTTTCGGTGTCGATCCAGCGGGCGCCGGGGAGGCCGCCGCGAAGCGTGGACAGCGCCTCTCGTGTCGCGAGCGGGATCTCGATGCCGGTGAACAAGCGGGGCATGGCAAGCTCCATCGCGAATCACGGACTACCGGTAATGTCGAAGTGTCGGGCCAATCTGTAAAGGGACCGTTCACCCGGCCGCCCATGCGAAGCAATTGGGCAACCAATGCCGGAATTGCGAACGGGGCCCGTCTTGCCTCGGCCGCGGGATACCCCCATATTCCTCACGAAACGGCGGGATGCACGATTCCGCCGGCGAACGAGTATGGGATGCTGACACACGATGGCTGACTACAACACTCCGACCGGCCGCTTCGGCAACGCTGCCCCGTCGGCCGCCACCACTGCCGGCGTTATCGACGAGGGCCTGCGCGCGCATATGCTGCGCGTCTACAACTACATGGTGATCGGCCTGGCCGTGACCGGCCTGGTCGCGATCGGCACCTTCTGGCTCGCCACGACGAACGATCCGGCCAACGCCACCGCGGTGATGGCCAATGGCACGCTCCTCACCAGCATCGGCGAGACACTCTATGGCAGCCCGCTGCAGTGGGTGGTGTTCCTGGCGCCGCTCGGGCTCGTGTTCTTCATGAGCTTCCGCATCAACAAGATGAGCGTTTCCGCGGCGCAAACGACCTTCTGGGTGTTTGCCGCGCTGCTCGGCCTGTCGCTGTCGTCGATCTTCATCGTCTACGACCTCGGCTCGATCGCGCAGGTATTCTTCATCGCCGCCGCGACCTTCGGGGCCATGAGCCTCTACGGCTACACGACCAAGCGCGACCTGTCCGGGTGGGGCTCCTTCCTGATCATGGGGCTCATCGGCCTGATCCTGGCGATGATCTTGAACATTTTCATCGGCTCCTCGGCCCTTGAGTTCGCGATCTCGATCATCGGCGTCCTGATCTTCACCGGCCTCACCGCCTACGACACGCAGAAGATCAAGGAGATGTACTACGTCAACGACGACGGCACCGTCGCCGGGCGGAAGGCGATCATGGGCGCCCTCACGCTCTATCTCGACTTCATCAACATCTTCCTGTTCCTGCTGCAGTTGCTGGGCAATCGCGAGTAGCCGCCGGCAACAGGCGAGGTACCAAAGGCGCGGCTTCGGCCGCGCCTTTTTCGTTGGCCGCTAGCCAGCCTCCTGCCGTCCGATCCACTAGGTCGTGCCGTTGGCGTCCTTGACACCGCCCCGGCGGTCGCCGTCATCCCTCAGTTCGAACTCCTGAACGACGGCCGCGCCGAGCGCTATCGCGCGCGCGAAGGCTGCCTCCGCGTCGCCGCAATAGACATGGATGTGGGCCTCGGGGCCGCCCGGCATCTGACCGATCATGACGATGCTGTCGCCGATCTTCGCTTCGGTGTGGGTGATCGATCCGTCTTCCGAGCGGTGCGTGCGCACCGTCTCGGCCGAGAACACCTTCGTCAGGAAATCGGCCGTTGCCTCAGCATCGGCGACGATCAAGTAGGGTGAAACGTCGGAGTGGCCGTGGGGCTTGTATGTCATCCATACCTCGCTCGAACGGGTTGTCGGCGGCGGCCGGATGATGCCCTTTGTGTCACGCCGTGACCAGTCGCGGGCCCTTGTCCAGCGCGAACAGCACCTGCTGCAAATCGTGCCCACGCTTCAGGATGAAGCCGCCCGCCGAGAGCACCGAATAGGCGCCCTGCTTCCGCGCCAGCTTCGGCCGCTTGACGATGCGGTAGAGCGGCATCTCCGAACTCCGGCGGAAGATCGAGAAGATCGCCTCGTCGCGGTGGTGATCGATGGCATAGTCGCGCCATTCGCCGGCGGCGACCTTGCGGCCATAGACCTTCAGGATGGCATCGATCTCGCGGCGATTGAACCGGATCTCGGGCGGGGCCGGAGCATTGCGGGCAGCCGTCCCCTCGCTCGGGTAACGGCTGCCGAAGCGCTCATCGTCGACACTCTCGCTCATGGCGCCCTTTGCGGATTTCATCCAACTGTCATGATCGCGCCGAATCGGCGAGAGCGCAAGGGATCGCTGCTGTTTGCGGCCGCTTGCCAGGAGGCCGCGGATTTCATAGTTTTGCCCCGATTAAGCCCTTGCAACGCCACGTTGGGAAACCAATATCCGTGTCGTTGCCTCAGACGGTCCGGTTCGACAGAGCTTCGGTTTTCTCAGCCCCCCAGCCCCCCGGGGTCCTGTTGGACCGGACCACTGACTTCAAGGTACAATCCCCCATATGTTCACTCGGCCGGTCCTGGACCGGCCGTTTCTTGTTTGGGGCCTTTTCGCTCAGGTCTTGAAAGCCTGTCGTCGCCGCGCGATATCACGCCCGATTCCAACCGATGAGGGTCACGAATGGGCAACGCCGACAGCGTCGATCCGAGCGGATCCGGCACGACCACGCAGCCTTTTGCAGCGGAGGTCTCACGGCTCCTGCAGCTGATGGTTCATTCGGTCTATTCGGACCGCGAGATCTTCCTGCGCGAGCTGATTTCGAATGCCGCGGACGCCTGCGAGCGCCTGCGCATGGAATCGCTGGAAAAGCCGGAGATCCTCGGCGAGGATACCTCGTTCCGGATCACGCTGACGCCGGATGCCGCAAAGAAGCAGCTGATCGTCGAGGACAACGGCATCGGCATGGATGCCGACGGCCTCCGCGACAATCTCGGCACGATCGCGCGCTCCGGCACGCGGGCCTTTCTCGACGCGGCCGGCAAGGACGGCAGCCAGATGATCGGCCAGTTCGGCGTCGGCTTCTATTCCGCCTTCATGGTGGCGAACGAAGTCGAGGTGGTGTCGCGGCCAGTGGGCTCGGAGGAGGCATGGTGCTGGCGCTCCGACGGCAAGGGCAGCTTCACCGTTGAGCCCGCCGCGCCCGACGAGGCGCCGGCCCGCGGCACCCGCGTCATCCTCCACCTCACCGACGAGGCAAATGCGTTCGCCGAGCGGGCGACGATCGAGCGCGTCGTCGCGGCCCATTCGGCGCATGTGCCGGTGCCGATCCGCCTTGCCGTCGAGGACGGCACGACCAAGGACCTCACCGACGGATCGGCGCTGTGGCGGAAGCCGAAGGCCGAAGTCGACGAGCAGGCGGCAACCGAGTTCTATCACCACGTCTCCGGCCAGTTCGACGAGCCGGCCGTGACGCTCCATTTCCGCGCCGAGGGGCGCCAGGAATATTCCGGCCTCCTGTTCGTGCCGTCGATGAAGCCGTTCGACCTCTTCGACCCGTCGCGTAAGGGGCGGATCAAGCTTTATGTCCGCCGCGTCTTCATCACCGACGAAGCCGACATCCTTCCGGCCTGGCTCCGCTTTGTGCGCGGCGTGATCGACTCCGAAGACCTGCCGCTAAACCTGTCGCGCGAGATGCTGCAGACGAACCCGATGCTGACGCAGATCGGCAAGGGTGTGACCAAGCGCGTCCTCAGCGAGCTGGAGCGATTGGCGAAGGACGACCCCGACAGCTTCATCAAGGTGTGGGAGGCGTTCGGGCCGGTGATGAAGGAGGGTCTCTACGAGGACCCCGAGCGGCGGGACCAGCTCTTTGCCATCGCCCGCTTCCGGACATCGACCTCGGGCGAGGGCTGGCGTAGCCTCGCCGACTATGTCGCGGCGATGAAGGAGAACCAGACGGCGATCCACTACGCGCTCGGCGACAGCGCGGAGGCGATCGCGGCGAGCCCGCATCTCGAAGGCTTCAGGAAGCGCGGCGTCGAAGTGCTGCTCCTCTCCGATCCGGTCGACGCGTTCTGGGTGCAGACGGCGCTCGGCTATGAGGGCAAGCCGTTCCGCTCGGTGACGCAGGGTGCGGCCGATCTCGCCAGCATCCCCGTCGAGGGCGCGGACAACGAAGAGGACGATGCCGAGGCGACGCCGAAGGCGGCGATCGCCACGCTCGCGGCGCGGATCAAGCAGGCGCTCGGCGATCGCGTCAGCGACGTCAGGGAGTCTGACAGGCTGACCGAGTCGGCCGTCTGCATCGTCGCGCCCGACGCGGGCCCGGACCGCCAGCTCGAGAAGATCCTTGCAGCGCAACAGGGCGGGCTCGGGCGCCAGGCGCCGGTGCTGGAACTCAACCCGCGGCACGGGATGATCAGGGCGCTGGCAGCCAAGGTCGAAGGCGGCGGCGAGATCGTCGACGACGCCGCGTTCGTGCTCCTCGGTCAGGCGCAGATTCTGGAGGGCGAGGCACCGGAGAATGGCGCCGACTTCGCCAGCCGCGTCAGCCGGCTACTGGAAGCCAGCCTCGGCTAGTTGTCGTACTCGTAGACCGCGGCGCCGATGATCGGTCCGGGAAGGCCGTCGCTGCCGTCCTGCTGGAGCAGCACGGCGCAGCCGTCGGCGCCCAGATCGTGCAACTCCATCATCGGCAGCTCGATCGACATCGCGTCGCCGCGCCACATCGTCAGGCGGTTCATCTCAAGGACGATGTGGTGGTAGGTGACAGTGCGGCCGGCATTCTCGCCACGGCCGATGTCGACCGTCTCGGCGTCGTCGAACATCACCAGCCATACCGTGCCCCAGTTCTGATCACCGTCGACGGCGGCAGGTATCTCGACACGGAGGCCCTCGTCGTCGCGGTTGATCGCGATATCGACGCTCGGCAGATCCTCGGCCGCGGCGATCGCATTCTCGACCGCGGCGCGGTCGCTGCCGACGACATGCCAGCGGCCGTTCACGACCATCTGCGGGGTGTAGACCATGCCGTCGCCGCGCTCTTCGGCGTAGGCGCGCTGGCGGTCGGAATGAGCCGCCTTGCCGAAGGTGTCTTCCCAGCCGAGATAGTTCCAGTAGTCGACCGGCAGAGACAGCGCCACGACATCGTCGCGCTCGACGAGTTCGCCGAGATAGGCGTCCGCGGGCGGACAGCTCGAGCAGCCCTGGCTGGTGAACAGTTCGATCAGCACCGGACCGGCGCTCACGGCCGTTGCCGACACGGCGATGCCCGCGGCCGAAAGTGTTGCGATGGCGCTCCCCCGAAGCGCGCGTAAACGTCTCATGGTCCTCGTCCGAACAACTGCCCGCGGGCCGATCGGCGGCCTCACCCCTTTGCGTCGATGACGGAACGCTATGGCCGCATAGGCATGCATACCAGTCACTTTCGGTTGAGACGCGCCTTTGTGACCGCGGCCCCGGAAGTCCCTCACGCAGCCGCGAGTCGCCGCAGCATGAAGGGCAGGATGCCGCCATTGCGGTAGTATTCGAGCTCGTCCTCGGTATCGATACGGCAGCGAAGGTTGACGGTTTCCTCAGAGCCGTCGGCGCGGACGATGCGGGCGCTCAACTCCTGCCGGGGCGCGAGATCGGAAAGGCCGGCGATGGAAACGGTCTCGTCGCCTTTGAGGTCCAGCGAGTGCCACGAGATGCCGTCCGGGAAGGTCAGCGGCAGCACACCCATGCCGACGAGGTTGGAGCGGTGGATGCGCTCGAAGGATTCGGCGATGACGGCGCGAACGCCGAGCAGGCGCGTGCCCTTCGCGGCCCAGTCGCGCGAGGAACCGGTGCCGTATTCGCGGCCGGCGAAGACGACGAGCGGCACGCCTTCGTCGCGGTAGCGCATCGCAGCATCGAAGATCGACAACTCGTCGCCCGAGGGATGATGCGTGGTGACGCCGCCCTCGGTCTCGGGAAGCATCCGGTTGCGGATGCGGATATTGCCGAACGTGCCGCGCATCATGACCTGATGGTTGCCGCGGCGCGCGCCATAGGAATTGAAGTCGATCGGCCGCACCTGGTGCTCGACGAGATACGTGCCGGCCGGTCCCTCCGGCTTGATCGAGCCCGCCGGCGAGATGTGGTCGGTGGTGATGGAATCGGCGAAGAGCCCCAAGATGCGGGCACCCTCGATATCCTCGACCGGAGTCGGAGACGGCGCGAACTCGTCGAAATAGGGCGGGTTCTGGACGTAGGTCGAGGTGTCTTTCCAGGCATAGGTTTTGCCGCCGCCGACCGGAATGCCGCGCCACATCTCGTCGCCCTTGAAGACGTCGGCATAGCGCGAGGCGAACATCTGCGGCGTCACGACGCTGCGCACGGTCTCGGCGATCTCGCGCGGCTCGGGCCAGATGTCCCTGAGGTAGACCGGATGGCCGTCCGGCCCGCGGCCGATCGGATCCCTGGCGACGTCGATGCGCATCGATCCGGCGAGCGCGTAGGCGACCACAAGCGGCGGCGAGGCGAGGTAATTGGCGCGAACGTCCGGGTTCACCCGGCCCTCGAAATTGCGGTTGCCCGAAAGCACTGACGCCACGACCAGATCATGCTCGTTGATTGTCTCGGAAATCGGCTCGGCGAGCGGACCGGAATTGCCGATGCAGGTCGTGCAGCCATAGCCGACGAGGCCGAAGCCGAGGGCGTCGAGATCGTCGGAGAGACCCGCGGCTTCGAGATAATCGGTCACCACCTGGCTGCCCGGCGCCAGCGAAGTCTTCACCCAGGGCTGGACGTCGAGCCCGCGCTTGCGGGCGTTCCGGGCGAGGAGCCCGGCGGCGATCAGCACCGAGGGGTTGGACGTGTTGGTGCACGAGGTGATGGCAGCGATCACCACGTCGCCGTCGGCGAGGTGGTAGTCGACGCCCTCGACCGGCTTGCCGCCCCTCTTCATCCCGTCTTCGAGGAAATGGCCGTCGGCGCTGGTATCGACCGCATCGGCGCCTTCGGCGATGAACTCCGCCTCAGCGGCATCCGCGGGGGCATCGGACGGATCGAATGTGTGGCCGCGAATGTCCTTGATCGCCCTGGCGAAGGACTCCGACGCCTCGGAGAGCGCGACGCGATCCTGCGGCCGCTTCGGGCCGGCGAGCGAGGGTTCGACGGTGCC
>CAZSXA010000001.1:10400-44845 GCA_964611195.1 uncultured Bauldia sp.
TTGCCGACGACGCCGTGGGCGCGAAGCATCTGCGTGACGGTCAGAACGAGGTCGGTGGCGGTGGTCCCCTCCGGGAGCGCCCCGACGAAGCGAACGCCCACCACATCCGGCAGCAGCATCGAGATCGGCTGGCCGAGCATCGCCGCCTCCGCCTCGATGCCGCCGACGCCCCAGCCGAGCACGGATAGGCCGTTGACCATCGTTGTGTGGGAATCGGTGCCGACCAGCGTGTCGGGATAGGCGACGACGCGGCCATTCTCCTCCGCGGTCCAGACGGTCTGGGCGAGGTATTCGAGATTGACCTGGTGGCAGATGCCGGTGCCCGGCGGCACGACGCGGAAATTGTCGAAGGCCTGCTGGCCCCAGCGCAGGAACTCGTAGCGCTCGCGGTTGCGCTCATATTCGCGCTCGACATTGCGCTGGAACGCCTGCGGGTTGCCGAAATGGTCGACCATCACCGAGTGGTCGATGACGAGATCGACCGGCACGAGCGGATTGACCCGCTCCGGGTCGCCGCCGAGCGCGGCCATGGCGTCCCGCATCGCGGCAAGGTCGACGACCGCGGGCACGCCGGTGAAGTCCTGCATCAGCACGCGCGCCGGGCGGAAGGCTATCTCGCGCTGCAGCGAACGCTTCTCCAACCAAATTACCGCGGCCGCGATATCGTCGCGGGTGACGGTGCGGCCGTCCTCGTGGCGGAGGAGGTTCTCGACCAGCACCTTCAGCGAGAACGGCAGCCGAGAGAGCCCGGCAAGGCCGTTCTCCTCCGCGGCGGGAAGGCTGAAATAGTCGTAGTCGCGGCCGGACACGGTCAGGGTCCGGCGTGCGGAGAAACTGTCGAGGGACGTCGCTTCGCTCAATGGGCGCTCCTCACCAACGGGGCTGGCGGCTAAGTCGCCGTGCTTATAGGGAAGTATCCCGATCGGAGCCAGCACAGGAAGCATAGGTGTCACGCCCCCAGCTCACGCAACGCGCCCGCCCGGCGGGACAGGCCGCCGGACCCCGCCGATGCGGCTGAGCGGGGACGATCTCGCATCGGAGCGCGGCGGGCGGATGGTGTTCGAGGGGCTTTCCTTCGCCGTCGCCGACGCCGACCTCCTGACGATTGTCGGCCCGAACGGCGCCGGCAAATCGACTCTGCTGCGGATCATCGCCGGTCTCCTCCCGGCGACGGAGGGAGCGATCGCCGTCGATCCGGCGCCGGAGGGCCCGCGCGGCTCGCTGATGCACTATCTCGGTCATCGCGAGGGACTGAAGTCGGCGCTGTCGGTGCGCGAGAACATTTCCTTCTGGCGGCGCACTGCGGGCGAGACCGGGCTTACGCCGCTGGAGGCCCTGGAGCGCGTGCGGCTCGATCATCTCATCGACACGCCGGCCGCCTATCTCTCGGCCGGGCAGCGGCGGCGGGTGGCGATCGCGCGGCTGCTGGCGGTGCACCGGCCAATCTGGCTCCTCGACGAGCCGACCTCGGCGCTCGACGCGCAGTCGGAAGCGGAACTCGGCGGCATCATCGCCGAACATGTCGCGGCCGACGGGATCGTCATCGCGGCCACCCATCTGAAGCTGCCGACCCCGGCGACGCAGACGCTCGAGATGGAAGCTCGGTGAACGCCTTCCTCGCCATCGCCGGGCAGACGATCAAGCTCTCCTACCGTGTCGGCGGCGGGGCGATGATCGGCGTCGTCTTCTACCTCTCGATCCTTGTGGTGATGCCGTTCGCGGTTGGGCCGGATCTCAACCTCCTCGCCCGTATCGGCCCGGCGATCCTGTGGATCGGCGCGCTGCTGGCGACGCTTCTCGGGCTCGACCGGCTGTTCCAGGAGGATCGTGACGACGGCACGCTCGATTTCCTCCGCCTGTCCGGGTTGCCGCTGGAGGCGATGGTGCTTGCCAAGGCGACCGGCCACTGGATCGCGACCGGGTTGCCGCTTGTGGTCGCGGCGCCGGTTCTGGCGCTGCTGCTCAATCTCGAGCCGGATGCGATCCTCACCGTGACCGCGACGCTGCTGGTCGGCACGCCGGCGTTGACGCTGATCGGCACGATCGGCGCGGCGATGATGGTGGCGCTTCGTCGCGGCGGGATGCTGATTGCGGTGCTGATCCTGCCGTTCACGGTGCCGGTGCTGATCTTCGGCGTTGCGGCCGGGGCGGCGGTGACGACCGAGCCGGAGAATTTCAGCCAGCCGTTCCTCTTCCTTTGCGCGTTGACGCTGGTCAGCTTCGTCATCGGCCCGCTGGCCGGGGCGGCGGCCATTCGCGCGGCGGAGGAATGACGCCGAGTTGAATTCCGCAGAACTCAGGATTATTTGACCGCGCTTGTCGCTCGGCGCAAAGATGCCGCGACTTGTCCGTTCGGCCGAGGTTCAAAAGAAATGGCCCTGATCCAGCTCGCCAACCCAACGCGGTTCCTCAATTTTTCCGGCAAGATCCTGCCGTTCAGCTGGGGCATCACGCTTCTTCTGATCGTGGCGGGTCTCTACTACGCGTTTCCGGGTTCGCCCGCCGACGCCGAAATGGGCGAGACGGTGCGGCTGATGTATCTGCACGTCCCGTCGGTGTGGCTGGCGATGGCCGCCTATGCCGCCATGGCCGTGGCGGCTCTCGGCACGCTGGTCTGGCGCCATCCGCTCGCGGACGTAACGCAGAAGGCCGTCGCGCCGCTTGGCGCCGCCTTCACCTTTCTCGGGCTCGTCACCGGAATGCTCTGGGGTCAGCCGACCTGGGGGACGTTCTGGGTGTGGGACGGACGCCTCACCTCGTTCCTGCTCCTGTTCCTCCTCTATCTCGGGCTGATCGCGATCTGGCGTACCGCTGAGGATCCGGGCCGCGCGGCCCGCGTCGTCTCGGTGCTGACGCTCGTCGGTCTCCTGCTCCTGCCGATCATCCACTATTCGGTCGAATGGTGGAACACGCTCCACCAGCCGGCCGGCATCATCGAGGGCCGGACCGACGAGGCCTTCCTGCCGCCGCTCTTCCTCATGCTCGGCGGCTACACATTCCTCTTCATCAGCCTGCTGCTGACCCGGATGCGCGCCGAGATTTTCGGCCGGCGCCTTCGCACGATGCAGCTTGGCGCGGCAAGCGCGGAGGCTTGATCCGATGGAACTCGGAGAACACGCCGGCTTCATCATCGCCGGCTACCTCATCTCCTTCCTCGTCATCGTCGGGGCCGTGGTGTTCTCGCTGGCGCAGAGCCGGCGGACGCACGCCCGCATCGAGGAACTCGAAGCCCGCGGCATCCGTCGGCGCTCGGACAAGAAGACGGCGGCGCCCGTCGCGGACCACGGGAGCAAAGCTTGAGCCAATCCGACTCCAGTCGGAGCGCGAGCGAGACCGGGCAGGAGCGGCGGCAGCGCCGGCCGCTTCTCACTTATGCGCCGATAGCCATTTTCCTGATCATTGCCGGGGTGTTCGCGTTCCAGCTTGTCAGCGGCGACGATCCGTCCGAACTGCCGACGACGCTGGTCAATGAACCGGTGCCGGACTTCGACATGGCCCCGCTCGTCGGGCTGACCGGCTCCGACGGTCAAATTCCGGGCTTCGCCGACGAGGACCTTCGGGGCCAGCTCACGGTCGTCAACGTGTTCGCTTCCTGGTGCGGTCCGTGCCGGGCGGAGCATCGCTTCATCGAGGCGCTCGCCGAAGACGACCGCTTCGCCGTGTTCGGCCTCAATCAGGCCGACCAGACGGACGGCGCGCTCGGGTTCCTCGACGAGTTCGGCAATCCTTATGACGCCGTCGGAGTCGACCCGCGGCGGCGAGTGTCGATCGACTGGGGCGTCATCGGCGTGCCGGAGACGTTCATCGTCGATGCCGAGGGAATCATCCGCCACAAGATCATCGGGCCGATTGATCAGCAGCGCCTCGATGAGGAGGTGATGCCGAAGATCGAGGAGCTTCTGGCCGAAACGCCCGAAGCCTGAGACCCGGCGCGGCTTGACAGGCCAGGTCCGCTCGCGGATAAAGCCGCCCTTCCGGGGCCGGTCGTCGATCCGCCCCGGTATTTCGCACT
This sequence comes from uncultured Bauldia sp., assembly GCA_964611195.1. Classification (GTDB taxonomy): domain Bacteria; phylum Pseudomonadota; class Alphaproteobacteria; order Rhizobiales; family Kaistiaceae; genus JADLGL01. Next base: position 14,413 of record CAZSXA010000001.1, read on the forward strand.
TCTCCGACTGAAGAAGCCCGCTCCCGAGAAGCGGTGCAGAACACGCGAGTTAAGAACGATGTTCGCAGTCATCAAAGCCGGCGGCCGGCAATACCGCGTCGCGGCCAACGATGTTATCGAGATCGACCGGATCACCGGCGATGTTGGCGATTCCGTCGACTTCGACCAGGTGCTGATGCTGACCGGGCCGGACGGCGCGACCGTCGGGACTCCCGTCGTCAGCGGCGCATCGGTTGCCGGCGAAGTGGTCGAGCACCGCCGCGGCGCCAAGGTCATCGCCTTCAAGAAGCGCCGCCGCAAGAATTCACGGCGGACGCACGGTCATCGCCAGCACTACACGCTGGTCAAGATCACCGACATCCTGACCGACGGCAAGAAGGCGCCGAAGAAGGCCGCAGCGAAGAAGGCCGAGCCCGAGGCTGCCGCCGAGGCGCCCGCGCCGAAGGCCGAAGCGCCCGCGCCGGCGCCTGCGGAGACCCCGGCGCCCGTTGCCGAAGCGGCGTTCACGCCGCCCGCGGGCGAGCCTGACGACCTGAAGAAGATCTCCGGCGTCGGCAAGGTGCTGGAAGGCAAGCTCAACGCCCTCGGCATTACCCGCTTCGATCAGATTGCGGCGTTCACGCCCGAGGATGTCGCCAAGGTCGACGACCTCCTCAACTTCAAGGGGCGGATCGATCGCGAAGACTGGATCGGCCAGGCAGCCGCGCTCGCCAAGGGCGACGGCGAGAATTCGTAAGGAGACCCGGCCATGGCACATAAGAAGGCAGGCGGATCGTCGCGCAATGGCCGCGACTCGCGCGGTCGGCGCCTCGGCGTGAAACTGTTCGGCGGCGAGGCCGCTCGCGCCGGCAATATCATCGTTCGCCAGCGCGGCACCAAATGGCATCCGGGCACCGGCGTCGGGCTCGGCCACGACCACACCATTTTCGCGACCGTCGACGGCAAGGTGACCTTCCGGACCAAGGCGGACGGCAAGACCTTCGTTTCGGTCGTTCCGGCCGAGCCGGCGGAGTAGGTCGGAAGGCCCTGCGGCGCCGGTCGGCGCCGCAACCCACGAGGGCCCCGATACCGCAATGAAATTCCTCGATCAGGCGAAGGTGTTCATCCGCTCCGGCGACGGCGGTGCGGGCTCGGTGTCGTTTCGGCGCGAGAAATTCATCGAGTTCGGCGGCCCCGATGGCGGCGATGGCGGACGCGGCGGCGACGTGATCGCAGTCGCGGTCGACGGCCTCAACACGCTCATCGACTACCGCTATCAGCAGCACTTCAAAGCCAAGACCGGCGGCCATGGCATGGGCAAGAACCGCACCGGCGCGGGCGGTGCCGACGCGGTGCTGAAGGTGCCGGTCGGCACGCAGGTCTTCGAGGAAGACAATGAGACGCTGATCGCCGACCTCACCGAAATCGGCCAGCAGGTGGTGCTTGCCAAAGGCGGCAATGGCGGCTTCGGCAACCTCCACTTCACCACCTCGACCAACCGTGCGCCACGGCGCGCCAATCCGGGCCAGGAAGGCAAGGAACGCTGGATCTGGTTGCGGTTGAAGCTGATCGCCGATGCCGGGCTCGTCGGCCTCCCGAATGCCGGCAAGTCGACCTTCCTCGCCGCCGTCAGCGCCGCCAAGCCGAAGATTGCCGACTACCCCTTCACCACGCTTCACCCGCAGCTCGGGGTCGTCGGCATCGACGGGCGCGAGTTTGTGCTCGCCGACATTCCCGGGCTGATCGAAGGGGCGCATGAGGGCGCCGGCATCGGTGACCGTTTTCTCGGCCATATCGAGCGCTGCGGCGTTCTCCTCCACCTCGTCGACGCCACGGCGGAGGATGTCGCCGCCGACTATCGGACGGTCCGCACGGAACTCACCGAATACGGCCATGGGCTCGGCGAGAAGCCGGAAATCCTGGCGCTCTCCAAGATCGACGCGGTGCCCGAGGCCGAGCGCGACGCGAAGCGGAAGGCGCTCAAGGACGCGGCCGGCCACGCGCCCATGGAGCTCTCCGGCGTTTCCGGCGAGGGCGTGCCAGAATCCCTTCGCGCCATCGTCGCCGTGATCGACGACAGGCGCTCGGCGGAGAAGGCGCGGCAGACCCTCGTCGCCGAGGAGCCGTGGCGGCCCTAGTCGGTCGCGCCGGGGCTCGCGCTTGTTGCCACCCGGCAGGCGCGCTATCTGCTGCTTCCCCACGCCATCCGAGCCGCCGACAGACATGCGCAAGCCCGAGGATTTCCGCCGGATCATCGTCAAGATCGGCTCGTCGCTGCTGATCGACCGCGAGAGCGGCGGCATCAACGCCGCCTGGCTGAACGCGCTCGTCGACGACCTTGCCGCGCTCGCGAGCGGCGGCCGCGAGATTATGGTTGTCTCCTCCGGCGCCATCGCGCTCGGTCGTGGCGTGCTCGGCCTCGGCCGGCGGTCGCTGAAGCTCGAGGAAGGCCAGGCTGCGGCAGCCGTCGGACAGATCGCGCTGGCGCGGGCGTGGTCCGAGGTGATGGGCAATCGCGGCCTGACGGCCGGGCAGATCCTGCTGACGCTCGGCGACACCGAGGAACGCCGCCGCTATCTCAATGCGCGCTCGACCATCACGACGCTGCTGAAGCTGAAGGCCGTCCCGGTCATCAACGAGAACGACAGTGTTGCCACCACCGAGATCCGCTACGGCGATAATGACCGCCTGGCGGCCCGCGTCGCGACGATGATGGGCGCGGACCTTCTGGTGCTGCTTTCCGACGTCGACGGCCTGTTCTCCGCACCGCCCGAAGCCAATCCGGACGCGCATTTCATCGACGTCGTTGAGAAGGTCACGCCTGAAATAGAGGCGATGGCCGGCGCGGCGGGGACAGAGCTATCGCGCGGCGGTATGCAGACCAAGGTCGAGGCGGCCCGCATCGCGACCGGCGGCGGCACCACGATGGTGATCGCCAACGGCCATCGCCTGAACCCCCTCGCGGCCATCAGTGCCGGCGAGCGTTGCAGCTGGTTCCTCGCCGAGACCGCCCCGGCGACCGCCCGCAAGAAATGGATCTCGGGTCATCTCGAAACCCACGGCGCCGTCATCGTCGACGCCGGGGCGCGGAGTGCGCTCCACGCCGGCAAGAGCCTGCTGCCGGCCGGCGTGACGGCGGTCGAGGGCCGGTTCCAGCGCGGGGATGCCATTCGCATCAAGGGTCCGGACGGTGGTGAAATCGGGCGCGGGCTGGTTGCCTTCGATGCCGCCGATGCCGAGCGGATCCGTGGCCGCAACAGTAAGGAAATCGAGGCGATACTGGGCTTCGCGGGGCGACCGGAAATGATCCATCGCGACGACATGGTACTCCAGAGCGGTTGAGGCGGCGCCGTCGGGTCCGTCGGCCGGCTCGGCGTTGGGGAGGCCCTCCGCACCGGCGTAGACCGCCAGAAGGGTGACGGTGATTTCGCCGCGATTGCTGCCATTGTGCGGCCAGTTCATCGCCTCGAGGAAGCTGTCGCCCGGACCGTAATGGCGGACGCCTTCGCTGCCGTAGTCTACGGTGAGCGTGCCTTCGAGAATGTAGGCGAAGAGCGGCACCTCGTGGATGTGCCAGCCGGTTTCGGCGCCGGGAGGCACCGCGAGAAGCGACGCCGTGACAACCGGCGCACCGTCGGGATAAGCGATCTCCTGGCCGATGATCGTCTCGCCGCCGGAAAGCAGCGTCGTCACGAGAATCTCAGGGGTTGGCTCAACCGACGCTACTGCCTGGGCGCTTGCCGCGCCCGAGGCGATCAGGCAGGCCAGAAAGGCTCCGACTGCGGGGAACCGCTGCGGCATCATTCACTCCATACAAACGCGGATGCTGCGATAGCTCGGCGTGAGTATGGGCTCGTTAAGGTAAACAAACCGACTCGATTGCGGACGATCGCCGGCCGCCGTTCGAGTTGATTTGGATGTCACGACCGTGCCAAACAGCTTGGCTCTCGAACACAACCGGCTGAAACCGCGCCAGAAACCATGAGCGTTGCAGATCTTGCGGCTGACATGACCGCCGACCCCAGCGGGCAATCGCTGGGCGAGGCAATGGCCGAGATCGGCCGTGACGCCCGTGCCGCGGCGCGGGTGCTCGCGGCGGCGCCGCGCGACGTCAAGGATGCCGCCTTGATGGCAGCGGCCGAGGCGATCCGCGCGGGATCGGAGGCGATTCTGACAGCAAATGCGGCCGATCTCGAGGCCGCCGGCAACGACCTCACCGCCGCGTTCCGCGACCGCCTGACCTTGTCGGAGGCCCGCGTGGAGGCGATGGCGCGCGGCATCGAGGAGGTCGCGACGCTGGAAGATCCCGTCGGGACGGTGATCGCTGCCTGGGACCGACCCAACGGGCTTCGCATCGAGCGCGTTCGGACGCCTCTCGGCGTCGTCGGCGTCATTTACGAGAGCCGGCCCAATGTCACCGCCGATGCCGGCGCGCTCTGCCTCAAAGCCGGGAATGCCGTGATCCTGCGCGGCGGTTCGGAATCGGCGCGGTCGTCGGCGGCGATTGCCGAGTGTCTGCGAGCCGGGCTGCGCGAAGCGGGCCTGCCGGAGGATGCGGTGCAGCTCGTTCCGACGCAGGACCGCGCTGCCGTCGGCATGATGCTGAAAGGTCTCGACGGATCGATCGACGTGATCGTCCCCCGCGGTGGCAAGAGCCTCGTCGGCCGGGTGCAGAGCGAAGCCTCGGTGCCGGTCTTCGCCCATCTTGAAGGCGTCTGCCATGTCTATGTCGACGCCGGCGCCGACCTCGAAATGGCGACCGCGATAGCTGTCAACGCCAAGATGCGGCGGACCGGCATCTGCGGCGCGGCGGAGACGCTGCTGGTCGATCGCGCGGTCGCCGACACCCATCTCATGCCCGTGCTCGAGGCGCTCTACGGTGCCGGATGTGCCGTCCGCGGCGACGCGGAGATCGTGGCGGCGGCACGCTTCGCCGAACCCGCGAGCGAGGAGGACTGGTCGACCGAGTATCTCGACGCGATCATCTCGGCGCGGCTCGTCGACGGCGTCGATGGCGCGATCCAGCACATCGCCCGTTATGGCTCGCAGCACACCGATTCGATCGTCACCGACGATCCGGTTGCCGCCGAGCGCTTCCTGTCACGCGTCGACAGCGCCATCGTCCTCCACAACGCCTCGACGCAATTCGCCGATGGCGGCGAATTCGGCATGGGCGCGGAAATCGGCATCGCCACAGGCAAGCTCCACGCACGCGGGCCGATCGGCGTCGAGCAGCTGACGATCTTCAATTACCGGGTCCGCGGCTCCGGCCAGACGCGGCCCTAGGCGGAGCGCTTGCTGCCGGTCCTGCCCCCTCATGCGCCCGGAATGCGCATCGGCCTTTTCGGCGGATCGTTCGATCCGCCGCATCGGGGCCATGTCACGGCTAGCGAAACGGCACGCCACCGCCTCCAGCTCGACAGCGTCTGGTGGCTGGCTACGCCCGGAAACCCGCTGAAGGAGGTCCGGCCGTCGGAGGATCTGGCAACCCGCATCCACCTCGCCGAGGCGATGACGTCGGGCCGCCATATCGCCGTCACCGGCATCGAGGACGCGATCGGCAGCCGTTTCACAGCCGACACCATCGCGTGGATCGCGCGGCGCCTCAGGTCGGCGCGGCTGGTGTGGGTCATGGGCGCGGACAATCTCGTCGGCTTCCATCGCTGGCAGGACTGGCGGCGGATCGCCGAACTGGTGCCGATCGCGGTGGTCGACCGGCCGGGGAGCACGCTTGCCGCGCTCGCCGCCCCGGCGGCACGGCAGCTAAGGCGGGTGCGCATCCCCGAGCGCCTGGCGCCGCAACTGCCCGATATGAGGCCTCCCGCCTGGGTGTTCCTCCACGGACCGCGGATCAACCTCTCCTCGACCGAAATCAGGCAGGTCCGCGACAGGCAGTCGTCTTGAAAACTTCACCGATTCGCACTTATCTTCATACGGTCGCCACGCAAGGCGTGCGGCATGGGTGAGGAAGAGGAACAAGCACTGACACCTGCAATCCAGCCCGGCGGAGCTGCAAGCGCCGCCACACGGGCGCCGCGGCCAGGATCGATCCCGGTCCCGGACGCCCTGAACCTGGTCCTCAAGAGCCTCGACGATGCGAAGGCCGAGGACATTGTGCCCATCGACATCGCTGGCAAGTCGCCGCTCGGGGACCACATGGTGGTCGCCTCGGGTCGGTCGCATCGCCATGTGAGCGCCATCGCCGATCGGCTGATCCAAGACCTGAAGGACCACGACATCTATCCACGGGTCGAGGGCCTGCCCAATTGCGACTGGGTCCTGATCGACGCCGGCGATATCGTCGTCCACGTCTTTCGGCCGGAAGTCCGCAGCTTCTACAATCTCGAGAAGATGTGGCAGATCGAGGCGCTTAACGCGCCGGCTCTGGCCGACGCTTAGCGGCCCGCCGCTATGCGGCTGACAATCGCGGCGGTTGGCAAACTGAAGGCCGGCGCCGAGCGCGAACTGACCGAGCGCTATGTCGGGCGCGCGGGTCAGCTTGGCCGCAATCTCGGCATAGAGGTCATCGCGCGCGAGGTGTCCGAAGGGCGCGCCGACCGGCCGGCGGACCGCATCGCCGAGGAAGGCGACAGCCTTCGCTCGAATGTCGGGGACGGAGCAATCGTCGTTGCCCTCGACGAGGCCGGCAAGGCCTTCGGAAGCGCCGATTTTGCAGACAGGATCGCCGAATGGCGGGATCGTTCCGTGCCGGAGATCGCCTTCGTGATCGGTGGCGCCGATGGCCTCTCCCCCGGCATCAAGGAGCGCGCTGACCTCGTCCTCGCCTTTGGCGCGATGACCTGGCCGCATCAGCTGGCGAGGGTGATGCTGGCCGAGCAGATCTACCGCGCGTTGACGATCCTCGTCGGTCACCCCTATCACCGCGTCTGACGCCGGTCGCGGCCCTGCCCGAATCGGCCGCTAGTCCCAGACGATGGCCGCCTTGCGCACGCTTCTCGCCGCCCTCCTGCTGCTTGCCACTTCTGCCGCTTCCGCACAGGTCGACGACGAGGAGGCTGCCGAACTCCAGGCTGAGCTCGATCGCCTGATCGAGGAAATGGAGGTCACGGAGGAGCGGCGAAGCGAGCTTCAGGCGGAGGTTGCCGATCTCGACAGCGACCGGGCGGCGCTCAATCAGGAGCTGATCGCCACCAACCAGACAATCCAGGCGCTCGAGACCGACCTTGACCGGATCAGCGCCAGGATTGCCGACCTGGCGGCGGAAGAGGCCGAGGTCACGCGGCAGCTGGTCGAGCAGCGCGATGTTCTGGCCGAGGTCCTGGCCGTCCTCCAGCGGATGGGGCGCTCGCCGCCGCCGGCGATCATCGTGGCGCCGGAGGATGCGCTTTCTGCCGTCCGGAGCGCGATCCTATTCGGCGCGGTGGTGCCGGAGGTTGCTGAGGAGGCGGAGGCTCTGGCCGCCGATATCGAGCGCCTGATCGCCCTTCGCCGGGCGCGGGAGAGCGAACGCGAGGCCGTGGTCCAGGCGGCGGCCGAGATGGCCGACGAGGAAGAGCGGCTCGAACTCCTGATCGCCGAGCGCCAGCAATCGCTCGATCAGACCAATCAGTCGCTTGCCGCCGAGCAGCGGCGGCTCGGTGAACTCGCTGACGCCGCCAACGATCTCGAAGAGTTGATCGCCGCCTTCGAGGATGGCGACGCGGACGTGCCCGACGCCGTCGCGGTCATCGAGCCGGGGCCTCCGGTCCTCCTCGGCGAGGCCGACCGGATCAGCCCGGCCGTGCCGTTCGCCTCCGCGCGCGGCTTGCTGCCGCGCCCGGCCGCCGGGGAACTCGTCACCGATTTCGGCCAGACCGACGGGCTTGGCGGCACGGCGGTCGGCCTTTCGATCGCCACGCGGCCAGGGGCGCGGGTTTCGGCCCCGGCCGACGGTTGGATCGAGTTCGCAGGCTCCTACCGATCCTATGGCAATCTTTTGATTATCGATGCGGGTGGCGGATACCGTATTGTTCTGGCAGGCTTGCAGCGAATTGACGTTCAACGTGAGCAATTCGTCCTTGCTGGCGAGCCCGTCGGCGCCATGCCGTCATCACAGTTTGCCGCGGTCGATGGCGCCGAACTAGGCACAATTCGGCCACTGCTCTATGTAGAGTTCCGCCGGGACGGACAATCGATCGATCCTGGCCCCTGGTGGGCCAACCCCTTCTGACGCGACAGGTTTCGAATGCTTCGCAAGACCTCACTTCTCTTTGCCGGAATTCTGGTTGGCGCGGTCGCCGTGTTCGGCGTGACGCAGCAGGCCATCGTCTCGAGCGGGCCGGCCAATGCCCAGGCCGGCGAGATGTATCGCCAGCTCGATCTGTTCGGTGAAATCTTCGAGCGCATTCTCGGCGACTATGTCGACGAGACGGAGGAAGGCGACCTGATCGACGCGGCCATCGACGGGATGATCAATTCCCTCGACCCGCATTCGCAGTACTATTCGCCCGACGATTTCCGGAGTTTCCAGACCGATCTCTCCGGCGAATTCGGCGGTCTCGGCATCGAGATCACGATGGAGGAGGACGGTTTCGTTCACGTCGTCACGCCCATCGACGACACGCCCGCGGAGCGCGCCGGTGTGCTTGCCGGCGACCGGATCATCGAGATCGACGGTGAGGATGTGCAAGGGATGACGATCGACGACGCGGTCGACCTCATGCGCGGCCCGCCCGACACGGACGTCACCATCACGATCGATCGCGACGGCGTCTCCGAGCCGTTCGAGGTCACCATCACGCGCGACATCATCCGCACGCGACAGGTGCGGGCGGAGGCGCTCGACGACATCGGCTATGTTCGGCTGACTGTGTTCGGCACCCAGACCTATGACGAGTTCATGGACGCGGTGCTCGAGTTGACCGCCGAGATCGGGCCGGACAACATCACCGGCTTCATCCTCGACCTTCGCAACAATGGCGGCGGGTCGCTCGATACGTCGATCGCGGTGGCCGACGCGTTCCTCGAGCGCGGCGAGATCGTCTCGACGCGTGGCCGCAATCCGCAGGACACGCAGCGCTATAATGCCCGTTCGGGCGACCTGATTCAGGGGCTGCCGCTGGTGGTGCTGGTCAACGGGGGATCGGCATCGGCCTCCGAGATCGTTGCCGGTGCGCTGCAGGATCACCGCCGCGCCGTGGTCATCGGCGTCACGTCCTTCGGCAAGGGCTCGGTTCAAACGATCTTCCCGCTCGGTCCCAATCTCGGCGCCGTGCGGCTGACGACCGCGCGCTACTACACGCCGTCCGGCACCTCGATCCAGGACGTTGGCGTCGTGCCGGATATCGAGATCGAGCAGCCGCTGCCGGACTCGATCGCCGAGCAGCTGGAAGAGACGCCGTTGGACGACGAAGGCAACGAGATCACGACCTTCGACGTGATCCCCGCCGATCACGAGGCCGATGTTCAGTTGCAATACGCGCTCGACCTTCTGCGCGGGATCGAAACCCATCCGGCCTTCCCGCCGGACCCGATGGCTGCGGTCGATCCGTAAAACACCGGTGTGCCGACCGGCGGACGGGATGGTTCGCCGGTCGCCAGTTCAGGTAGAATCCGCCGCGAATCATGGCGGACGAACTCACAAGCCCTTTACTTGGCGCAGGCGAGCGGCGGCAGCGAAACAGCAGCCGGACGTTGGTGATCGCCATTGCCGCAGCCGTGGTCATCACCGGAGGCGCCGCGGGGGCGTGGTTCGTCTGGCAAGGCACCGACGGCGATGCTGAGCCGGACGATGACCCGGCGGCGGGGTTCGCCCCGCCTGGCGAAGTCGTGATCAGGATGCCCGGCGCCGATGCCGGCCTCGCCGACGGGGTGATGATCACCACGCCCGACGGCCGATCGGCCGATGGCGGCGGCGCCGTCGTGCGCAGCGTCCAGTCCGGACCGGTGGCCCTGTCGCCGACGCCGAACCCGACGCTGGTCGAGTCCGGCCCATACGGACCGATCCCGAAAGTGGGCGCCGACGGGCTTCGGCCGTTCGAGGAGTATGCCCGGCCTGTCGCCGCGCCGAACGGAGAAGAGGCTGTCGTCGCGATTCTGATCGGCGGCCTCGGCATCAATCAGGCGAGCACAGAGCTGGCCCTCTCCGAACTCCCCGGCGCAGTGTCGCTCGCGCTCGCGCCCTACGGTTCGAATCTCGGCGCCTGGGCGGCGCAGGCGCGCGAGGCCGGCCACGAGCTGTTCCTGCAGGTGCCGCTGGAGCCGTTCGACTTCCCCGTCACCGATCCCGGTCCGCACACGCTGCTGGCCGACGATCCCGCCGCTGACAATGTCGACCGTCTCAGATGGCTGATGGCGCAGTTCACGACCTATGCCGGGGTCGTTTCCTATGCCGGCGGGCGATTCCTTGCCGATGAGGAGGCGATGGCCGGGCTGGTCGACGAACTGGCCGCCCGCGGGCTGATGCTCGTCGACGAAGGTGCGGCGGCGCAAAGCCGTGCCGCAGAGTATTCCGTCGGTGCAGTTCCGTTCGCGGCGGCCGACCTCGTCATCGATCGCGAGGTCGACGCGGCGGCGATCGGCTCGCGGCTGTCGCAGCTCGAGGCGCTGGCGCTGCAGCGCGGCTATGCCATCGCCACGGCAAGCGCGTTCCGGGTGACGATCGAGCAGATCAGCCAGTGGGCCGAAGGCGCCGCCGAGCGCGGCATCCGCCTTGTGCCGATCACGGCGCTCGCGAACGATCCGCTCGTGGACGCGACGCAGGTTCAGATCCAGTGACCGATATCGATCCGACGACGCTGCCCTATCGGCCCTGCGCAGGCATCGCGCTCTTCAATGACGACGGGCTGGTGTGGATCGGCCGGCGGGTCGACGGTCCCGACGAGGCAGAAGGTCCGGGCGCCTGGTGGCAGATGCCGCAGGGCGGGATCGATGACGGCGAGGACCCGGTCGAGGCGGCCCGGCGCGAGCTCACCGAGGAAACCAATGTCCGCTCGGTCTCGCTTCTCGGTCAGTCGGACTGGCTGACCTATGACCTGCCGCAGGACCTCGTCGGCAAGTCGTGGAAAGGCAAATATCGCGGGCAGCGGCAGAAATGGGTGGCGTTCCGTTTCGAGGGCGAGGAATCGGAAATCGACGTCGACGACCCCGGGCCCGGCCACAAGCCGGAGTTCAGCGCCTGGCGCTGGGAGCGGCTGGAACGGCTGCCCGAGCTGATCGTGCCGTTCAAGCGGGAGATCTATAAGCAGGTCGCCGCGACGTTTGCGGCGTTTGCCGCTCGTTAACCCTGACGGAACTCGGCCGCCAGCGTTTCCATTCGATAAGAACCCGAACGATAGCGTATCGCTCGAACCCCACCGGTGCGAGTGACCGCCGTGAGACGTACCCTCCTTCCCCTCAGCCTGATCCTGCCGATGGCCTTTGCGGAACCCGCGACGGCCGCCGACCGACCCGCCGCGCCGGAGGTCGTCATCCGCGATCCGTCGTTCAACTGGAACCGGTTCTATGTCGGCGCCTTCGCGGGCGCGTGGCTGGACTACCCCGCGATCACCTTCGACACGGCGCGCGCCGGCGGTGTCCTCGGGCGCAACGTCACGATCGGCGATCGTTTCATGATCGGCGCCGAGCTGGCCGCTGGCGTCTACACTGGGCCCGCCTATCCCGATCCGGTCTTCGAGACCTACGCCACGATCCGCGGAGGTCTCCGGTTCGACAAGGCGTTTCTCTACGGGTCGGCGGCGCTCGGCTATGACACCGTGTTCGGGACCTCGAACACGCTCGGCGGCGGCGTCGAGTTCGCCATCAATTCGATGATGACCGTCCGCGCCGATGCGCAGCTATGGGCCGGCACCGGTGCGCCGTTCGACTATCTCAGCGTCACCGGCGGGGTCAGCTGGTACATCCGCCGGTAACCTAGGCTGGGGCTTCCGCCGCGGCTCGTCGGATCGCGTCGACGAGGGTTTCCGCCGGCTGCGCGCCGGCGAGCCCGTATCGGCCGATGAGGATGAAGGTCGGGACGCCGGTCACGCCGATCCGCTGCGCATTGGCGATCTCCGCCTCGACGATGGCTCTGTCGACGTCGCGCGCGAGGCGCTCCAGCGTGGCGCTCCGGTACATTCCGACCGCAGCGGCGGCGCCGGCCAGCACCTCATGATCGCCGATATCGGCGCCTTCGACGAAGTGCAGCTGGAAGAGGCGCTCGACGATGTCGGCCTCTCGGCCGATCTCCCCTCCCCAGCGAATGAGCCGATTGGCGTCGATCGTGTTCGGGATCCGGCGAATCAGGTCGAAACGATAGTCGGCGCCCTCCGCGGCTCCCATTTCGGCAAGGCGGCGCTCTGATTCCTCGAAGCGCGAGCGATCGCCAAAGCGTCGGGCGATGTAGGCGTCGCGCTCGACGCCGCCGGGAGGCACCGTCGGGTCGAGCTGGAAAGGCCGCCAGCGGATGACGGTCTCGATCTCGGGGATGGCGGCCAGTGCGCTTTCGAGTCGGCGCTTGCCCAGAAAGCACCACGGGCAGACGACATCGGAAACGATGTCGATGGTGACCGGCGCCGTCCGTTCTTCGGCGGTTGTCATATGATGAGCCGTTGGTCTGGTCGGCGGGCGCGATCCGCGCCGTCCGCCTAGCGGCCGAGTTCGGCCTGGACTTCCCTGAGCTGATCGAGGGTCAGCTGCGCCGCGGTGCGCTTGGTGTCGTCATCGGCGTCCGAGACGTCTTCCTCGGCATCCTTGATCTGCTTCGCCAGGTGCTCCGGATCGAGCTCGCCGAGCGGGATCGCCTGCTCGGCGAGGACGGTCAGGCCGTTCGCATTGACGTCGGCGAAGCCGCCGCGAACGAAGATCCGCTCGTCCTTGCCGCCGCGCGTCACCTCGAGCACGCCGGGACGCAGCGTCGTCATCACCGGCGCATGGCCGATGAGGACGGTGAACTGGCCCTCGCTGCCGGGCACGACGACCTGCTCGACCTCCTCGGACATGAGCATCCGCTCGGGCGAGACGAGATCGAACTGGAACGGATCAGGCATTCATCAGGCTCCCTGGCGTGAAGCGGGGCGGGCGCTAGGCCGCCTCCGCCGCCATCTGCTTGGCCTGCTCGACGGCCTCGTCCATGTTTCCGACCATGTAGAACGCGGTCTCCGGCAGGTGGTCGTACTCGCCATTGGCGAGGTCCTTGAAGCCCTTGATGGTGTCGGCAAGGTCGACGAGCTTGCCGGGACGGCCGGTGAAGACCTCGGCGACAAAGAAGGGCTGCGACAGGAAGCGCTCGATCTTGCGGGCGCGGGCGACGGTCAGCTTGTCCTCTTCCGAGAGCTCGTCCATGCCGAGAATGGCGATGATGTCCTGAAGCGACTTGTAGCGCTGCAGGATCTCCTGGACCTGACGGGCAACGGCATAGTGCTCCTCGCCGACGATGCGCGGATCGAGCATGCGCGAGTTGGAGTCGAGCGGATCGACCGCCGGGTAGATGCCCTTCTCCGAGATGGCGCGGTTGAGCGTCGTGGTCGCGTCAAGGTGCGCGAACGAGGTCGCCGGCGCCGGGTCGGTCAGGTCGTCGGCGGGGACGTAGATCGCCTGCACCGAGGTGATCGAGCCCTTGGTGGTGGTGGTGATCCGCTCCTGCAGCGTGCCCATGTCGGTGGCGAGCGTCGGCTGATAGCCCACCGCCGAGGGGATGCGGCCGAGAAGCGCCGACACCTCGGAGCCCGCCTGCGTGAAGCGGAAAATGTTGTCGACGAAGAAAAGCACGTCCTGGCCCTGATCGCGGAAATGCTCGGCCACGGTCAGGCCGGACAGCGCGACACGGGCGCGGGCGCCCGGCGGCTCGTTCATCTGACCGTAGATCAGGGCGCATTTCGAACCTTCGACCGAGCCGTCGTTCTTGTGCGGGTCCGTGTTCACGCCCGACTCGATCATCTCGTGATAAAGGTCGTTGCCCTCGCGGGTGCGCTCGCCGACGCCGGCGAACACCGAGTAGCCGCCATGGGCGCGGGCGATGTTGTTGATCAGCTCCTGGATCAGCACCGTCTTGCCGACGCCGGCGCCGCCGAAAAGGCCGATCTTGCCGCCGCGGGCGTAGGGGGCGAGGAGGTCGATGACCTTGATGCCGGTGACGAGGATCTCGGCCTCGGTCGACTGGTCGACATAGGCCGGGGCCGGCTGATGGATGGCGCGGCGATCCTTGGTCTTGATCGGCCCGATCTCATCCACCGGCTCGCCGATGACGTTCATGATGCGGCCAAGCGTTTCCTCACCGACCGGCACCGAGATCGGCTCGCCATTGTCAAAGACATCCTGACCGCGGACTAGGCCCTCGGTGGCGTCCATCGCGATGGTGCGGACCGTGTTCTCGCCGAGATGCTGCGCGACCTCGAGGACGAGGCGGACGCCGTGATTGTCAGTCTCGAGCGCGTTCATGATGGCCGGCAGATGCTCGTCGAACTGGACGTCGACGACGGCGCCGGTGACCTGGACGACTTTGCCGGTCGGCTTGTCCGACTTCTTCGATGACGCTGCTTTTGCCATTGTCGTTCCTTGTGTCCTGTTAGACAGCCTCGGCGCCGGAGATGATCTCGATCAGCTCCTTGGTGATCTGCGCCTGGCGTGTGCGGTTGTATTCCAGCGAGTAGCGGTCGATCATGTCGCCGGCATTGCGCGTGGCGTTGTCCATCGCGTTCATCTGCGCGCCGTAGAAGCCGGCCTCGTTCTCCAGGAGAGCGTGCAGGATCTGAACGGAGATGTTGCGCGGCAGGAGATCGGCGAGGATCGACTCCTCGTCGGGCTCGTATTCGTAGGCTGCGTTGCCGCCGGGTTCCTCGCTGTCGCCCTCGATCTCCGCCGGGATCATCTGCTGGGCCGTCGGCACCTGACTGATGACGTTCTTGAAGGTCGAGAAGAAGAGCGTGCAAACGTCGAACGCGCCGTCGTCGAACATCTTCAGGATCTTCTGGCCGACCATGTTGGCTTCGTCGAAGCCGATGTTCTTCACGGACCGAAACTCGTCATGCTCGACGATCCGGTTCGAGAAAAGCCGGCGCAGGATGTCATAGCCCTTGCGGCCGACGCAGTAGAACTTCACGTCCTTGCCGTCGCGAATGAGCCGGTTGGCGTGTTCCCGCGCGAGCCTTGCGATCGCCGAGTTGAAGGCGCCCGCAAGGCCACGCTCGGCCGTGCAAACCACCAGCAGATGGGTCTGATCGCTGCCGGTGCCGACGAGCAGCTTGGGTGCGCCGTCCTGGCCCTGGACCGCGCTCGACACGTTGACCAGAACCTTGTTCATCCGCTCGGCATAGGGGCGGGCGGCCTCGGCCCGAGCCTGAGCCTTCTTCAGCTTCGACGCGGCGACCATCTGCATGGCGCGCGTGATCTTCTGCGTCGCCTTCACCGACGAGATACGGTTGCGGAGTTCCTTGAGGCTCGGCATCGGCTAGCGCTTGGTCCTTCGGTCCGGCGGGCGGGCGGCTTATGCGAAGCCCTTGGCGAAGCTCTCGATCGCCTTGGTCAGGCGATCGCGAAGCTCGTCGGACAGAGCCGCCTTGTCGCGGATCTCGGCAAGAAGATCGGAGTGGTCGGTGCGCAGCGAGGCGAGGAGTCCCTCCTCGAAGGCGCCGACGCGGTTGACGTCGATCTTGTCGAGATAGCCGTTGACGCCGGCGAAGATCACCGCGACCTGCTCCTCGACCTTGAGCGGCGAGAATTGCGGCTGCTTCAGGAGCTCGGTGAGACGGGCGCCGCGCGCAAGCAGGCGCTGCGTGGCGGCGTCGAGGTCGGAGCCGAACTGAGCGAAGGCGGCCATCTCGCGATACTGGGCGAGCTCGCCCTTGATGCGGCCGGCAACCTGCTTCATTGCCTTGATCTGCGCGGCGGAACCCACGCGCGACACCGAGATGCCGACGTTGAGCGCCGGGCGGATGCCCTGGAAGAAGAGGTCGGTCTCGAGGAAGATCTGGCCGTCGGTGATCGAAATCACATTGGTCGGGATGTAGGCCGAGACGTCGTTGGCCTGGGTCTCGATGACCGGCAGTGCCGTCAGCGAGCCGGAGCCTTGCTCGTCGTTCATCTTCGCCGCGCGCTCGAGAAGCCGCGAGTGGAGATAGAACACGTCGCCCGGGAAGGCCTCGCGGCCCGGCGGACGGCGGAGCAACAGCGACATCTGGCGGTAGGCGACGGCCTGCTTGGACAGATCGTCATAGATGATGAGCGCGTGCATGCCGTTGTCGCGGAAATACTCGCCCATCGTGCAGCCGGAGAACGGCGCCAGATACTGCATCGGCGCCGGGTCCGAGGCGGTGGCGGCGACGATGATGGAGTATTCGAGCGCGCCGCGCTCCTCGAGCGTGCGCACCAGCTGGGCGACGCTCGAGCGCTTCTGACCGACGGCGACGTAGACGCAGTAGAGCTTCTTCGATTCGTCGTCGCTCTCGTTGATCGACTTCTGGTTCAGGATAGTGTCGAGCGCGACGGCGGTCTTGCCGGTCTGGCGGTCGCCAATGATCAGCTCACGCTGGCCGCGGCCGATCGGGATCAGGGCGTCGATCGCCTTGAGGCCGGTCTGCATCGGCTCATGCACCGATTTCCGCGGGATGATGCCGGGGGCTTTCACGTCGACGCGGCGGCGCTCCTTGGTCTTGATCTCGCCCTTGCCGTCGATCGGATTGCCGAGGCCGTCGACGACGCGGCCGAGCAACTCCTTGCCGACCGGGACTTCCACGATCGCCTCGGTGCGCTTGACGGTGTCGCCTTCCTTGATGTCGCGGTCGGAGCCGAAGATGACGACGCCGACATTGTCGGTCTCAAGGTTCAGCGCCATACCGCGGACGCCGCCGGGGAACTCCACCATCTCGCCGGCCTGGACGTTGTCGAGGCCGTAGACGCGGGCAATGCCGTCGCCCACGGAGAGAACCTGGCCGACCTCCGAGACCTCGGTCTCAGTGCCGAAATTCTTGATCTGCTCCTTCAGGATCGAGGAGATCTCAGCGGCGCGAATATCCATCAGCCAGCCTCTTTCATGGCGTATTTCATCGAGTTGAGCTTGGTCTTGAGCGAAGTGTCGATCATCCGGCTGCCGACCTGAACGATCAGGCCGCCGATCAGCGATTCATCGACCTTCTGCTCGAGAAGCGGGTCCTTGCCGATCGCCTCTTTCAGCGCGGCCTTCAGCGCCTTCAGCTGAGCATCGCTCAGCGGCTCGGCGCTGGTTACCGTCGCGCTGATCTCGCCGCGCTCCTTGGCGAGCATGCGGCGGAAGGCGATGATCATGTCGGGGACGGCAAAAAGCCGCCGGTTCTTGGCGGCGGTCTTGATCAGCTTGCCGCCTAGGCCGGTGACGCCGGCCTTGTCGAGCACCGCGCTGACGGCGCGGGTCTGCTCGTCGGAGGTGAAGGCGGGGCTGCGGACAAGGGCGGACAGCTCGTCGGATTCGTCCAGCATCTGGCGGAAATCGTCGAGCTCCTTGGCGACCGCGTCGAGCGCGTTCTCATCGCGCGCGAGGTCGAACAAGGCGGATGCATAGCGCTCCGCGACACCGGATACGGGCTCTCCAGATTCGGCCAATTCAGTCCTGCCCCTTGCGATCGCTCCTCCGGGTGACTGAACCGTCACGCAAGGTGCTGATCTTGTTATGCTATTTTCTTCAGCGGCACATCCGGACATCGCCCCGTTCCGGAAGCCGCGCGATCCCTAGCATAGGCCCCTATGAGGGGCAACATGACGGAGCGCGCAGGAGTGTCGCGGGGACGGAGCGTTCAGTTGAAGCTTTGCGGATCGACATCGATCTGCACCCGGACCTGGCCGCGCGGCGGCGGCGCGGCGTCAATCATGGCGCGAAGATAACCCTGGATGTCGGCGGAGCGCGGTGCATGGACGAGCAGCCGGTAGCGGTGGCGGCCGCGAATGATCGCCAGCGGCGCCTCGGACGGGCCGAACACCGAGATGCCGCCATCGGCGGCAGGCGCGTGGCGGCGGAGCGCCTGGGCGTGGCCTCTCGTGCTGTCGCGGTCGGGGCCGGTGACGATCAGCGCGGCGAGCCGGGCGAAAGGCGGAAGCTGGGCAAGCCGGCGCTCTTCGATCTCCCGGGCATAAAAGGCTTCGCGGTCACCGGCGGCGATCGCCTGCATCACCGG
This sequence comes from uncultured Bauldia sp., assembly GCA_964611195.1. Lineage (GTDB taxonomy): Bacteria > Pseudomonadota > Alphaproteobacteria > Rhizobiales > Kaistiaceae > JADLGL01. The sequence goes on from CAZSXA010000001.1 coordinate 32,451, forward strand.
ATGCTCGGGCGCTGTCGTCTGGATCAGTGCGCGGCTGGCGCCGCCGATGCGGCCGGCGCGTCCGGTCACCTGCGACAGGAGTTGGAAGGTCCGCTCGGCGGCGCGGAGATCGCCATGCGCCAAGCCGAGATCGGCGTCGACGATCCCGACCAGTCGCAACAGCGGGAAATGGTGGCCCTTGGCGACCAGCTGGGTGCCGATGACGATATCGGTCTCGCCCTCCGCAATCGCCTGTAGTTCGCGCCGGAGCCGCTGGACGCCGCCGAGCATATCGGAGGAAAGCAGCGTGATGCGGGCACCGGGAAAGCGCTCGACGACCTCCTCGGCAAGCCGTTCGACGCCGGGGCCGCAGGCGACGAGGCTGTCGTGGTCGCCGCAATTCGGGCACACCTCGGGGCGCGTTTCGGCGTGGCCGCAATGGTGACAGACGAGTTGACCGCGGAAGCGATGCTCGACCAGCCAGGTGGCGCAGTTCGGGCATTGGAAGCGGTGGCCGCAGGTGCGGCAGAGCGTGAGCGGGGCGTAGCCGCGGCGGTTGAGGAAGAGGAGCGATTGCTGGCCCTCGGCCAGCGTCTCTGTCATCGCGGCAACCAACGGCGGCGATAGCCAGCGGCCGCGCTCCGGCGGCTCGGCGCGGAGGTCGATCGCGGCGATGTCGGGCAGCGTCGCGCCGGCGTAGCGGTCCGGCAGGTGGATGCGCCGATAGCGTCCGATGTCGGCGTTGACACGGCTTTCGATCGAGGGCGTGGCGGATGACAGCACCACCGGGAAACCGCCGATTCGCCCGCGCACTACCGACATGTCGCGGGCATGATAGGTGACGCCGTCCTCCTGCTTGTAGGCCGGGTCGTGTTCCTCATCGACGATGATGAGGCCGAGTTCCGGGAACGGCAGAAACAGTGCCGAGCGCGCGCCGACGACGGCCCGGACGTCGCCGTTGGCGACGCCGCGCCAGACGCGGTCGCGCTGCTTCGGCGGCACGTCGGAATGCCACTCGCCGGGACGATGGCCGAAGCGGTCGGCGAAGCGGTCGAGGAAGCCGGCGGTAAGGGCGATTTCAGGCAGCAGGATCAGCACCTGCCTGCCGGCACGGAGGATCTCGGCGACGGCCTCGAAATAGACCTCGGTCTTGCCGGAGCCGGTGACGCCGTCAAGCAGCGTCACCGAGAAGGCATCGCGGGCGGCCGCCTGCAATGCGTCGGCGGCGGCGCCTTGGCCGTCGTTCAATTCAGGGCGCGCGTGGTCGGGGTCGGGCGGCAGCGCCACGGGCGGCGGCGGGATCGCGACCGGTTCGAGCGTTCCCGAGGCGACCAGGCCCTGCACCACCGAGGGCGTCACACCGGCCGCGCCGGCAAGCCCCGACTTCGACCAGGCGAGCCCGTCGGCGGCAAGGTCGAGCACCTTGCGGCGCGCCGCCGTCATCCGCTCCGGCGGCTCGCCGGCGAGGCGGAGGCCCTGACGCGGCGCTTCCGGCTCGAGCGCGCCCGGCGCGCGGAGCACCATGCGCAGCACCATGCCGCGTGTCGCAAGCGTGTAGGCGGCGACCCAGTCGACGAAGCGGCGGGTTTCAGTCGGCAGCGGCGGGGCGTCGATGCGCTCGGCAATCGGTTTCAGCCGGTTCGACGTCCGGTCCATATCGGGCGGGTCGTCCCAGACCGCGCCGACGACGTCGCGGGTGCCGAGCGGGACGACGACGAGATCGCCCGGTTTGACCTCAATGCCGCGCGGCCGGCGATAGGAGTAGGGGCCGGCGACCGCATAGGGGAGCAGCACCGAGACAACGTCAGGCGCCGGCGCATCACCGAGCGGCAGCTCGGCGACGTCGCCCGCGCTCGCCCGCCCAGTCGATTCGCCGCGATCCTCCATCGGTGAACAATGCCGGAACATCGAAGCTGATGAAAGGCCGGCCAGCCGCTTGACCGAACGCAATGCAGCCGCGCTTGCCGGAGGCTATCGAAGTCCCCAACTAGGCTTCAGGGCCGGGCAGAGGAGAGACTGGAATGGCCGATCTCAAGATACGCGTCTTCAAGCGGGGGAACACCAACCCCGATACCACCGTCACCATCCCTGGCAATGTGCTTCGGATTGCGTCCAACCTCATTCCCAAGCAGGCCGCCTCGGCGCTGGAGGAGAAGGGCATCGACATTCAGGAGATCGCCCGGCTGTCGGAGAACCCGGACGCCCAAGGCACGATCCTCGAAGTCGAGGAGCACGAGAAGAACGAGCGGGTGCTGATCTCGCTCGAGTAGCGATGTGAACCCGGCCGTAACCATTTGCGGCTGCTGATAAGGGCGCTCCGATCAGCATCGGAATGCCTCGAAATGCCGCGCGCTGCTACAACCGCCCAACCCCTCGTCGCCGCCGCTCCCGACCTTCGCGCGGCGATAGGGCGCTGGCGGGCGCATCTCGGCTCGGAACGCCGCCTCGCGGCGAAGACGCTCGAAGCCTATGGCCGCGACGTCGAGCAGTTCCTCTCCTTTCTCACCGGCCATCTCGGGGGTGCGCCCGGCCTCGCCGAACTCGGGGCGCTGACGACCGCCGACCTTCGCGCCTTCCTTGCCGCACGGCGCCGCGACGGGGCGGGTGCGCGCAGCCTCGCCCGCGGCCTTGCCGGCATCCGTTCGCTGATGCGGTTCCTCGAACGCGACAGCGGCGTCAGCGCAGCCGCGATCACGGCGCTCAGGACGCCGAAACAGCCGAAATCGCTGCCGAAGCCGGTAGACGCCGAGAACGCGGCACGGATGACCGATCCGTCCGAGCAGCTTGCCGAGACCCCCTGGATCGCGGCGCGCGATGCCGCGGTCCTGACGCTCCTCTATGGCTCCGGCCTTCGCATCGGCGAGGCCCTGTCGCTGAAGCGCGCCGACGCGCCGAGGCGCGGTAACGAGGCACTCCGCATCGTCGGCAAGGGCGGGCGGGCGCGGCTGGTGCCGGTGCTCCCCGTCGTTGCCGAGGCGATTGAGGCCTATCTCGGCCAGTGTCCCTATGCGCTGGCGCCGGGCGATCCGCTGTTCGTCGGTGCGCGGGGCGGGCCGCTTTCGCCGCGGATCATCCAGAAGGCGGTCGAGGCGATGCGCTCGGCGCTCGGCCTGCCGGCGACGGCGACGCCCCATGCGCTCCGGCATTCCTTCGCAACGCATCTCCTCGCCGGCAGCGGCGACCTGCGGACGGTGCAGGAACTCCTCGGCCACGCGAGCCTCTCGACGACGCAGGTCTACACCGCCGTCGAGGGCGAGCGCCTCCTTGCCGTCTATGACAGCGCCCATCCGCGCGCCGGCTGACACGGTTTCTTGCGCGCTTGCCCCATCCGTGACTGGCGCTCCGTCGGGGCCAATGCTATTCGGCGCGCCATGACCGCGAAGCGCCTCATTCCGAACTGGATTATCCTCGTCCCCGTCATGGGCCGGGCGCGCTAGCGCATTCTCAACCGGCCCGCGCGAAGCGGAGCCGGATCTGTTCCACATTGCCTCCGCCCAACGCCGGCCTGACGGACTGGACCGATCATGGCCACACAGTCGACCGAACCGCTTCCGCCGTCCCTGCCGGACGCGCCGCACGCGCACGACGTTCGCTCGATCCGGATCGGCTATCTTCTGGGTGCACTCGGCGCGCTGCTGTTCTCCTCCAAGGGCATCATCATCAAGCTCGCCTATGAGGAGGGTCTCGATGCCGAGACGCTGCTGGCGCTCCGGCTCGGGATTGCGCTGCCTGTCTATCTCGCGATCGGCGCGTGGTCGCTCTACGACCGGGCGAAGCAGGGGCGCGGTCTGCCGAAGCGCGGGCAGGTGATTGCCGCCGCTCTTGTCGGCGTCCTCGGCTACTACGTTGCGAGCTACGCCGATTTCGTCGGGCTGCAATACATCTCCGCTCAGTTCGAGCGGATGATCCTCTTCACCTTCCCGCTCTTCGTCGTGCTGTTCGGTGCGCTGTTCTTCGGCCAACCGGCGCGGCGCGCGGTGCTGGTGGCGATTGCGATCAGCTATGCCGGGCTCGCCATCATCTTCACCGGACGCGTCCAGACCGTCGGCGAGGACGCCGTGATCGGCGCAGCATTCGTGCTGGTGGCGGCGGTTGCCTTCGCCTTCTACCAGCTCCTCGCCAAGCCGCTGATCGCGGCGGTCGGGCCGAGGCTCTTCACCTGCATCGCGATGGGCGGCGCGGCGGTGGCCTCGATCGGGCAGTTTTTCGTCACCCATTCGGTGAGCGAGGTGACGCTGTCGGCGACCGGGTTCTGGTATTCCGTCCTCATCGCCGGGGCCGCGACCATCGCGCCGTCATTCCTGCTGGCTGCGGCGCTGCACCGGCTGACCGCCCAGGCCAACGCGACCATCGGCATGCTGAGCCCGATCGCAACGATCGCGCTTGCCTGGTACGTCCTGGACGAGCGGATGAGCGCAGCCGATTTCGCCGGCGTGGCGCTGGTGCTGGTAGGCGTCGGCTGGATGACGCTCCGCGACACCGCGGAGGCGTCCGCCCCGAACCGAGCGGCCCGGGGCGGAGATTCACGCTAGCGGCTACTTGCCGCCGCTCTGCTGCGACGAGTCGCCGACCTTTGTCATCTGTACGAACAGGTAGTCCGACTCGTCCTCGTAATTGGCGAGCACCAGGTAGATGGCGTCGTCCGACGCAGCCTCCCAGCTACCGTGGACACCAAACTCGCCGGGCTCGACCGTCCCCACGGTGTCGTAGGTCTCCTCGACGATGCCGAGGTCTACGGTGCCGCCCACAGCCTGGACGTCGAAGGAGCAATAGCCGATCTGGGCCGACGGATAGGTCTCGATGAGGGCAAAGACATACGCGTCGCTGCCGTCGTCGAAAATCTTCGAGGCGCTGATCTCGGTGATGAACGGGCCGTTCTGGTAGACGTCCTCGATGAACCAGCCGTCATCGACGAGGATGTCCTCGGCGCCGGTGCCGTCGTCGACGAGCGCGCCGCAGATGTCGAGGCCGTCGACCACCAGGTAGCTTGCATCAGAGCCCTTCTGCTGGGCGTCGGCGGTCGTCGCGGCCACGGCAACCAGGATGGCCCCGGCCAGCGCTGTCGCGGCGTAGGGGAGAATGTCACGGGCGGTCGCCTTGGCGGCGACCGTGGTTCTGTTCTGTCTCGCCATAAGCGTGGCTCCTTCAGCTCAGGTGGCGGTGTCCGGGGTCGGTGTGTGAGGTCCAGATTAGCATCTCGCGCTCCGTTGTCCGCAGCTTTGTGGCAACATTCCTACTTGGCGAGGTTCGGCGCGATACGCTTGCAGAGACCGATGAGCTGGTCGACGGCGCCCACGGACTTCTCGAACATCTCACGCTCGCCGCGATTGAGATCGATCTCGATGATGCGCTCGACGCCGCCGGCGCCGATCACCACCGGGACGCCGATGAAGCGGTCCTCAACGCCGTACTGGCCTTCGAGATAGGCCGAGGCGGGGAGAAGGCGCTTCTTGTCGCGGAGATAGGATTCGACCATCTCGATGGCCGAAGCCGCCGGCGCGTAGAACGCCGATCCGGTCTTGAGGAGGCCGACCACCTCGGCGCCGCCCTCGCGGGTGCGCTCGACGATCTCATGAAGGCGGTCGGTGGTGATCCATCCCATCCTGACGATGTCCGGCAACGGGATGCCCGCGACCGTCGAATAGCGCGTGAGCGGCACCATCGTGTCGCCATGCCCGCCGAGAACGAAGGCCGAGACATCCTCGACCGAAACCTCGAGTTCGGCGGCGAGGAAGCTTCGGAACCGCGTCGAATCGAGGACGCCGGCCATGCCGATGATCCGCGCCTTCGGCAGGCCCGAATAGCGTTGCAGCGCCCAGACCATCGCGTCCAACGGGTTGGTGATGCACATGACGAAGGCATTCGGCGCGTATTTCGCGATACCGGCGCCGACCTGCTCCATCACCTTCAGATTGACGTCGAGAAGGTCGTCCCGGCTCATGCCGGGCTTTCGCGGCACGCCGGCGGTGACGATGCAGACATCGGCTCCGGCGATGGCGTCGTAGTCCGACGCGCCGGCGAACGATATGTCGAAGCCGTGGATCGGCGCCGACTGCGACAGATCGAGCGCCTTGCCTTGGGGCACGCCGTCGGAGACGTCGACGAGCACGACGTCGCCGAGTCGTTCGAGAGCGATGAGATGGGCGAGCGTGCCGCCGATCTGGCCCGCGCCGATCAGCGCTATCTTCGGCCTTGGCACTCGTCGCCCCCCATCGTCGGCATCGGCACGCGAAACGCTCTCGCGACTAGCGGAAGAAGGATACCGGCACGCCGCCGGCCACAAGCTGACCCTCGAAGAGGGCGTTGGCGACGACGCCGCCATCGCGGAAGATGTTGACGACCTGAAGACGCCCGATCACCGAGCCGCCGGCCGCCAGAATGACCTGCTGGCCTTCCAGCCGCCACGACGACAGACCAGAGAGCGCATCGCTCTGGCAGTCGCGGGTCGAGCCGCGGAAGCCGTCTTCCCAGGGCGTTCCGGTGAGGAAGAGCTGGCAGGTGCCGCCGCCGTCGATCGAGATCGTCCAGGCGCCGAGAAGGTCGTCGAAGGTCACCTCTTGGCCATTCGCTGGCGGAAGCGCTGCGACCTGATCGGCCTCGCCGCCGTCCGCCGCGTCCTCGACCGGGCTAGCCGGACCGGCGACGTCCGGCGGCACGGCCGGCCCGAAGACCTCCGCGTCCTCGGGCGGCGGCAGTTCCCCGGCGGCGACGCCGCCTTCGGGCACCGGGACGGCGTTGAAGTCGGTCGGGGCGTTGGTGGCGACGCCGGGCGTGTCGTTGAAGGTCGGCGCGGCGCTCACGCAGCCGGCAAGGCCGACAGCCAGGAGGGGCGCAAGCCAGGTTGCTCTCTTCGAAATCATGTGTTCGGGCCTTTGTCGGCGCGCTCCGCCGCGGGCGCTGCCGCTTCCGTGGGCAAGTTGGGTTTCGGGATAACGCCGTTCAGCCGCCGTCACAAGCCTCACCGGAGTTCCTTGCGAATGACCAGCTTCAGCCCCGACCAGGTTTCGTCGACCGCGCAGACCTTCACATCGACCAGCCCGATCGGCAGCGCGTGTGAACGGATGACGTCCTCGGTGATGTCGGTGGGAACGCGGGAGGCCCGCTTCGGCCACGACACCCAAAGCAAGCCGTTGGGCGCGATCGCCCGGCGGAAGGCCGGTAGGGCGGAGGCAAGCGAGGCGGATTCGGTGAAGAATGCGAGGGCGACGTCGAGCGATCCGGCGTCGAGACCGTCTGGCGTTTCACTGCGTTTGACCGTGACGAATTCGGCGGCGCCGGCGAGTTCCTCGTGCTCGGCCGGCAGCGTCATGAAGAAGGCACGCTGGCCGTCCTTGAGGCCGAGCTTCTTCGGCAGCGGTGTCCCGGAGTATCCGGCGATCGCCATAAGTGAGTCGAGGCGCGGCGGGCTGCCGCGCCTCGATCCTATCGCCTAGGGGCTTATCTCGCTGATGAACAGCGTCGCGTCCTCGACGCCTCCTTCATAAGTCCCGACCCAGATGTCGTAGCGGCCCGATTGCGGCGTGCCGAACTCGACCAGCGGGTTGAACGAACCGGCGGAATCGTCATCGCAATACCACTCGCCGTCCGGGCCGTTCACGACCAGTGTCGTGTCGGCCAGCGAGTCGACATAGAGATAGAGCGAGAAGCCGCCTGCATCGTAATTGATCGAGTAGTCCGGCGCCTCCGCGATCGACCCAACACATCCGCCGCCGAGTGCGTTGGATGCGTCGATCTCACCGCCGGCGAAAAGATCGACCGTCCGCGGATCGTCGGCGAAGCCGCTCGACAGCGAGGTCTCGCCGAAGGCCGGCGGGAGCGCGGGATCGGGCATGGTCCCCATGCCGTCGCCACCACCGCCGGGGCCGCCGGCCGGACCGCCAAGTTCGGAATAGCCGAGCGTGGCGTTGGCCGTGCCGCCGAAGAACGTGCCGACCCAAACGTCGTAGCGGCCGGACATCGGGTTGGGGAACTCGACCAGCGGATTGAGGTTCCCGGCCGAATCGTCGTCGCAATACCAGGTGCCGTCGGGCCCGTTGATCGCGATCGTCAGATCGTCGCCATCGACACCCTCGGCGAAGATGTAGAGCGGGAAGCCGCCGGCGTCGTAGTTGAGGCTGTGGTCGGGGGCGGTGGCGATCATGCCCCAGCAATTGTCGCCGAGGGCCGAAGCGTCGATGTCGCCGCCGGCGACGAGCTCTACGATGAACGGGTCCGGATCGAAGCCGGCCGACAGGGTCTCCTCACCGAAGGTCGGCTCCATTCCGACATCCGGCATTCCGCCGTCGCCGGGTCCGGGCGAGGGCGGCGGATCGACGTCCGGGCCGCCCGTTCCAATCTCGGAGATCCGCAGGGTCGCGTCGGGAAAATCGCCCGCGATGTATGTGCCGACCCAGATGTCGTACTGGCCCGAGGCCGGGTCGGTGAACTCGACCATCGGGTTGAAATCGCCCGCCGAATCGTCGTCGCAGAACCACTCGCCGTTGGGATTGTTGATCACCAGCGTGGTGTCGGCTTCCGACAGCGCCGAGATGATCAGCGGGAAATCGCCGGGCGTGTAGAACAGCCGGTAGTCGGGCGCATCGGCGATGTAGCCGACGCAGCTGATGTCGACTTCCAAGGCAGCATCGATGTCGCCGCCTGCGGCGAGATCGACCTCGTGCGGGTCGGGGATGAAGCCCGCATCGAGCGTCACCTCGCCAAAAGTCGGGTCGAGGGTGAAGTCCTGAGCCAAGGCCGGGGCGCTGGCGAGCAGCATCGCCGACAGGATAACTGGCAGTCTGCGGGACATGTCGAAGCTCCGGAGAATGCGGCGACATCCGGTTCGCGCCGGGCCGCCTCTGCTGGATAAGGGTCGGGACACGATTCTTAGCACAGCGATTCCGGCAAGCCCATGAGAAGCCTTCGAAATGGCGTCATATTGGTCAAAGGCGCCACCGCCGCTTGATGGCCGGTGACGCGGCCGCTACGAGATCGGCCAGAAGCGCCCGCCACTAGCGAACACGAGAGACGAAGTGCCCGTCCGAAAGCTCCTCCTTCTCCCCGGCGACGGGATCGGCCCCGAAATCATGGCCGAGGTCCGCAAGATCATTGACTGGTTCAACGATCGCGGCGCCGGCTTCGAGACGGATGGGGATCTCGTCGGCGGCGCCGCCTATGACGCCCATCAGGTCGCCGTCACCGATGCGGCGATGGACAAGGCCCACGCCGCCGACGCCGTCATCTTCGGTGCGGTCGGCGGCCCGAAATGGGACAAGGTACCCTACGAGGCACGCCCGGAAGCCGGCCTTCTGCGCCTCCGCAAGGACCTCGAGCTCTTCGCCAATCTCCGCCCGGCGATCTGCTATCCGGCCCTGGCTGCGGCCTCGTCGCTGAAGCCGGAGGTAGTCGAAGGGCTCGACATCATGATCGTTCGCGAGCTGACGGGCGGCGTCTATTTCGGCGAGCCGAAAGAGATCACCGAACTCGGCAACGGCCAGAAGCGCGCCGTCGATAGCCAGGTCTACGAGACCTACGAGATCGAGCGCATCGCCGCCGTCGCCTTCGACCTGGCGCGGACGCGGCAGAACCGGGTCACTTCGATGGAGAAGCGCAACGTCATGGTGTCGGGCCTCCTGTGGCACGACGTCGTCGAGGAGGTGCATGCGCGCAGCTATTCCGACGTCGCGCTCGACCACATGCTCGCCGATGCGGGCGGCATGCAGCTCGTCCGTTGGCCGAAGCAGTTCGACGTCATCGTCACCGACAATCTCTTCGGCGACATGCTGTCGGATGTTGCGGCGATGCTGACCGGTTCGCTCGGCATGCTGCCGTCTGCCTCGCTGGGCGCGCCGGACGAGGCGACCGGCAAGCGGAAGGCCCTCTACGAGCCGGTGCACGGCTCGGCGCCCGATATTGCCGGCGAGGGCAAGGCGAACCCGATCGCGATGATCGCCTCCTTCGGCATGGCGCTCCGCTATTCCTTCGCGATGATCGATGAGGCCGATCTTCTCGATCGCGCCATCTCGACAACGCTCGATTCCGGCAAGCGCACTGCCGACATCTGGTCGGAAGGACACGAGAAGGTCTCGACCTCCGAGATGGGATCGGCGATCATCACGGAACTCAACCGCATCTCAGTCTGATGCATCACGCGACGAAGGCTGCCATGACCGCCACGATTTCCGTCCGCTACATCGCCGACGATGTGGCTGAAGCCGCTGACTTTCTGGTCAGGCATCTCGGCTTCGAGCTCGATACGCAGACGCCGGTCTTCGCCGCCGTGGTCAAGGGTGACCTCAAGCTCCTGATCTCGAGCCTCACCAGCGCCGGCGGCAAGCCGATGTCAGACGGCACGTCCCAGGCGCCCGGCGGCTGGAACCGCATCATGATGACGGTCGACGACATCGAGAGCGAGGTTGCCCGACTGAAGACGGATGGGGTTAGCTTCCGTGGTGACATCGTCCGCGGCCCGGCCGGCGCGCTCGCCGTGCTCGACGATCCGGCGGCAATCCGATCGAGCTCTGGGAGCCGGCCGAGCACTAGCGGCTCAAAGGTCGCTTCGACCTCCCACGCCGCCGATCAGAATTCGGCGCGGCCGGTCTCGCCCTCATTGTCAGGGCGTTCGCCGGTGAGCAGCGATTTTGCGTATCCGTAGATCAGGATCATCGCATTGGAGCCGCCATCCCAATACTCGGCGTGATCGACCTCGACCTTGATCGCCGCAAGGTCGGGATCATCGACGCCTTTCGGAAACCAGACGCGGGCTGGCTCGGACCAGAGTTCCTCGATCCGGGCGCGATCGGTGACGATCTCGGCGCGGCCGGTGACTGAGACGAAGTCGTTCTTGCCGGGATCGGCATAGGCGATCAGCACCTCGGGGTGCCGCCGAATGTCGGCAACCTTCTCAGAATTGATGTCGGTGAGGTACCACAGCTGGCCGTCGAACTCGGTGTGGTTGGTCGCCATCGGGCGCGAATGCATCGTGCCGTCGTCATGGCGCGTCGCCATCATTCCGACACGGGTGCCTTTCAGGAGGCCCAGAACCTTCTCCTTGGCTTCCGTATTGGTCTTGTCCATCGGTCGTCTCCGTCGTCTTCGGGCGGATTTGGTCCGCCTTTCACTACGGTGACAACGGCCGCCGCCGGAGCCGGGTTCCGCATCGTGATCGGAGCGGTCGATTGACAGCCGCACTGGCTGGCGTAGAAACCGCGCTCAATTCTGCCAGATTGGAACGCTAGGACAGCGCGATGGGCTATTCGATCGCCATTGTCGGCGCGACCGGCAATGTCGGCCGCGAGATGCTGGAAATCCTCGACGAGCGCGGTTTTCCCGCCGACGAGGTGGTTGCGCTTGCCTCGCGCCGCAGCCTCGGCCGTGAGGTCTCGTTCGGCGACCGGACGCTGAGGGTGAAGGCGCTGGAGAACTTCGACTTCTCCGGCACCGACATCTGCCTGATGTCGGCAGGCGGCTCGGTGTCGAAGGAATGGGCCCCGAAGATCGCGGCGGCCGGCGCGGTGGTGATCGATAACTCCTCGGCCTTCCGCTACGATTCCGACGTGCCGCTGATCGTGCCGGAGGTGAATGCCGACGCCGTCGAGAACTTTGCCAAACGCAATATCATCGCCAATCCGAACTGCTCGACCGCGCAGCTCGTCGTCGCGCTGAAGCCGATCCACGATCGCGCCCGGATCAAGCGCATTGTCGTCTCGACCTATCAGTCGGTTTCGGGCGCCGGGAAGGAGGCGATGGACGAGCTTTTCGACCAGACCCGTGCGGTCTATGTCGCCGATCCGATTGAGCCGAAGCATTTCGCCAAGCGGATCGCGTTCAACGTCATTCCGCATATCGACACGTTCATGGAGGACGGGTCGACGCGCGAGGAGTGGAAGATGGTCGCCGAGACCAAGAAGATGCTCGATCCGAAAATCAAGCTGACCGCGACCTGCGTCCGCGTGCCCGTGTTTATCGGCCATTCCGAGGCCGTCAATCTCGAGCTCGAGGAGCCGCTTGAAGCAGACGAGGCGCGCGAAATCCTGCGCGAGGCGCCGGGCGTCCTCGTCGTCGACAACCCCGCCGAGGATACCTACGTCACCCCGGTCGAGAGCGCCGGCGAGGACGCGACCTATGTCTCGCGCATCCGCGAGGATCCGACGGTGGAGAACGGGCTCGCGATGTGGGTGGTCGCCGACAATCTTCGCAAGGGGGCCGCGCTCAACGCGGTGCAGATCGCGGAGCTCCTCGTCAACCGCAAGCTCATCCAGCCGAAGCGGGCCGCGGCCTAGGCCTTCGACTCCGCCGTCGATCCGGACGGCCGACAGGCCGATCCGGAACCTCGATGCCCGCCCAGATGCCATCGTCGAGGTTCCGGCTCTCCGTTTCGCTGCGGCCGGAACGACGTTCGAGGATGTGCGTCGGGCACCTGGGTTATCAGCTCTTTT
>CAZSXA010000002.1:0-40913 GCA_964611195.1 uncultured Bauldia sp.
GCCTCTTCCTCTGCCGCCTCGGCCACATCGGCGTCAGGCGATATCGAGACGAGGTAGGCGAGACCATCGTGGCGCGATTCGTCGTCGTCCATTCCGGGATAGCCCATCCGCGTCCCCGGAATCGCGTCCTGCGGGTTGGCGATAAAGGCATCGAGGAGTTCGAGCGTCCAAACGGCGCCCTCGGCATTCAGTTCGGCGAAGGCCTCCGAGTAGTTGAAGCCCTCAGCGCCGCCCACCGGCGCCCCAACGATATTGTGGAGATTCGGGCCAACGCCGTTGGCGCCGCCCTCGTTGAAGCTGTGACACCCGACGCAAGCGCGGAAGGCCGCCTCGCCGGAATCGGCATCCGCGGCCGCGACCATGGCTGCGAGGCCTTCGGGCTCCTCGCCTTCAGCTTCGCCTTCGCCGTCGGCCTCGAGCGCACCCTCCGGCACCTCGATCGGCTCCGGCTCGTCGGACAGTGTGCGCAGGTAGGCGATGACGGCGGCGCGATCATCCTCGTCGCCGATGCCGCCGAAGCTCATGATCGTTCCGGGGACGGCCGTGGACGGAGACTGCAGGAACGCGTCGAGGCGCTCGTAGGTCCAGGTCGCGCCTTCGTCGTTGAGGGACACAAGAGCGTCGGAGTAGTTGAAATCGTGCGCAGCGACAGGCGCTCCGACGACGTCGTACAACGTCGGGCCGACGCGCGCTGCGCCGCCCTCCTCGAACGAGTGACACCCTGCACAAGCAACGGCGGCCGCCTCGCCATCAGCCGGGTCCGCCTGCGCGATCCGGACAAGAAGCGCTTCGGCTTCCGTCAGCTCTACGTGCTCTTCCTCGCCATGCTCCGGCTCTTCCGGGCCGAACAGCTCTTCTGAAGCGATCCTCAATGCAACGAGGACCAGAAGTGTGCCCAAAACCGCGCCAGCAATTTTATTGAACATATTGTGCCCCGCGCTCCGCTTTCCCTCAGGCAGGCAACACCCAACCCCAGCTGGCCGGAAAATGCCCCCAGTTTCCGCAAGTTTATGCGGCGGAAGCTATAGGGGTTTGCGCAGATGATGCAACTCCTAACCCCCTGTCTCCCCGTGCCCTTAGATGCGACATTGTGGGTACATTCGCGCCACAGCGGGTCTGGGAACCGGCGTTGACGGTAGGCGCGGGGGTGCGCTAGTCGGCGCTACCGATGTAACTGCGACATTCCAGTCACAGTGCACGGCGGACGGATTGTCGCAGACCGCCATGAAGCAGATCGTCTTCCAGGGAGAGCCCGGCTCCAACTCGCACATCGCCTGCGGCGAGGCGTTTCCCGACCTCACGCCCCGACCGATGCCGACCTTCGAGGATTGCTTCGCGGCCGTCAGCTCGGGCGAAGTCGATCTCGGGCTGATCCCGATCGAGAACTCGCTGGCCGGGCGCGTCGCCGATATCCACCATCTTCTGCCGCATTCCGACCTGCACATCGCCGGCGAGCATTTCATGCCGATCCGTTTCCAGCTGCTCGGCCTGCCGTCGGCGAGACTTGAGGGGATCCGGACCGTCCACAGTCACATCCACGCGCTCGGCCAGTGCCGCAACGCGATTCGTACACATGGCTGGAAGCCGGTGACCGAGGGCGACACCGCCGGGTCGGCGCGGATGATCGCCGAGCGCGGGGACCCGACGGCGGCCGCGATCGCGCCGCGGTTGGCGGCGGAACTCTACGGACTCGACGTCCTCGCCGAGAACATCGAGGACGAGAGCTACAATGTGACGCGGTTCATCGTGCTCTCGCGCGAGGCGACTATTCCGCCCAATGGCGGGCCGACGATCACCAGCTTCGTCTTCAAGGTGCGCAACGTTCCGGCCGCGCTCTACAAGGTGCTCGGCGGCTTCGCGACCAACGGCGTCAACATGACGAAGCTCGAATCCTATCAGCTCGACGGGCGCTTCTTCGCGACCCAGTTCTACGCCGAGGTCGACGGTCACCCCGAGGACCGCTCGCTGCAGCTGTCGCTCGAAGAGCTCGACTTCTTCACGGCCGAGCACCGGATACTCGGCGTTTTCCCCGCCCACCCCTTCCGCAAGGAGCTCGCGGCGGGCGCTCGGTCCTGACCTGCCCTTGCCTCCCGGCTCCGACGGCATGATATGGTCGAAGGTGGGAGGTTGGCAGTGGACGCGTCCCTCGCCAACCGGGTCAGGTCCGGAAGGAAGCAGCCCCAACGAGTCCGGCGCGGGTCACGCGTCAGCCTCCCACTCCTTCGCGGCGCCGGCCCTGTCCGGACGCTCCGGCCCGGTCCGAGACGAGCGATGAGCCAACCCTCTTCCAACGACGCCGCGGCCAAGGCCGCACCCTATCGGGTTCTGGCGCGCAAATACCGGCCGCAGAGCTTCGCCGACCTCATCGGCCAGGAGCCGATGGTCCGGACGCTGACCAATGCCTTCGAGAGCGGTCGCATCGCGCAGGCCTATCTGCTCACCGGCGTCCGCGGCGTCGGCAAGACCAGTACCGCACGGATCCTGGCGCGCGCGCTCAACTACCAACTGGCCGGCGGGCCGGACCGGCCCTCGGTCGATTTCACCGAGCCGGGCGAGCACTGCGCCGCCATCATCGAGGGCCGGCATATCGACGTGATCGAGATGGACGCCGCCTCCCACACAGGCATCGGCGACATCCGCGAGATCATCGAGGCGGTCCGCTACAAGCCGTCGATCGCGCGCTACAAGGTCTACATCATCGACGAAGTGCACATGCTGTCGAACCAGGCGTTCAACGGCCTCCTCAAGACGCTGGAAGAGCCGCCCGAGCATGTGAAGTTCATCTTCGCCACCACCGAGGTCCGCAAGGTCCCGGTGACGATCCTGTCGCGGTGTCAGCGCTTCGACCTTCGCCGCATCGACGCCGACCGTCTGGTGGCGCTCCTCGGCGAGGTCGCCGCGAAGGAGAATGTGGCGATCGCGCCGGACGCGCTGGCGATGCTGGCGCGGGCGGCGGAGGGCTCGGCCCGCGATGCGCTCTCGCTGTTCGATCAGGCCATCGCCAATGCCCCGAGCGGCGACACAATCGAGGCAGACGGGCTCCGCGCCATGCTCGGCCTCGCCGACCGCGGGCGGGTCATCGACCTTTACGAGACGCTGATGCGCGGCGACGCTCCGGCCGCGCTCGATATCCTCGCCGAACTCCACGACGTCGGTGCCGACCCCGCCGCTGTGCTGGAGGACCTCGCGACCTTCACCCATCTCGTGACGCGGATGAAGATGGCGACGAATGCTGCCGACGATCCGAGCCTCACCGAGGAGGAGCGGACGCGCGGCGGCAAGCTCTCCGAACAGCTCTCGGTTCGCACGCTGTCGCGCGCCTGGCAGATGCTTCTGAAAGGCATTGATGAAGCGCGCGAGGCCTCACGCCCGCTCGCGGCCGCCGACATGGTGCTGGTGCGTATCGCCCACGCCGCCGACCTGCCGACACCCGACGAAGCGATCCGAACGCTGCGTGACGGTGCGCCGGCGACGAATGGCGGTGGAAGCGCCGCGTCCGCGTCGGTCCCAGCGGCGCCGCCGCCGTCCGCCGAGGCGCGGTCGTCTCCGGCACGCGAGCCGCGAATGGCGTCAACGGCTGCGGCCGCCGTCGCGGAACCCGCGCCGGAATCTGCGCCGGAGGAGAGCGGGCAGCCCGCTCCACAAAGCCTCGACGAAGTGATCGCGCTAGCCGCGGAGAAGCGCGACCTGCCTCTGAAGCTGGGGCTCGAACGCTACGTGCGGCTGGTGAAGTTCGAGCCGGGCCGCATTCAGATGGGGCTGACGCCGGACGCGCCGCCCAGCTTTTCCGGCGATCTCGGCAAGCGCCTTCTGGAATGGACCGGCCGGCGCTGGGTCATCACCATAGACCGCGAAGCGACCGCCGAGACGCTGTTCGAGAAGCAGGCCGCGGCAAAGGCCGTCCTGGAAAACGACGTTCGTCAGGATCCTGTGGTCGCAGCGGTGCTGTCGCGCTTTCCGGGATCGGAAATCGTCGACATCCGCATGACGGGGCAGACCGAACCCGGAGACGATCCATCGATCGTTTCCGACAACGACATCACGGACGAAGATCCGGCAGAGGAGTAACGATGCGCGACTTGATGGGCATGATGAAGCAGGCAAAGGAACTGCAGACACGCATGCAGGAGATGCAGGAGAAGGTCGCCGCGATCGAGGTATCGGGGACGGCCGGCGGCGGTCTCATCGAGGTGACGCTCTCCGGCAAGGGCGACATGAAGGCGGTGAAGATCGACCCGTCGCTGATCAAGCCGGACGAGGCGGAGATTCTCGAAGACCTCCTTCTCGCCGCCCACAACGACGCGCGCGCCAAGCTCGAGACCAAGACGGCCGAATTGGCGCAGGAGGCGACCGGCGGTCTGCCGCTGCCGCCAGGCATGAAGCTGCCGTTCTAAGGACAGGTCATGGCAATCCCGACGGAATACACGCCAGGCGTCTGCAATATCGGTCCGGCAGAGATCGCGCGGAGGATGCGCACCGGCTACGTTGGAGCGCTGGTGTTCGTTCTCGTGTTTGCGCTGCTGTTCGTTCTGGATGCGGCGGCAGGATGGTACCTCCTGCTCTTCTTCCCGGCCTTCGCCTCGGCGTCGGGTTTCGTTCAGGCGGCCTACCGGTTCTGCTACGCCTTCGGGTTCGGATCGCTATTCAATTTCGGCGAGCTCGGACAGCAGCAGGGCGTCACCGACGACGCCGCTCGGCGGCAGGACCGCGCCAAGGCAATCCGCGTCGTCGTCACGACGATGCTGATCGCCGGCGGCGTGACGCTGATCGTGTTCGGCCTCATGCTCAGCGTCGGCTAGCCGATGAGCCGCGGCGTTGCCGGCCCGGAGATCGAACATCTGGTGCAGCTGCTGGCGCGGCTGCCGGGGCTCGGGCCGCGCTCGGCACGGCGCGCCGCATTGCACCTGATTCAGAAGAAGGATCAGCTGCTGGTTCCCCTGACTCGCGCGATGGAAGCGGCTGAGGAGCGCGTTGTCGTCTGCTCCGAATGCGGCAACATCGACACCGCCGACCCCTGTTCGATCTGCACCGATGCACGCCGCGACCCCAATGCGATTGTCGTCGTCGAGGACGTCGCGGATCTCTGGGCGCTCGAACGCGCCGCCGCGATCAACGCGCGCTATCACGTTCTCGGCGGCACGCTGTCGGCACTCGATGGCGTCGGACCGGACGACCTTTCCATCGACCGGCTCGTCCAGCGCGTTGCCTCCGGCGGTGTGAACGAAGTGATCCTGGCGGTGAACGCCACCGTCGACGGCCAGACGACAGCGCATTTCATCACCGACCAACTCGCCCCCACGGGTGTCAAGGTCTCGCGCCTTGCTCATGGCGTGCCGGTCGGCGGCGAGCTCGACTATCTCGACGAGGGAACGCTGTCGGCGGCGATGCGAAGCAGGACGCCCTTCTGATGCAGCCTTCCCCCGCCGATCTCGATGCCATCCATTTGTTCTGGTTCGGCGAATTGTCCGGCCCCGAGGCCGAGGTGGGCGAGCGGATGCGCGCCTGGTTCGCCAGGGACGACGCGTTCGACGCCGCCATCCGCGAGCGCTTCGGCGCGATGATCGCGCCCGCCGCCGAGGCGAGCTGGGACCTCGCGGCCCTGTCGCGAACGCAGCAGGTCGGCCTGGTCATCCTTCTCGATCAGTTTCCGCGGAACGTTTTCCGCAGCAGCGCCGAGTCGTTTGCCTACGACGCCAAGGCGCGGGCCGTTGCCGGCGAACTGATCGCGAGTGGTATCGACCGCTTCTATCTCGCTGAACGGATGTTTCTGCTTCTTCCGGAGATGCACAGCGAGGACATCGACGATCAGGACCGCTGCGTGCTGCGGTTCGCCGAGGAGGTCGTGAAGGCGCCGACGAACTGGAAAGGCGGCTTTCGAAACGGCCTCGACTTCGCGATCAAGCACCGCGACCTGATCGTCAAGTTCGGCCGCTTCCCGCATCGCAATGAAGCGCTCGGCCGGGAAACGACGGCAGATGAAGCGGCGTTTCTCTCCGAGAACGGTCGCGGCTTCTGAGGCCTACTCACCCGCCAGCCGGAACTCGGGATCGGGGCGCGGATCGTCGCCGAAATCGAGGGCGTCGATCTTCTCGCCGCGGCTCGAAATTTTCCGGGTCGAGATGAGGATGTCGTCGATGTCCTTGTTGGCCTGCCCAAAATGCGTGTGCAGCTTGCGGACGCGATCGTCGAGGCGGCCGACATCGTCCATCAGGCGGATGACCTCGTCACGGACGAGATGCGCCTGCTCCTTGATGCGGCTGTCGCGGAGCACCGCCTGGATCACCTGGATCGACAGCATCAATAGCGACGGCGACACGATGACGACGCGCGCGCGATGGGCGAACTGCACGAGGTCGTCGAAGTCCTGATTGATGTCGGCGAAGATCGACTCCGAGGGCACGAACATGAAGGCGGTGTCCTGCGTCTCGCCGGAGACGAGGTAGCGGTCGCGGATCGCGGTGATGTGGGTGCGAACGTCCTGGCGGAACCGGGTCTCCGCAGCCTTCCGTGCCGCCGGTTCGTCGGTCTTCAGTGCGTTCCACGCCTCGAGCGGGAACTTCGCGTCGATGACGAGGTCCGGCGTTTCGCCGGGAAAGTAGACGAGGCAGTCCGGCCGGCGGCCATTCGAGAGCGTCACCTGAAAGGAGTAGCTCCCCTGCGGCAGGCCGTCCTGGATGATCGTTTCCATGCGCGCCTGGCCGAAGGCACCGCGGGTCTGCTTGTTGGACAGAACATTCTGCAGATCGACCATCTGGCCCGACAGTTCGGTGATGTTGGCCTGAGCGCGATCGATCACCGCCAGCCGTTCATGCAGCCGGGAGAGACTCTCATTGGTGCTGCGATTGGTCTCGTTCATCGACTGGCCGAGGCGATGGCCGAGCCCGTCGAGCCTTTCGGAAACCGCGCGGGCAAGCTCCGACTGGCGGCTGCCGACAGAATCCATCGCCGACTGCATGCGCCCGGAAAGCTCGATCTGCGCCTTCGCCAGATGCGCGAAACGGGCCTCGGTGCGGGCCTGGGCTCGGCGGCCGCCGACGGTCATCGCCACCACCACGGCGAGGCCGAGCACGAGCGCCAGCCCGACAAGGGCGAGCCCGAGCGAAATCTCCTGGTTGCCCAGAGTCGCGACGATCCGATCCATCGCAACAGCTTAGCCGATTCGCGGCCATAGATCAAAACGAGAACATTCGGGTGCCGCGATCGAGCTGCGATTGCCCGGCTCGCGTTGACCGCGTGGCGCGCAACTCATATCTGAGCGGCATGGATCTCCTCGACATCATCACGATCCCGGACAAGACGCTGCGCAAGACGAGCGAGCCGATCGAACGGTTCGACGACGATCTGCAGCGCTTTCTCGATCAGATGCTGGCGACGATGTATGACGCGCCCGGCATCGGCCTCGCCGCCGTGCAGGTCGGCGTGCCACGCCGGCTGATCACCATCGACGTCGCCGCGAAAGAGAGCGAAGAGGACGAGGAGCGGGAGCCGACGAGGGACCCGATCTTCCTCATCAACCCGGAGATCGTGTGGCGCTCGGACGAGGTCTCGACCTACGAGGAAGGCTGCCTGTCGATCCCGGAATACTACGCCGAGGTCGAACGGCCGGCGAAGGTGCGGTTCCGCTATCTCGACCGCGAGGGCAACCAGCATGAGCGCGAGGCGGAGGGGCTTCTGGCGACCGTGGTGCAGCACGAGGTCGACCACCTCGACGGCAAACTCTTCATCGACCACATCTCGAAGCTGAAGCGCGACATGGTGATCAAGAAGTTCACCAAGGCGTCGAAGCAGGGCACCAAGCCGGCGCTCTGATGCGCCGGTCCGCCCTCTTGGTGCAACCTTCGCCCACGGCCGAGTAGACGCCATGACGCTGCGCCTCGCCTTCATGGGAACCCCCGATTTCGCGGTGCCGACGCTGACCGAGATTGTCGGCCACGGCCACGAGATCGCTGCCGTCTACACGCAGCCGCCGCGCCGCGCGGGCCGCGGCATGGCGGAGCGACCATCGCCGGTTCAGGAGACTGGAGAGGGGTTTGGGCTCGATGTCAGGACGCCTGCATCGCTGCGCGACCCGGCCGAGCAGGAACGCTTCGCGGCGCTCGATGTCGATGCCGCAATCGTCGTCGCCTACGGGCTGATCCTGCCGCAGGCGATCCTCGACGCACCGCGGCTCGGCGCGTTCAACCTCCACGCTTCGCTGCTGCCGCGCTGGCGCGGCGCCGCCCCGATCCAACGCGCGATCATGGCAGGCGACGCCGAGACCGGCGTGATGGTGATGCGGATGGAGGCCGGGCTGGACACCGGCCCGGTGGCGATGGCCGAGCGGACACCGATCGGCGCCGACGAGACGGCCGGCGAACTCCATGACCGCCTCGCCCGCCTCGGTGCCGATCTGATGGTCCGCGCCCTCGCCGCGCTCGAGCGCGGGGCGCTCGAGCTCAGCGCGCAACCCGAAGACGGAGTCACCTACGCCAGGAAGATCGACAAGGCCGAGGCACGGATCGATTGGTCGCGGCCGGCGGCCGATGTCCACAACCACATCCGCGGCCTGTCGCCGTTTCCGGGTGCCTGGACCGAGATGGCGATCGGCGGCGGTCCGGAGCGGGTGAAGGTGCTCGGGAGCACTGTGGCAGAGGGCGCCGGCGCGCCCGGGTCGATGCTCGACGATCGGCTGACCGTGGCGTGCGGCGACGGCGCAGTCCGGCTCCTCCGACTGCAACGGGCGGGCGGGAAGCCGATGGAGGCCGACGCATTTCTGCGGGGCGCCGGCCTCGCGCCGAATGCCGTGCTCGGGCGCTTCGAGTGAGGGCGGGTTCCGCTCGGCTTGGCCGCTTGTCGGTCGGCGCGGTTGGCGCTACCGTGACGGCAATCGATCCACTGACACGAGGACAATGATCATGCGTGTTCACCGGGTAATCGGCGCATTCGGGCTGGCCGCGGGCATGCTGTCTGCCGGCGCGACGGCGGCCTTCGCCACCACGGAGCCTGTAGGCGCGGCGCTCGATGGTTCCACCGGAAGCGGCGTCATGATTGCACTGGCTGCCGTCGCGGTGATTTCGGCGGGGCTGGTCGCCTTCGGACGCGAGCGCCATCCGGCGCGCGTCCCCGCCCGTTCGCGCCGCCGCTAGCGCTACTCCAGGAACACCGTGACACGGTCGGAGCGGCCCTCGCCGTCGATCACGGCAAGGGAGACGAAACCCGGCCCGTCCGGCGTCCAGGTCTCCTCGCGGGCAAACGCCGAGTTGCCGATCGGCAGCCCGTTGGCGAGGAATGTGAAAGGCGGGGTGCCGTTCCGCACCTTGATCACGATCGGCGTACCCTCCCCCGACATCAGGCCGAGATCGACCCTGACGCCATCGAGCGGATAGGCGATCTCCGGCGCCGGGTCGGCAATCACGACATCGGCCTCCGCATGGCGGAAGCGCCTTAGCGGCTCCGGCAGTTCGTTGGTGTCGGCGATAAGCGTGCCCGCGGGCGGCGGAGGCAGCGGAACCGTCCGGCCGCCGATGCGGTCGAACGCTTCGAACAGGATCGGCGCCGCCATGCCAATGCCCGTGAGGCCCGGCACCGGCGCGCCGTCCGGCCGCCCGACCCAGACGCCGATCGTGTGACGGCCGTCGAAGCCGATCGACCAGGCGTCGCGATAGCCGTAGGAGGTACCGGTCTTGTAGGCGATGCGGCCGAGGCTGGCGGTCGCGGGCGGCGGAACGCCGGCGAGGATATCGGCGACGTGCCAGGCGGCCGGAGGATCGAGCACCGGCAGCGGCGCCCGGTACGCTCCGGCATCATCGTCGAGGCCGTCGATCAGCCGCACAGGGCGTCCGAGATTGGCGACCGAGGCATAGGTGGCAACGAGGTCCTCCAGCGTGACGCCGACGCCGCCGAGGCCGATCGCAAGGCCCGGCGCTGTCAGGTCCGGCAGTTCGGGTTCGGCGCCGGCTCGGGCAAGGCGCGAGACCAGCAACGCTGGTCCGACCTCGTCGAGCACGATCACCGCCGGCACATTGAGCGACTGTTGCAGCGCTTCACGGATCGTCACGGTGCCGCGGTAGAAGCCGTCGAAATTGACCGGGGCGTAACCGCCGAACGCGGTCGGCCGGTCCTCGATCAGGCTTTCCGGCATGGCAAGGCCGAGC
The DNA here is from genome assembly GCA_964611195.1 of uncultured Bauldia sp. GTDB lineage: Bacteria > Pseudomonadota > Alphaproteobacteria > Rhizobiales > Kaistiaceae > JADLGL01. The sequence goes on from CAZSXA010000002.1 coordinate 10,134, forward strand.
TCGAAGGCGAGGCCGTAGATCAGCGGTTTCAGCGTCGAGCCCGGCGAGCGTACCGCGCGGGTCATGTCGAGGAAGCCCTCGCGGTCCTCGTCGAGGAGACCGGACGAACCGACCGAGGCGATCACCTCGCCGGTCTGATGATCGACGACCAGAATGGCGATCGAGATTTCCTCGCCGAGCGTTTCGGCGCGATCGGTCGACAGTTGCTCGAGCGCGACCTGACGTTCGCGATCGATGGTGAGGCGATGGACCTCCGCCGCCGGATCGCCGAGACGCGCCGCTTCGGCGAGATGGGCGGCGATGATGGGGAAGTCGAGGCGCTCGCGCGGCACGCGTTCGGTCTTCGCCGCGTCGGCCTCGTCGGCAGTGAGCACGCCGGAGGCGACCATGCGGTCGAGCACGCGGTTGCGGGCGATCTCGGCCGAATCGGGATCGCGGTCCGGACGGCGTGCTTCGGGCGACTGCGTGAGCGCGACCAGCAGCGCCGCCTCGGCCGGTGTCAGCCGTGCCGGCTCCTTGCCAAAGTATGAGAGCGTCGCCGCGCGGATGCCTTCAAGATTCCCGCCATAGGGGGCGAGCAGCAAATAGAGCTCAAGAATCTCGTCCTTGCTCAAGGCCGCGTCGATCCGCTGCGCGAAGACGATTTGCCGGAGCTTGCCCTCGATTGTGCGGGTATCGCGGCCATCGATCAGCCGCGCCACCTGCATCGTCAGCGTCGAGGCGCCGGAAACGATGCCGCCATTGCGGACGAACTGGCCGGCGGCGCGCGCGACCGCCAGCCAGTCGACGCCGTTATGCGTCTCGAAGTGCTGATCCTCGAAGGCCAACAACATCTCGAAATACAGCGGATCGACGTCCTCGATTGCCACCGGCAGGCGCCAGCGGCCGTCCTCGATCGTGAACGGACGCAGCAGGAACCCGTTGCGGTCGACGACGACCGGCGAGCTGACGATGTCCTCGGCGACAGGAATTGCGGGCAGATCGGAGCGGACGTTCTGGACCGTGGCGACCAGCGCCAGCCCCGCCAGCGACGCGACCGTCAAGACCGACCACAGGCCGAAGAAGGCGACACGCCAGCGGCGTCCGCGCGGGGCCGTCCTTGGGACGTCCGTCATGGCCGTCACGCCCTCTTGTCCCGGCCTTGAGCCGGGACCCAATTGCGGCTGCAGCGACGCTGCGCGAGGGCCATTGGCCCCCGGGCCAGGTCCCGGGCAAACCGGGTGGTGTGGCGCACGCCGACCCGTGCCCTTACTGCGTCGGGCCGACGATCTCGACGGTTCCGGCTGCCGTGTTGGCGCGGCGTTCGACCCGGTACATGTCCTCGATCGTCGCGCCCGCCTGGACGAAGACGCCCGGCGACACCGCCCGTACGGTGTACGCCACAGTGAACTGCAGCGGGCTCGACGAGTAGCGCGTCACGGCCGCGACGAAGCGATCGGTGCGTGCCTCGCTGTGGTCGATGAACGCCTCGCCGGTCAGCCACGGATAGCGATCGATGTCGCCGGAGACCGAGAGATTCGGGTTCTCGATCTCGAAGCCGGCCGGCAGCGGATCGACAATCAGCAGCCGTCCGAAGCGCTCCTCGGTCGCCGTCACCGTAATCGCGACGACGAAGCGGTCGTTCTGCGCCACCACCGACGGATCGACCAGCGTACCTTCCGGCGTGTAGTAGCGCCGCTCGATCGTGAAGCCGTTGCCTCCTGCCGGCGGCGCAACCCTGGGCACGCCCGTCACCGAGACGGTGGCGTCGACCGCCTCGTCGCCGGTGTTGTCGATCCGGGCCGGGCTGGCAGCCAGTTCATCGTCGGTGAAGGCCGCGAACAGCGGGCCGTCGAGCATCTCGCCGTTCAGCATCAGCCCGGCATCGGCCGCGTTCTCGATCAGCGCGGCGGCGGCAAGGAGGCTCCATGCATCCTCCTGCGTCGACGTCCAGACCCGGGCATCGCGGGCCGCGGCGAGCCGGTCGACGAGGCTCGCGGTGTCGAGCGAGTCGATGCGGTTTTCGACGGCAAGCGTGATCACCGCGGCAAGGTCGCGGATGTTCGTGCCATAGTCCTCGCGCTGGCGGAGAACGTCGGCGCGGTCGTAGGTCGCCATCGCCGTGACGAAGATGCGCTCGGCACGCGCCTGGTCGCCATAGAGCGCCAGCGCCGCACCGACCTGGGCCTGCGCCAGGGCCGTGCCGAAATCGTTGATCTTGGTCTCGCCGTAGTAGCGAAGATCGCCGATCGAGGCGCGGCCGTTCCGCGCCAGCACATAGAGCGCATAGGCGATGTGCTCGCCGCCATTGGAGAAGTCGGACGAATAGGCGATGCGGTTGTTGAGGTTGTCGAGCGCGATGGTGATCGCCAGTTCGGGCACCTCGTAGCCGGCCTCGACCGCGCGGGTTAGGAAGTCGGTCACGTAGGCGTCGAGCCAGAGATCGCCGCCGGAGAACGGTCCCCAGAGGCCGAACGAGCCGGACGAGCTCTGCTTGGCCATCAGCGAAGCGATCGCCGCCTCGATGCGGCCGGCAAGCACCTCGTCGGCGCCGATGCCGACAGAAGCGGCGACATCGTTGAGATAGAGGAGCGGCAGGGCACGGCTCGTGGTCTGCTCGGCGCAGCCATAGGGATAGCGGCTCAGCATCTGCAGCATGCCGACGACATCGAGCTGGGCGGCGCCGCCGGCTGTGATGTTGGCGGTCGCGGTACCCGGCACGAAGTCGGCGACGGCATCAGCCGAGAGGGTGAGCGTGCCGCCGGCCGGGATCTCGACGCGGTTGACGTTGGTGATCGGCGCGCCGGGGGCCCGGACGCCGAGGGTCAGATCCTTCGGCAACGCCTCGCCATTCGGCATCAGAAGCGTGATGCGGATGTCGTGATCGCCGATCGCGAGCCCGGTGAGCGGTACGGCGATCGTCGTGCGGTCGCCCTCCTCCAGCGTCACGGTGCGCTGCGTCTCGCCACCGAGGCCGAGGCCCTCATCGGCATCGACGAGCAGCTGATAGTCGCCCGCCTCGCCCGAGACATTGTCGATCTCGACGAGAATGCGCGACTGGTCGTCGGTGTGGAGGAAGCGCGGCACGCTGGCATTCACCACCACCGGATCGCGGACGAAGATGTCCTCCACCGCATGACCGACGCCTTCGGCGGACCAGGCCTGAACCATGACGCGAACGGTGCCGTTGAAGTCGGGGATGTCGAAGGAAACGGTCGCGGTGCCGTTTTCGTCGACGCGGACGATGCCGGAATGGAACGCGATCAGATTGTCGACCGGCGGCGGCGCACCGAGGCGCACCGCACCGCCATCGCCACCGGAGCGGATGGCGCCAAGCACCCCTTGCGTCGTGTCGATGAGATTGCCGTAGAGATCGCGGATCTCCACGCCGAGGCGGCGCTGGGCGAAGTACCAATCATCCGGCGCCGGCGGCTCGTAATTGGTGAGGTTGAGAATGCCGAGATCGACCGCGGCGACGGTGACATAGGCCTCCTCGCCGGGCTCGAGATTGGCGATCTCGACCGGGATCGTCAGCGGCCCACGCGGTCGCGATTCCTCCGGCAGATCGATCGAGACATCCAGCAGCCGGTCCTCGGGATCGACCGTCGCCCAGGTGAGGCCGAGCGTGCGCGCCGGCATGCGACCGGCCTCAAGGTCCATCGGCCGGTAGAGCGTTGCCGTGACGTAGGCGCCGGCCCCCCATTCCTCGGTGACGTCCAGCGTAACTGTCGTGCCCTCCTCCGGAACCTCGACCATCTCCATGGTGATCAGGCGATTGTCGACGACAGTGACGAGCGCCACGCCGGCGAATTGCGGGTCGAGACGGAGCTCGGCCGTGTCGCCGATCTCATAGGCCGGCTGGTCGAGCGCGACCGCGAGGACGTCCGGCGTATCGGTGCCGACATCGGCGACGTACCAGCCGGCGGAGAACTCGATCGACGACGAGGTCGGATTGTCGCCGGTCGAGGTCAACTCGAGCCGGTAGCGGCCCCAGTCGACCGGCGCGCTGATCCGCGCGGCCTCACCGGCGGCGATCTCGATCGTGCCCGACGCGACGCGCTCGGTGCGGGTGATCGCCTCCCAGCGCCAGACGCCATTGGTCGAATACCACTGATAGGAGCGGCGGAGACGGAGGAGCTCCCACTCGACCTCCTCCATGTCGGTACGTTCGGCGTCCTCGTCGATAGCGATGATGTCGAACTCGGCCGGCCCGCCTTCGGGAAAGCCGAATCCGTCATTGAGCGCGCGAATGCCGATGCGCGGACCATCGAGCATCACCGGCAGCGTCAACGTCCGTTCGACGGCGCGGCCGCTGGTGTCGGCCATGCGCAGCACCGCCTCGCCGCGCAGAAGGCGGGTGGTCGGCGGCGTGTCGGGCAGCGATACCGTCATGACCGCGTTGCCGTCGGCATCGGTCTGCGGGGCGTCGTCGATCGGCTGGACGATGCGCTGCAGAGCGTCATCGGTGCGGCCGAAGACAAAGCCCGGATAGGCGGCGAGCCTGCTGATCGGGGTGACGGCGATGTCGCCGGTAATGGTGAGATCGGGCGCGGTCGCGCCGTAGAGATAGCGCGCCGAGATATCGAGTTCGTTCGGACCCTCCGGATCGAAGGCCTCGAAGGCGGTGTCGATCACGAAATCGAGGCGCTCGGGGACGAAGTCCTCGACGAGGAAGGATTCCTCAGCGATCGGGCGTCCCTCGGGGTCGGTGTAGAGGCGAAGCCGCCACGAGCCGCGCATCGCGTCCGGCCCGAGTGTCATCGCGTGGAAGTAGCCGCCAAGTTCCTCGTCATCGAGGAGGACGCGCTCATATTCCACGCCGTCCGGCCGTTCGGCGACCAGCGTCAGCGGCACGTCGGTGACGGCGTTTACGGTCGCGTCGCGCAGGAGAACCGTCGTGTAGACCGTCTCGGCCGGGCGATAGACGCCGCGCTCGGTGCGCATATAGGCGTCGACCGCTTCGGGCGACGGGCGGCCCTCGACGCCGCGATCGGTGAGATCGAACGGACTGCGGGTGAGGTCGAGGAAGGCGAAGTCGCCGGCTTCGGTCTCGGCGGCCACCAGCTGCGGCGCCGCGCCGCCGGAGCCGCGGATGAAGCCTGGCGCGAACTGCGCGTAGCCGCCCTCGTTCGTCGTCATTTCGGCGAGGACATCATTGTTGCGCGCGATGAGCCGCAGCGTCACGCCTGCCATCGGCTCGGCCGTGGCAAGCGAGCGGACCACGGTATGGAGCCCGTCGGCGCCCGTCATCGTGGTGAGGCCGAGATCGGAGATGACGAACCACTGCGTTGCCTCCGGATCCCAGTAGAACTGCTCCTCGTCCGGCAACCGCGCGGTGATGACGTAGACGCCCGGCTCCTGGTCGCCGAGCGCATCGGTGACCGGAATGGCGGTGGTGACGAGCTCGTTCCGCGGCGCGTCGATTTCGATCTCGCCGTCCCAGATCAGCTCGCCGGAGGTGTTGGCGATCTCCTCGGCGCGGAACGCTTCGAGTTGGCTGAGGAAGATGCCCTCGCGAAGAGCGAAGGCGAGGCTGCGGTCGCCGATGCGGTAGATCTCGGCCTCGACGGTTTCGGTGTTGACCGTCTGGATCGGGATCGTCGGCTCGGGGCCGGCGGGCAGAACGTAGGCGTTGCCGGCAAAGCCGGCGAAGGGCGAGCGGTCCGGGACGAAGACATCGATGACGGCGGTGTTGGACAGCACCTCGCCATCGGCCGCCGGAAGGCCGGCGCGGATCTGAATGCGATAACGGTCGCCGAAGACAACGCCGTCGATGCAGATCTGGCTGGAGTCGGGCTCGATCGCGAGCCCGTCGCCACCTTCGACGGTGACGAAGTCGGTGAGACCCGGCCGGCTGACGGGGAGCGGATCGGAGAACACCACGCAGATGCGTGGCGTGTCGGAGTCGGTGTCGACCTCATGGCTGAGAATGCGGAAGCCATGTTCGGCGACCAGCGCCTCCAGCGTTTCCTGGACGTCGGGATCGGAGTCGATCGCGAGGCTGGCGCGATAGGCCTTGATCGCCGGACGATAAAGCGAGCGAAGCTCGAGCGCGGCGCCGAGCACGACAAGCGCCGAGGCGCGGGTCGCGTCGTTGTTGGTCCGGAGATAGGCGTTGATGGCGGCGGAGGTTGCCTGCTCGCGGATGTCGCGGCGCTCGCTGGCGTTGGCGCCGGTCCGCAGCAATGTCGCGCGGCCGAACTCGATCCACACCTTGTCGGCCTCATCGGCAAGGGCCAGGGCGGCGCCGTAGAGGTTGGCGGCGAGGGCCGGATTGCCAGCGCTCCGCGCCTCGCCGGCCGAACGCAGCAACTCGCTGTAGGAGCGGACGCCGGGCGCAAACAGACGGTCAAGATCGCCGACGAAACGGCGCGCCTCGTCGATGAAGCTAGGGGCGAGAAACTCGAGGATCTCGTCTTCGCGCTGGCGCTCGACGGTCTCTGAGACGGCCGGCGCGGCAACGATCCGGCCCGCATTTGCGCCCTCTGCGAGTGCAAGCGCGCCGAAGTCGTCCTTCAAAAAGCACCAGCCGGCATCGATGTTGAAGGTAAAGGCGCGGCAGCGATTGTCGCCGACGCAGGCGGCCTCGCATTCCTCCTGCGTGATCTCGCGAAGGACGTCATAGTCGAAGCCCGGATAATCGGCGTCCTCGGTGACGATCAGCTGTCGCGAGACATCCTGGGCCGCTGCCGGCATCGCCAACTGAATGGCGAGCGCGCCGATCACGGTCGTCCAGAATCGCTTCAAGTAGGAAGGCATCGCGTTACTCACTCCCCATCGTCCGCCGATATGCCGGCCCCTCGCCCGACCCATGCCATCCCGAAACTGGCAGAAAAGAGGCTTCGCGACGAGCCGAGCCGTCTCGAATGCCTCATGTGACCTTAATGCAGCACCATTGTTGCAGTCATTCTATCGCTGGGCCGGACGGGCAAATCTTTTCCATCCTCCGAGCGGCATTTGAAATCCCCGGCTTCGTGGCCCTTCACCGCCCTCCATACATTCCGGTCAACGACAGGACAGGCCCGCGCCGGCAGCCCCGACGCGGCACACAGCATTGGAGGTGCTCGGTGGCACCGAACGAAACGAAGCTCGCCATTTTCCCGGCCTTCCACGACGTCGACGGCAAGGCCGTCATCATTGTCGGCGATGGCGCCGAGGCGGCGGCTAAGGTGCGGCTCGTTGGCGAGACGCGGGCACGGATCAAGCTGTTCACGCGCGACCCCTCGCCGGAGCTTTTTCGCGACGCGGAGGCAGCGGCTGCCGAGATCATTCGCCTCGTGCCGGCCGATGAGGACTTCGCCGGCGCGGCGCTTGCCTTCATAGCGACCGGCGACGAGGAGACCGACAAGGCCCTTCGTGGCGGCGCGAAGTCGCAAGGCGTGCCGGTCAATGTCGTCGATCGACCGGAGCTCTGCGACTTCCACACGCCCGCCCTCGTCAATCGTGCGCCGCTTGCCGTCGCGATCGGCACCGCGGGCGTTGCACCCGTGCTGGCGCGGCATGTCCGCGCCCGGATCGAGACGCTGCTGGCGCCGGCCTATGGCGATCTCGCCGGGCTCGCCGAGCGCATCCGCGGCGCGGTGGTCGCGGCAATTCCGAGCGGCGAAGCCCGCCGGCGGTTCTGGGCGCGGTTCTTCTCCGGCGCCGTCGCGGAGAAGGTCTTCGCCGGCAAGGTCGACGAAGCGCAGGCTGCGGCGGAAGGATTGATCGGCACCTCCGACGCGGACGGCCATGTGTCGCTGGTCGGCGCCGGACCGGGCGCCGCCGACCTCCTGACGCTGCGTGCCCAACGGGCGCTGCAGGAAGCCGACGTCATCGTCTACGACAGACTGGTGCCCGCGGCGATCGTCGCCCAGGGGCGCCGCGACGCGGACCGCATCTTCGTCGGCAAGGCCAAGGGCGCGCACTCCGCGAGCCAGAGCGAGATCAACGACATCATCATCCGAGAGGCCCGTGCCGGGCGTCGCGTCGTCCGCCTGAAGTCTGGCGACCCGCTGATCTTCGGCCGCGCCGGCGAGGAGGTCGATGCGCTGCGCGAGGCCGGCGTGCCGTTCGATATAGTGCCGGGCGTGACGGCGGCATTCGCCGCGGCCGCCGAGGCCGAGATTCCGTTGACCCTTCGAGGCGTCGCCTCCTCGCTGGTCTTCGTCACCGGCCACGACGCCGACGGAAGGACGCTTCCCGACTGGGCCGGGCTCGCGCTCAACGGCACAACCGTTGCCGTCTATATGGGGCTCACCGTGGCATCGAAGGTGGCGAAGCGTCTCGTCGAGGCTGGGCTCCGCCCATCGGTGCCGGTGGCGGTGATCGAGAACGCCTCGCTGCCGTCCCAGCGAGCCTTCGCCGGCCCGCTCGACGAACTCGGCCGGATGACGGCGGACGCCGAACTCCATGGCCCGACGCTCTTCATCATCGGCGATGTCGTCGCCGCCGGTCGCCTCGCGGTCGAGCCGGCGCCGTTGGCCGAACTCGCGGCATAGGAGCAACCATGTATCGCGCGGCCGAAAAGGGAACTCTGAAGGCGATCACCGCCAATCGCATGATCGACGGGCTCGTCGTCTTCCTCGCCGACGATCGGTCGTGGACCGAGGATGTCGACGCGTCGCAGGTCTTCGAGGATGGCGAGGTGCTCGATAACGCGCTCGCCTTCAGCGCCGAGCAGGCCGCGGAGCGCGTGGTTCTCGACCCCTACACGATCGACGTCACCGTCGAGGACGGCAAGCCGGTGCCATCGCGCCTTCGCGAGCTGATCCGCGCGAAAGGCCCCTCGGTCGCGTACGGAGAAGAAGAACGGAAGCGGCTGGCAGAAGCGGAATGAACCGAGGTTCCGGATCGGCCGACGGCCGTCCGGAACGACAACTGAGAATGAGTGCCGTCGTTCCGGCTGGAGCGAAGCGAAGAGCCGGAACCTCGAAAGAGACAGGTGAAAAGCGATGTATCGCTATGATGAGTTCGACCGCGATTTCGTCACCGGACGCGTTGCGCAGTTCCGCGAGCAGGTCGAGCGCCGCCTTGCTGGCGAGTTGACCGAGGACCAGTTCCGGCCGCTTCGGCTGCAGAACGGCCTGTACCTTCAGCTCCACGCCTACATGCTGCGGGTGGCGATCCCCTATGGCACGCTGTCGCCGGACCAGATGCGGATGCTTGGCCATGTCGCGCGGAAGTACGACCGCGGCTACGGCCATTTCACCACGCGCCAGAACATCCAGTACAACTGGCCGGCTCTGAAGGACGTGCCCGACATTCTCGCCGATCTCGCGACCGTCGAGATGCACGCGATCCAGACCTCGGGCAACTGCATCCGGAACGTCACCGCGGATCATTTTGCTGGCGCCGCTGCCGACGAGATTCTCGATCCGCGGCCCTATGCCGAGATCATGCGGCAATGGTCGTCGCTGCATCCGGAATTCGCGTTTCTGCCGCGGAAGTTCAAGATCGCCGTGACCGGCGCCGAGCGCGATCGTGCTGCGGTGCAGGTCCACGATATCGGCGTTCACGCCAAGATCGGCCAGGGCGGAAAGGTCGGCTTTGCGGTCTATGTCGGCGGCGGCCTCGGCCGGACGCCGATGATCGCGCACAAGATCCGCGACTTCCTGCCGGAAGAGGATTTGCTCTCCTATATGGAGGCGATTCTGCGCGTCTATAATCTCGAGGGCCGGCGCGACAACAAATACAAGGCGCGGATCAAGATCCTCGTCCACGAGCTCGGCGCCGACGTGATGCGCGAGAAGGTCGAGGCCGAGTGGGAGCGCATCAGAAGCGGCCCGCTGGCGCTCCCGGCCGACGAGGTCCGGCGCATCGAATCCTATTTCGCGATGCCCGATCTGCCGCACCGCGCAGATGCCGCCGCCAAGCTCGCCGAGGCGCGCAAGACCGACGCCGCGCTCGACACCTGGGTCGAGCAGAATGTCGTCCCGCACAAGGTCGACGGCTACGGCCTGGCGACGATTTCATTGAAGCCGAGGGGCGGCACGCCGGGGGATGCGACCGCCGACCAGATGGACGTCATCGCCGACCTCGCCGAGCGGCTGAGCCATGGCGAGGTCCGCGTCAGCCACGAGCAGAACCTCATCCTGCCGCATGTCGCGCTCGACGACCTGCCGGAGGTCTTCGCCATCCTTCAGGCGAACGGCCTTGCCGCCGCCAATCGCGGCCTCATCACCGATGCGATCTGCTGCCCCGGCCTCGACTATTGCGCCCTTGCCAATGCGCGCTCGATCCCGATCGCGCAGCGCATCTCCGAGCGCTTCGCCGAGCTCGACCGGGCCCGCAATATCGGCGAGCTCAAGGTCAAGATCTCGGGCTGCATCAATGCCTGCGGCCACCATCATGTCGGCCATATCGGCATTCTCGGCGTCGAGAAGAAAGGCGAGGAGTTCTACCAGATCACGCTGGGCGGCTCCGGCGACGAGAATACCTCGATCGGCGAGCCGGTCGGCAAGGGCTTCTCGGCCGACGAGGTGGTCTCGGCCGTCGAGACGATCGTCGACACCTATCTGGAGAACCGCTCCGGCCCCGACGAGACCTTCCTTGCGGCCGTCCGCCGGCTCGGACGCGAGCCGTTCAAGGAGGCGATCTATGCCCGTCATTGAGGCGGCCGAGATGGTCGCCGATCCCAGCGAGAGCACGGCAGAAAAGGCACAGCGGCTGAACGCGCGCTATAGCGGGCTGTCCGCAGGCGACGTCGTGGCGCTCGCCGTCGAGGAGCTATTTGCCGGCGGTATCGCGACAGTATCCAGCTTCGGCTCGGAATCCGTGGTCCTTCTCCACCTCGTCTCGGAAATCGATCCTCGGGTGCCGGTGCTCTTCATTGATACCGGCCGCCTCTTCGACGAGACGCTCGAATACCGGCGGACGGTCGTCGAACGGCTCGGCCTGCGCGACGTGCGGACGATCCGGCCCGCCGAGGAGAGGCTGCAGGCGCTCGATCCGGTGAAGGCGCTGTGGATGACCAATCCCGACCTTTGCTGCCGCATCCGCAAGGTCGAGCCGCTTGGCCGGGCGGTCGTCGGATTCGACGCCTGGTTCACCGGGCGCAAGCGCTTTCAGACCGAAGGACGCGCCGAGCTGCCGCTGTTCGAGGCGGACGGCCCGCGCATCAAGGTGAACCCGCTGGCCGACTGGAGCGCGGCGGAGCTGATCGCCTACGCGGAAGAACATGATCTGCCGCCCCATCCGCTGGTGGCGAAGGGCTATCCCTCGATCGGCTGCGTTCCCTGCACCGACCGCGTCCTCCCCGGCGAAGACAGCCGTGCCGGCCGCTGGCGCGGCAGCGACAAGGACGAGTGCGGCATCCATTACGGCTTCGAGAGCGACGGAAGCGGGATTTGAGCGAGATCTGGAAGGACGGCGCCTTCGCCGAGGACGAATGGATCATCGTTGCCGATGGCGAAGAGGTTCCTGCCGACCGGCCGTCGCTGGTCGGCCTGACGCGGTGGCGGGAAGAGCACGACACGCTGGCAGCGCGCAACGCGCCGCTGGGTCTGGTCTTCGAGCCCGACGCCGAGTGGTCGGACATTGCCGGTGATCTCGACCGCTTTCCGGTAATCGCGGTCAACTTCCCAAAATATGCCGACGGGCGCGGCTTCTCGATCGCGCGGCTCCTTCGCGATCGCGACGGCTATCGCGGCGAGATCCGCGCCGTCGGCGATTTCTTCCTCGACCAGTTGCCGTATATGCGTCGGGTCGGGATCGATGCCTTCGCCATCACCGATCCCCATCTCCGCAAGGGCCTGGAACGCGGCGACTGGCCCGAGGTCGCGCACTATCTGCAGCCGGTCGACGCCGCTGGCGAAGTCCCCGCCGGCACCCGCCCCTGGGCGCGGCGGCCGGCCGATCGGCAAGGCTGAACCCGGCATTCAGCCGGGATTCAGGACACCTCCGACTAGCATGATGACACCGAGGGGGGCGCCTCAGCTGGAGGAACCCTCGCGTCATGATGAATGTTTCCAGATCGATCGCAGGAGCGGTCGCCCTTGCTGCCGTCGCCATGCTTCCGGCGACCGCGTCCTTTGCGCAGCAGAACGCCATTCCGAACATCGCGGTGCCGACACCTGGCCCCGGACCCGGTCACCCGGCTCCGCCGCAGCAAAGCTTCGAGGGCTGCTACTACATCAACCAGGACCTCTACGGCCCGTACCGGATGAGCTTCTGCCTCAGCCGCTGGGGCGGCGGCTCCTATCACGTCACCGGCGGCGGCCTGAACTGCAACGGCAACCTCAACTGGAGCGACCGCGGCGGCGAGGCGCGCGTCAACATCCACTATTCATGGTGCGGCCGCGGCGTCGGCTGGAGCGCCGACACGATGGTGTGCTCGCCGATGCAGGGACCGTGGCAGCCCGGTGGCGGCGGCTTCGGCAACCAGCCGCGGATCGCTGTGCCGGTGCCGGTCTCGCAGGACCTTCGCTGCGCCTATTATCCCGGCGTCCGTGGTTTCGATGCGGTGTCGGTGATCGCCACCAAGACGCAGCAATACTGACCGACTCCGAGTGGCCCGCGTTTCGGCGCGGGCCGCTCACTTCGCCGGATAGCGGCGCCTCAGCATCTCGAAGACCGCGCGGATCGCATGGGCCTCGCCGCCTTCCGGGCAGGAGGGTTTCGCCTTCGGGCTCCAGCCGAAGAGATCTGTATGCACCCAGGCGATGCCGTCACCGACGAAGCGGCGAAGGAACAGCGCCGCGGTGATCGCACCGGCAAAACCACCCTTGCCGGCATTGTCGAGGTCGGCGACCTTCGACTCGATCGTCTCCGCATAGGGCGCCCAGAGCGGCATCCGCCACAGCGGATCGGCAACCGTCGCCGCGCATTCGGCGAGGTCGGCGGCAAGGTTGTCGTCCGGCGTGAAGACGGCCGGCAGGTCGGGCCCGAGGGCAACGCGCGCGGCGCCGGTGAGCGTCGCGAAGTCGAGGAGCAGCGCCGGCTCCTCCTCCGAAGCGAGCGCCAGTGCGTCGGCGAGCACCAGCCGACCCTCGGCGTCGGTGTTGCCGATCTCGACCGTCAGCCCTTTCCGGCTCTTGAGAATGTCTCCGGGCCGGAACGCCTCACCGGCAATCGCGTTCTCCGCCGACGGCACGAGGAGCCGCAGCCGCACCGGCAACCGCGCGGCCATGACCATGGATGCGAGCGCGATGGCGTTGGCCGCGCCGCCCATGTCCTTCTTCATCAGCCGCATGCCCGTCGACGGCTTGATGTCCAGACCGCCTGTGTCGAACGTGATGCCCTTGCCAACAAGCGTGACCTTCGGTGCGGCCTCCTCGCCCCAGACAAGGTCGATGAGCCGCGGCTCGCGTCCCGGCGCTGCCGCCGCCCCTACTGCATGGATCAGCGGCAAGCTCTCGTCGACCAGTCGGTCGCCGACGGTGACGGTGCACGCCGCGCCGTGTCGCGCCGCGAGCGCTTCGACGGCGGCCGCAAGTTCACCCGGCCCCATGTCGTTCGCCGGCGTATTGATGAGATCGCGCGCGAGCCAGACCGCCTCGGCCGCGCTGCGGATGGCTGCGCCATCGACGTCCTCCGGCAGCACAAGGCGTGGGCGCTCCTTCCTGCTCTCCCGATATCGCCCGAAGCGATAGCTGCCGAGCGCGAAGGCGAGCGCCGCCAGTGCGCGATCGGAAAAGCCGTCGGCAAGCCGATAGGTACCGGCCGGCAAAGCCGCAAGCCTGCCGGCGACGAGGGGATCGCCCGTTCCGTTGTTGCCGCCGAGCCCCAACAGCACGCAGGCGATTCCTCCGGCGTCGTCCGGGAGCAAAGCCGTCCTACCGGCAGCGCCGTCGAAGCCGATCGAACCGGCATAGGCCCGCGCTGGCGGGTCCAGCCGGGTCAGCAGATCGGGCAGCGCCTTCGCCGTCACGGCCTGGATCGGCACCGCGCCTTCGACTTCCGAGGCGTCCTGAAGAATGTCGGCCAGCATCGATCCCCCGTCAGACGAGGGGCCCGACCGGCCGGTCGAGCCCTCTTAACCTTCCGTTAGGGTTAACAGTTTATTGACGCGTTCGAATGCCAAACCTCGTTCGCGACGCGAGTTTCCCCATGCCGTTCCCATCCCCGTCGACAGGTCGCATTTCCCGTCCCGGCCGCCTGAAGTCGGCATCGATTCTGGTCCCGCTGGCTCTTGCGGTGTCCCTGTCGGCCTGCAGCACATTCCAGAATCGCAACGTTGACCCGACGACGACCGGTGCGATCGTTCCCGGCGAGATCGGCGATCTCTCCGCGGCGGAAGCCACCTGGGGCGCGCGCTATGCCGAGTCGCCCAACGACGCGATGGTGGCGCTCAACTACGGCTCGATCCTCCTCGAGATGGGTCGCTTCGAGCAGGCGGTCGCCGTGCTCAGAGACGCAACGCTGGAGCATCCGGAGGACGACGCGATCGGCGCGGCCTATGGCAAGGCGCTCGCCAATACCGGAGCGCTCAACGAAGCGCTTTCGGTCATTCGCCGCGTCCAGAACCCGGCGCAGCCGGACTGGAAGCTGCTCTCGGCCGAGGCAACGATTCTCGACCAGCTCGGGCAGCCGGGCGCCGCACGGCAGCTCTACAATCAGGCGATCGATATCGCGCCGAACGAAGCCTCGCTGTGGTCCAATCTCGGCATGTCCTATCTGCTCACCGGCGATCTGGAGCAGGCCGAGGAATATCTACGGCGCGCCGTCGCGCTCCCGAACGCGGACAGCCGGATGCGTCAGAACCTCGCTCTCGCGGTCGGTCTGCAGGGCCGGTTCGACGAAGCGGAGGAGATCGCGCGGCGCGAGCTCTCGCCGGAACAGGCGGAGGCCAACATCGCCTTCCTGCGCCGCATGCTTGCCGATCAGGATACCTGGGCGCAGCTCGCCGCGCAGTAGGCGATGGCCTTGGCCGGCGGACGCTTGCCATCCGCGCCGCGGCTAGATGAAGCCTTCTTCCATCAGCTGGATCGCCGCCGGGCCGAGGATCACGCCGAACAGCACCGGCAGGAAGAACACGATCATCGGAACTGTCAGCTTCGGCGGCAGGGCGGCAGCCTTCTTTTCGGCCTCATTCATGCGGATATCGCGGTTCTCCTGCGCCATGACGCGGAGCGACTGACCGAGCGGCGTGCCGTATTTCTCCGCCTGCACCAGCGCGAGCGTCACGGCCTTGACGCCGTCGAGCCCGGTCCGTGAGGCAAGGTTCTCATACGCCGTACGCCGGTCGGGGAGATAGGATAGCTCGGCGGTGGTTAGCATCAGCTCCTCGGCCAACTCGGTCGACTGCACACCGACTTCTTC
This sequence comes from uncultured Bauldia sp., assembly GCA_964611195.1. Classification (GTDB taxonomy): domain Bacteria; phylum Pseudomonadota; class Alphaproteobacteria; order Rhizobiales; family Kaistiaceae; genus JADLGL01. The sequence continues at coordinate 25,353 of CAZSXA010000002.1, forward strand.
CGACACGCGCTTGAACGCGGCCTCGGCCGACATGCCCGACTCCACGCAGATCAGCAGCAGATCGAGCGCATCCGGCCAGGCGCGTTTGATCGACTGCTTGCGCTTCTGCGCGCGGTTGGAGACGTAGAGGTTCGGTGCGTAGAAGCCGATATAGGCGATGAGAATCGCCACGAAGATCTTGAACATCGGCGGCTGAGCGTATTCGCCGATGAAGAACAGGTAGACGATCGCCGCCGCGAACATGATGAGCGGCAGCGTGACGCGCGCGAAGAGATATACGAACAGCGGCGCCTGGCCACGATAACCCGCAACCCGCAGCCGAGTGATCGTCGCTTCGTCGACGAGCGCACGCCGCAGATTGAACTGGTCGACGACGCGGCGGACGGCCTTTTGCGGCTCGACATTGCGAAGACTCACCTGGGGCCGCTTCTGTTCCTCGGCGAGCTTGGTGCGCTCGCGGGCCCGTATCTCCTCGCGCTCCGTCGCGACCGTCTTGATGCGGCGGCTGAGACGGTCGGTCGACAACAGCGGCATCGCCAAGGTGATGATCGTCGCGATCACCGCCAGCGCGGCGAGCCCGGCGATGAGGAACTGAGGGTTGGTTAGGGTGTCGACGATCTGCTCGAGCATGGCGATCTAGAAGTCGAAATTGATCATCTTGCGCATCACGAAGATGCCGATCGCCATCCAGAAGGCCGAGGCAATGAGAATGGCGTTGCCCACGGTCTCGGTGAACAGCAGCGTGATGTAGTCGGGGCTCGTCAGGTAGACGAGGATCATGACGATGATCGGCAGCGAGCCGATGATGAAGGCCGAGGCTTTCGCCTCCATGCTCATCGCCTTGATCTTGCCCTTCATCTTGGCGCGCTCGCGCAGCACCTTCGACAGATTGCCAAGCGCCTCGGAAAGGTTGCCGCCGGCCTGCTGCTGGATGGCGATCGCAATGGCGAAGAAGTTCGCCTCCGCGACGGGCACCCGTTCGGGAAGCTCACTGATCGCGTCGGCGACCGACTGTCCCAGAGCCTGGCGTTCATGGATTATGCGGAACTCCGAGCGCACAGGTTCGGCCGACTCGTTGGCGACAATGCGCATGCTGTCGTTGAGCGGAAGGCCAGCCTTGACGCCGCGCACGATGATATCGACGGCGTTGGGAAACTCTTTCAGAAACGCATTGAAACGGCGCTTCCGCAGGAAGTTGACCAGCCAGAACGGAAAGCCGAGCGCGCCAGCGGCGCCGAGACCGATGGCGACGATCATCGGCGCTCCGGCAAGGAAACCCAGGACGAACATCACGGCGCCGACCATGGCTCCCATCATGAAGAACGCCGCCTTCGACATCGTCAGGCCCGCCTGTTCGAGACGAAGGTCGAGCGGCGGCGAGGTCCGGCTTCGCGCCTTGGCCCGTTCCTTGATCTCCATCTCGCGGAGAGATTCCTGGACAGCCTTCCGTCGCCGGGCGGCGTTGTCTTGCGCGCGTGCCGCCGACGGCGCAGCGGCGATGCCCGTCGCCTGCTTGACCTGGCCGAGCCGCTCCTCGGCGAGGTTGTTGCCGCGGAGGCGGCGGTAGAAGATCGCGTAGGCCATCGCCCCGACGGACAACGCCGCAAGCAGCGCCAAGGCGATCACGGTCATCTGGGGCGTGAGGAAGTCGCTCATATCCCCACGGGCTCTTCGGTCGTGTCCATCTTGTCGATCGCGGCGGCCAGGCGCTGCTCGAGATTGAAGTAGCGTGCGCGCTCCCAGAAGTTCGGGCGGCCGATGCCAGTCGACACATGCCGGCCGAGAACGCGGCCCTGCGCATCCTCGCCGCTCATTTCGTAACGCATGAGATCCTGGGTGATGATGACATCACCCTCCATGCCGGTCACTTCGGTGATGTGCGTGATGCGACGCGAACCGTCGCGAAGACGGGCGACGTGGATGATGACGTCGATCGAACCCGAGATCATCTCGCGAATCGTCTTCGACGGCAGATTGAAGCCGCCCATCGTGATCATCGATTCGATACGGGAAAGCGCCTCGCGCGGCGAGTTCGAATGGAGCGTGCCCATCGAGCCGTCATGGCCGGTGTTCATGGCCTGCAACAGGTCGAACGCCTCGGGTCCGCGCACCTCGCCGACGACGATCCGCTCGGGCCGCATGCGCAGGCAGTTGCGGACGAGATCGCGCATCGTCACTTCGCCCTCGCCTTCGATATTGGGCGGGCGAGTCTCGAGCCGAACGACGTGCGGCTGCTGCAGCTGAAGCTCGGCGGCGTCCTCGCAGGTGATGATGCGCTCGTCGCGGCCGATATAGTAAGTGAGGCAGTTGAGCAGCGTCGTCTTACCGGAGCCGGTGCCGCCGGAGACCAGGATGTTGCAGCGCGACCGCGCGATGATCTCCAGGATCGTCGCGCCTTCGGGCGTTATCGTGCCGTACTGCACGAGTTGCTTGAGGGTAAGCTTGTCCTTGCGGAACTTACGAATGGTGAGCGTCGGGCCGTCGATCGAGAGCGGCGGCGCGATGACGTTCACACGAGAGCCGTCGGGCAGGCGCGCGTCGCAGATCGGATTGGCTTCGTCGACGCGGCGGCCGACCTGGCTGACGATCCGCTGGCAGATGTTCATCAGCTGTGTGTTGTCGCGGAAGCGGATCGATGTGTTCTGCATCCGACCGGCAACTTCGATGTAGGTCCGGTTCGCGCCGTTGACCATGATGTCGGCGATCTCGTCGCGCGCAAGAAGCGGCTCCAACGGACCAAGTCCAAGAACGTCGTTGCAGATGTCCTCGAGCAGGTCCTCCTGCTCGGAGATCGACATCACGATGTTCTTGAGGCCGATGATGTCGTTGACGATGTCGCGGATTTCCTCGCGCGCCGATTCAAGATCGAGCTTGGCCAGCTGCGACAGATCGATGGTGTCGAGGAGGGCTGCGAAGATCGTCGATTTGACGTCGTAGTAGTTCTCGGATCGCGCAGAGCGATCGTCCGACGACGACTCGTCGTTCAGCGGCTCGACCTCGAGTTCGTCATAGTCGGGGAGCGGCGGACGTTCCGGTTCGGCCCTCTGCGGCTCAGGCGCTGGCTTCGGCTTCGGCTTCGGGCGCGACTGGTCGGTCGCCGGCGAAATGCCGGATCCATCCGATTCGGTTGCTCCACGCTTGCCGAACATCCGCGCTCTCGTCAGCCGTTCCGCTTACCGCGCAGCCTGGCGAACAGGCTGCTGCGCTTGTTTCGAGGCGCTTCCGGCCGGCCCGAAACGGTGTGGGCGATCTTGTTGAAGGACTCGGTGATAGCGTTCTTGGGATCGACCTCGGCGATCACCTGGCCGTTGTTGGCCGCGGTTCCGAACAGTTGCGCATCGAAGGGGATGATCGCGGCGGGCGCGATGTCGAGCGCCTTGGCGAATTCGTCCGTCTTGATCTCGGGCCGCTTGCTCAAGCCGGCGCGGTTGATGACGAGGTGCGGCAGCCGATCGTGCTTGCGCAGCTGGCGGAGCAGGTCGAGCAAGTTCTTGGCGTTGCGCAGATTGGCGAGATCGGGCTCCACCGTGAGGACGATCTCGTCGGCCGCGACGAGCGTTCGCTTCACCCAGCTCGTCCACATGTGCGGCAGGTCGAGAACGACCGTCGGCACACTCGACTGGGCGAGGTCGATGACCGGCTCGATCGCCGTCTCGCCGAGATCGAAGGTGCGGTCGAGCGTCGCCGGGGCGGCGAGCAGGCTGAGATGATCGGTGCAGCGCGCCAGCAGGCGATCGAGGAAGACGTCGTCGAGGCGCTCCGGCGAATGGATGGCCTCGGCGATGCCCTGCGTCGGGTCCTGATTGAAGTCGAGCCCGGCCGTGCCGAAGGCGAGGTCGAGATCGGCCAGCAGCACGTCGGTGCCGAAATTCTGCGCCAGAGCGAAGGCGACGCTGTGACAAACCGTCGACGAGCCGACGCCTCCCTTGCCGCCGATGAACGCGATCGTCCGACCCAGCGGCTCACTGCCCGGATCGACATAAAGGTCGGAGATCGTGCTGATCAGCTGGACCGAGTCGACCGGCGAGACGATGTATTCGCTGACGCCGCGCCGGGCGAGTTCGCGGTAGAGGCGCACATCGTTGACGCGGCCGATCACCACCACCTTGCTGCCGGCGTCGCAGACATTGGCGAGCTGCTCAAGCTCGGTCAGGAGCGCCTCGCCCGAAAGGCTGCTTTCGACGATGATCAGGTTAGGTGTGGGAGCAGCGGTATAAAACTCGGTTGCGGCGGGAATGCCGCCGGAGTGCAGCTTCACATGGGTGCGCGACATCCGCCGGTCGCCGGACGCCTCCTCGACGGCAGCGGCGACGTCCTGGGTCTCGCTGAAGACCTGGATCGAGATACGCGGCAGCGGCCGGATCTCGTGCGGCTCGCGAGGCGGCGCCGCCGCCTCCCCAACCTCCGGTTCGTCAGGCTCTATCGGCTGCGCTGGCTCATACGCGACATTCGACATTATTCCTGAACCTCAGCAATGCCGGCGCCACCATCGCCGCCGAAATTCGTCGCCGTCGGATCGCCGTCCTGATAGGCGCCGAGCACGGTGTCGCGGCGAGCGGCGTTGGGCGGCGGCATGACGCGCGGATAGAGCAGATCGAGCGGGTTCGACACCGTGGCCGCGAGGTTGTTCTGCGTGGCGCAGCCGAAGGCTTCGTAGTGCTCGTTGCGGAAGTTGCGCGAGACGTTGTCGGTCCACGGTCCGCACGGGCCGGCATTGGCGCTGATGCGGGCGAAGGCCAGCCTGATCGGCGCATTCGTCTCCGACGCGCTCGACGGATAGGAGCGGTACTGGATCGAGGCGAGCGGCACACCGGCGTCGAGGAAGACCTGCTCGATCTGAACGGCAACGGCGCCGATCGCATAGGAGTTGCCGGACCCTGACGGCATCACGATCGCCAGGATGCTGGAACCGCTTTGCATGAACTCGCGGGCGAAACCGGCAATGTTGTCGTTCATTCCGCGCGGAAGGTATCGGGTCTCCATTCCGACCGGAATGTCCAATGTCGCCAGCGTCTCCTCGATGGTTATCGGGTGGTTAACCCGGTAGTCGTCGGGAACCGCGGCGACCGTCTCGGCGCGGTTGGTGGAGGCGCAGGCGGCGACGCCGACGCTCAGCAGCGCCACGAGCGCCACCTGCGGCAGCCGGCTGGTGCGGGGTTGCCTGCGCCCGGCAGAGGCTGCGATCACAGTCATCGGTTCAACTCCAGTCCCATTGCCGCGCCTCATTTGATGATGAAGCCGGGATTGCCGTGGTAGCCGGCGTTCGGGTCGCCCCCGCCGCCCTGGTCGCCGTAGCGAAGGTTGAGCTGGCCGAAGAGGTTGGCCCGCACGTCGCCCGCCGGGGCGTAGCCGTCCGTCGGCAGTGCCAGTTCGGAGCGCGCCACCGGATCGACGAGATAGGGAGTGACGATGATGACGAGTTCGGTCTCGTTGCGCTGGAAGTCGCGGCTGCCGAACAGCGCGCCGAGCACCGGCACCTGACGGATGCCTGGAAGACCGCTCGTCACCTCGTGGATCTGATCCTGCAGAAGCCCGCTCATCACGAGCGCGCCGCCTGACGGCATTTCAAGCGTGGTCTCGGCGCGCCGGACGTTGAGACCCGGCAGCGTCACATCGCCGATGGCGAGCGCGCCTTCGCCCGACAGATCGGAAACCTCTGTCGAGACATGGAGGCTGATGCGGCCCTCCGAGAGGACGACGGGCGAGAATTCCAGGCTGACGCCGAACTGCTTGTACTCGACTATGACGTTGCCGTTGGCGTCTGCGCGGACCGGCACCGGGAACTCGCCGCCGGCGAGGAAGGACGCCGATTCGCCGGAGATCGCCGTCAGCGTCGGTTCGGCGAGAGTGTGCATGAGGCCGGTCTGTTCCATCGCCTCCAGCGTCAGGCCGATCGCGTTGCGCGCGTTCAGCATCTCGCCGGCTGCCCCGCCGTAGTCGGGGACGGTGATGTTCTGGACGTATTCTCCGGTGAGGTTGCGGTTCGGCGCGAACAGGTTGGCGGGGAAGATCGACTGGGTCATGGCCGAGAACACCATGCCGCCGCCGAGCTGGAAGTTCTCGAGGTTCCAGTCGATGCCGAGCTGCTTCACCGTGTTGCGGGAGATCTCGGCGACCGTGACCTTGAGGAAGACCTGATCCTCGCCCTCGATGGTGAGGAGGTTGACGACACGGCTCTGCCGCCCCTCGCCGCTCGGATCGCCGAGAGAAATGTTGATGCCTCCGGCATCCACCGTTTCGGCACCAGGCTGACCAGCATCCGGCTGGCCGGCCGCGCCGACATTGGCGAAGATGTTCGCGATCTCGGACGCACGCCGCGCATCCCCGGCATTCTGGACCGTGCCGGAAAGAATGATGTTGTCGTTGATCATCTCGGCGACAATGCTCGATCCGGGAATCAGCCGCCCGAGGGTTTCCTCAAGGCCGGAAATGTCGCGCTCGACCTGAAGATCGAGGCTGACGATCGTGTTGCCGAACTCGTCGAAGACGAAGAGATTCGTCTGCCCGACGGCGACGCCGGTGAGATAGATGCGCCGCGATGTCCGGACGACGACGTCGGCGATATCGGGATTCGACACGAGAACATCGCGGGCGTCGGCCGGCAGATCGATGATGAGCGATTTGTTGAGCGGCAGCGTGCACATGCGGTGCCCGCCTATGCCGCTTGCCTCGCATCGCGCGACGTTGCCGGCACCGGGAACCACATCGCCCGGCGAAGCCTGCGCCGGGATGGCCGCAGCGATGGCCGTGCTGGCGACCAGCGCAGCGCGAAGCGGGAATGCTGACATCTTGAACCGGGGCTCCGTGAAATCGGTGGCAGCGGTCATCGGGCTGGATCCACTTGGACAGGGACGCCGTTGCGAACCACCGTTACCCCGACATTGCGGGTATCCCCGCTGATGAGGTGGACGGCGTCGGGGCGATCCTCGACGTCGGCGTCGGCAAGGCTGCGCAACGACAGGGTGAGACGGTCCGCGATTCCCTGCGCGACGGTGAGGATTTCGGCCTGCTGCGGCGTGAGCTCGAGCGTGGCTGTGCGACCGATGACCACCGCCTCGCCGTTCTGCTCGGCAATCGACTGGTCGATCGCCAGCACGCGGATATTGGAGAGGATCGTCTCGGTGACGTAGCGCTCCTCGCCGTCGGCGAAGTCTTCCACCTGGCGGGTCATGATCACGTCGACGCGGTCGTCGGGCAGGATGAAACCGCCGGCGCTGGTGTCGGCCGTGATCTCAAGGGCGATGGCACGCTTGCCGGGGGGCAGCATGGCGGAGAGCAGACCGCCGTCCCCGAAGGTCAGCTTGCCCTGGGTGATCGGCTCGCCGGCGAAGAAGGTACCGCGGGCGACGGCGCCCTCGATCTCCTCGATGGCGGTGGGGAAGTCTTCGCGAACAATGTAGTTGCCGGCGACGCCGCTGCTCGGCCACGGACGCCAGCTCAACGAGTCGGCGTTGATGGTGTTGCCGAGCGGAATGTCGCGAAGCGCGACCAGCACTTCGTCGGTTTCGATCTGCGGGGCAGCCGCGTTGGCGGCAACCAGTTCGGGCGCCTGTGCGGGAGTGGGTTCCGGCTCCTCGTTGAGGATGTTCAGCGCCAGATAGGCGGCCGCGCCTCCTGCCAGGAGCGCGATGATCAGAACCAGGATGCGCGCGAGATTCATGTGCGACCTTCCTCACCACGGACAAATCAGTCCGGCGGTGGAGCAATGTCGCCCGGCAATGGTGTACTTATGGTTAACTAGCCGTGAGCAATCGTAATTAACGATCGGTAACGCCCGGCCCTAGCCGCCGATCAGCGCCATCCAGGCGGTCTGCGGGTAGACGATGAGCGCGCCTGCCGCCAACGCCACGCCATAGGGAACACCCGCCTCGGAATCATGCAGGCGCGTGATCCATTCCTGGCGCACCGCAAAGGCGGGAAGCAGGCGGCGACGAGCGATCAGCAGAACCAGCGTCAGCCCACCGCCGACGAGCGAAGTCCACACCAGGAACTCCAGCGTGTGCGGCAGCCCGATCCACATCGCAGCGGCCGCGGCGATCTTGGCGTCACCGCCGCCAATCCAGCCGAAGCCGAACATGACGAAGCCGGCGAGCAGCACCACGCCGCCGGCCGCGAGATGGAGTCCGAAGGTCTCGAGATCCATGCCCGGCAGGAACGGCGCGGCGGCCAGGAAGGCACCCGCGACGATGAGCACGACCCGGTTCGGGATCGTCATGGTGATGAGATCGCTGGCGCCGGCATAGGCCATGCCCAGCGGAAAGATCGCGAAGATGAGGTAGTCGATGATTGTCATGGTCGGTGCCCCGGAATCCCTGCCCGATCGGCGGCGGTGTGATCGCTTCCTGCTAGCGCGCCTGTGCTGAACAAACGGTCAAGAGGCGCGGCGAAAGCGCGAGGGCCACCCCGACGACATGGTCGAGATGGCCCCCGGGTTCTTCCTGCGGGGGCCTGCCCCGCAAACGACTTAGAAGTTGTCGTCGGCGATGCCCTGGAAGGTGTCGTCCAGCGCGCCGCCCAGCGCGGTAGCGCCGGCGATGATCGCGACACCGATGAGCGTGGCGATGAGGCCGTACTCGATGGCGGTGGCACCCGACTCGTCATTGGCGAAGCGAGAAACGAGGTTCTTCATGGTTGGCTCCTGGTCCACGTGTTTGAACAACTCCGGCCGGGTCGCTTTTCTTGATGCGTGCGCCCTCGACCTTTCGCAATACTATGAGCCAAACGCTGCACATTGGTTAAACGACGCGCCTGCTTTTCGGAGGTCCATTTTTATATTGTTAACCGTCTTGCACCGCGCCGACTGCCCGCGGTTTCTCATATCCTTCTGTTTTAATTGAGTTTTCGCCTCGGCGCGAGGGTTACAGCTTTCGTCGATTGCCGGGCTTTCCGGTAAGCTTCTGTTTAGGCTGGCTCTTGTTTCGGGGCGCGCGGGACACGTCAGCGCTCAAGTCGTTCCGAACGCCCGGGCGCGCTTAAACGTTGATTCACCATTCGCGGCCACAGTGCGGGCGAGTAACGGCCTATGGAGTAAGTGAGTACCATGCGTACCAACGGCCACGGTTCGCGCGGACGCCGCGCGATTGTCGCGCTCGCGCTCGCGGCAGGTTTGAGCAGCGGTTTCACCGCCGCCGCCGAAGCACAGCAGACAACCTACGTCACTGTCGATCAGGCGTTCGTCATTCAGCTCGACAACCCTGCCACCGCCGTCATCATCGGCAATCCGTCGATCGCCGATGCGACGATCATGGATGCGAGCACGCTCGTCATTACCGGGCGGAGCTTCGGGACGACGAACCTCATCGTCCTGGGCGGCGACGGCACGGTGATCCGCGAGGATCTGATCACGGTGCAGAACACCTCCAACCTCGTGACGGTCTACCGCCGCGACACGCAGCAGAGCTACAGCTGCACGCCTGTCTGCGCACCGACGCTCAATGTCGGCGACGCGCCGGGCATCTTCGAGCGGACGACCGACCAGATCCAGGCGCGCCAGGCGCTGGCGCTCGGCGGAGGCTAGCCGGATCGGCGCGGTTAACGGGCTCCTAACCCGACCGCGCGGATTCAGCTAAATCAGTGCAAGGGTTCTTCAATAGCTGTTTGTTAACGCAAGCGGCATGACCCGACCCACAGAGCCAGAGAGCAACCCGAAACGCACCGGACTTCGCGTCATGGTGCGCCGGTTCCGCCGCGACGGGCGCGGCAGTGCGGTGGAGTTCGGCCTGGTCGCCCTGCCGTTCTTCGCGCTGATGATGGCGATCCTGGAGACGTTCCTGCTGTTCTTCGCCAGCCAGACGATCGAGACGGCGACCAATGCCGGCGCCCGACTCGTCCGGACCGGTCAGGCGCAGGCGGGCAGCTACTCCGAGGCCGAGTTCCGGACCGCCATCTGCGAGGCGATGGGCGGCCTCTTCGGCTGCGCCGACAAGCTGCATATCGATGTCCGCACATACGACTATTTCGACGACGTCGACATGACCGAGCCGATCGACGAGGACGGCAACCTCATCGAGAACTTCATCTACGAACCGGGCGAGGGCGGCGACGTCGTCGTTGTCCGCACATTCTATGAGTGGCCGATCCACACCAACATTCTCGGCCTCGGACTCGCCAATCTCGGCAATGGCAGACACCTGATCGCGGCAGCCACCGCGTTCCGCAACGAACCGTTCTGAGGCGGCGCGATGAGCATCCTCCGCCTCGCAAGAGCACTGCGCAGCCCAAGGTCGGGACGGCGGTTCGTCCGCGACCGCTCCGGCCTCGCCGCGCTCGAATTCGCGCTCATCCTGCCGATCATGGTGCTCCTTTATCTCGGCGGCTTCGAGGCCTCCGAGGCCTTCATGATCAACCGCAAGGTGACGCACGCGACCAGCGTCCTCGGCGACCTTGTGGCGCAGGCCGAGGAGATCGACGACGAGCAGATGAGCAACATTCTCGACGCGGTGACGGCGGTGATGAACCCCTATCCGATCGAGGACATGAACATCGTCGTCTCCGGTGTTCGCATCGACGACGAAGGCGAAGCGACCGTGGTGTGGAGCGATGCGCGAAACATGAGCGCCTATCGCGAGGGTTCGAGCTACGACCTGCCGGAGGAAATATCCCGGCCCGACACCTTCATCGTTGCTGCCGAAGTCCGCTACGAGTACACGCCGACCTTCGGCCATACCCTGACCGGAACGCTCGACCTCCACGACGAGTTCTATCTAAGGCCGCGCCTCCAGAACGAAGTCGAGCGCGACTAGCGCGGCAGTTCCAGGTCGGGGTCGGTGAGCAGCATCAGCGGCTCGTAGTCGCCCGCATCGACATCCGCAAACCCGCCGCCAAGATTGGCATCGATGGCGACGAGAGCATCGGGATCGGCTTCAGCCAGGGCCAGCATCGCCGCAGCGAGCTCGGACTTCAGATCATCGGGCAGATTGTCGAGGACCGTCAACGGCCCATGCGGGATCATCGGCGAGGTCCACGCGACCCGGACCTCGCCGAGCAACAGCCGTCCCGCCGCGGCGAGATCGGCCAGAACGCCGCGATCGGCGGCATCGTCCGACAGTCCGATCCAGCCGAGGCCAGCCTCGGCACCGCCGGAAACGACCGCCAGCACCGCAGCGGCCTGGCTTCCCCTCTCGACGATCTCGACATCGGCGAAGTCGACGCCGGCTTCCACGAACAGCGCCAGCGGCAGCATCCGGCCGGCGAGCGAATCCTCGGCGGAGACGGCAAGCCGCGTACCGGCGAGGTTGGCGGGGTCGGACAGCGCGTTTTCCGACGAGACGATCAAGGCGGCGCGATAGCCGGCCTCGCCGCTCGGTGTCGTCTGCGCGACCAAGGGCTCGACGCAGCCGCCGCATGCAGCGCTGGCACCAGCGAAGGCGGATGCGCTGAGGAAGGTGGCGTGCAGACGGCCGGTGAACTGCTCCGCGATCAGGCTGCCATAGTCGGGCGCCGTGAGGACCTCCACCGACACCTCGAGGCTCTCATCGAGATAGGCGCGGAAAGGCTCGACACGCGAGCGGGTGAGCGCCGCGTCGGGGCCGGCAACAATGCCGATCCGTATAACCGGATAGCTCTCGCGCCATTGCGCCTCCACGGCAGGCGCTGCCGCGACGGCACAGACAGCCGCGACGGCGGCGCGGAGCAGTGTCGGCCGCAACTCAGATCGTCTGGTTGTACTCGCCGACACCGTCATTCTCGCGAAGGATCGTGTCGACCGCCCCGAACATCTCGTGGAGCCGCGCGTCCGAAACGGGGCTCTCGATCACCACCACCAGCTCAGGCTTGTTCGATGACGCGCGGACGAGCCCCCAGGTGCCGTCGTCGGTGACGACGCGAATGCCGTTGACGGTGATGAGATCATCGATCGCATGGCCGCCGACTTTCTCGCCGGCGTCACGCATGGCGGTGAAGCGCTCTGTCACCTTTTCGACGACGTCATACTTCGCCGTGTCGTCGCAATGCGCCGACATGGTCGGGCTGCCCCAGGTCTGCGGCAGCTCGTCATAGATCTGGGCCATCGTCTTGTCGGGGTTCCGCTCCAGCACGTCGCAGACGGCGAGCGCGGTCAGAATGCCGTCATCATAGCCGCGGCCGATCGGGCGGTTGAAGAAGAAGTGGCCGGACTTCTCGAAGCCGGCGAGCGCATCCAGTTCGTTGACGCGCCGTTTCATGTAGGAGTGGCCGGTCTTCCAGTAGTCGGTCTCGGCGCCGTGATCCTTCAGCACCGGGTCGGTGAGGAAGAGGCCGCTCGACTTGACGTCGGTGACGAACTTCGCGCCCGGATGCTTGGCCGACATGTCGCGGGCAAGGATCACGCCCATCTTGTCGGCGAAGATCTCGCGGCCGGTGTTGTCGACGACGCCGCAGCGATCGCCATCGCCGTCGAAGCCGAAGCCGACATCGGCGCCGGATTCGCGCACGGTGTCGGCGAGGACGTGCAGCATCTTCATGTCCTCCGGGTTCGGATTGTAGCGCGGAAAGGAGTGGTCGAGTTCGGTGTCGAGCGGCACGACCTCGCAGCCGGCTGCGGCGAGCGCCTGAGGCGCGAACGCACCCGCGGTACCGTTCCCCGTCGCCACCACGACCTTCAGTGGCCGCGTCAGCTTCGGTCGGTCGGTCAGGTCGGCGATGTAGCGCGCGCCGAAGTTCTCGACGAACTCGTAGCCGCCGCCATCGCGGAGCTGGAAGTCGCCGCCGAGCACGATGTCGCGAAGGCGGCCCATCTCGTCTGGCCCGAAGGTCAGCGGCCGGTCGGAGCCCATCTTCACACCGGTCCAGCCATTCTCATTGTGCGAGGCGGTGACCATTGCCACTGCCGGGCAGTCGAGCTCGAACTGCGCGAAATAGGCCATCGGCGAGAGCGCGAGCCCGATGTCGCGGACGCGGCAGCCGCTCGCCATCAGACCGGCGATCAGCGCCAGCTTGATGCCGGCGGAATAGGACCGGTAATCGTGGCCGACGACGATGTCCGGCTTGACGCCCTGCTCGTGAATCACCGTGCCGATGCCGATGCCAAGCGCCTGGATGCCCATGAGGTTGATCTCGGGCGGCTTGTCGCTGCCGGGATGACCGAACCACCAGCGGGCGTCGTATTCGCGGAAGCCGGTCGGCTTCACCAGCGGCTCGGTTTCGAAGGCGAAGCTGTTGGGCTCGAGCTCGGGAACGGGCGTTGGAAACATCGGGGCACTCCTCAAGACGCGCGGGATGATGGAGCCTGTCCGCCGCGCTCAGTCAAGCACCGGAACCACCGCGTTGCAGGCCTAGAGCCCCTCGAAGAGGACGGTCGACAGGTAGCGCTCGGCGAAAGACGGGATGATGATGACGATGGTCTTGCCCGCCATGCCGCCACGCCGCCCGACCTCGATCGCAGCGGCAATCGCAGCGCCTGAGGAGATGCCGACAGGAATGCCTTCGAGCCGGGCGCAAAGCCGCGCCGTCCCGACTGCCTCTTCGTTGGTGACCTTGATCACCTCGTCATAGACGGACGTGTCGAGGATCGGCGGTACGAACCCGGCGCCGATACCCTGGATCTTGTGCGGGCCCGGATCGCCACCTGACAGGACCGGGCTCGAGTCGGGTTCGACCGCGACGATGCGAAGGTCGGGCTTCCGCGGTTTCAGAACCTGGCCGACGCCGGTGATCGTGCCACCGGTCCCAACGCCGGAGATCAGCACGTCGATCGCGCCGCCGGTGTCGTTCCAGATCTCCTCGGCCGTCGTCTGCCGGTGGATCTCGGGATTGGCCGGATGGGCAAACTGTTGCGGAATCACCGCGTCGCCGATCTCCGCCTTGAGCTCGTCGGCACGGGCGATCGCGCCCTTCATGCCCTTGGCGCCCTCGGTAAGTTCGAGTTCCGCGCCCAGCAGCGCCAACATCTTGCGGCGCTCGATCGACATCGTTTCCGGCATCACGAGGATGAGGCGGTAACCGCGCGCAGCGGCGACGAATGCGAGCGCGATTCCAGTGTTCCCCGATGTCGGCTCGATCAAGGTCGAGCGGCCGGGCGCGATCGCGCCGTCGGCCTCAAGGGCGTCGATCATCGCAACGCCGATCCTGTCCTTTACGCTGGCAAGCGGATTGAAGAACTCGAGCTTGGCCAGGAGATTGGCCTCGACCTCATGGCGCTCGGCGATCCGCCGCAGCCGGACGATCGGGGTGTTGCCGATGGTCTCGGCGACGGAATCGTAGATCCGGCCCCGTCCTGCCTGTCGTGTATCCGCCATTGTCGCCTCCTCGCTCAGGCTCCGCGTCCGGTCGACCCGAAACCGCCGTCGCTACGCTCCGTCGCTCGGAGCTCCTCCCGCGACACCTCGATCAATGCCGCCCGCACCACCGGCGCGATGACCAGCTGCGCGATACGCATGCCGCGCTCGATCCGAACCGGGCGCTCGCCGTGATTGACGAGCAGCACCTTGACCTCGCCGCGATAGTCCCAGTCGATCGTGCCGGGCGCGTTCAGCACCGTCAAACCGAGATCGAGGGCCAGACCCGACCGCGGCCGAACCTGCCCCTCATAACCCTCCGGGATATCGAGCACGATCCCCGTGCCGACGAGCCCGCTGGCGCCCGGTGCGATTTCCTGCGCTTCGCCGCCGGGGACGGCCGCCAGCAGATCGAGCCCGGCGGCACCTTCGGAACGATAGGACGGCAAGGGCAGATCCGTCGCGTGGTCGAGCCGTACGACGCGGACTTCGACGGCACTCATTCGGCTGCCTTGCGCGCGACCATCTGGTCGCCGATCCGCTGCACAATCCGTGCGGCAACTTCCGTCTTCGCCATCCGCGGCCAGGTCTCGGTGCCCTCCGCTGTCACCAGCGTCACCTCGTTGTCGGCGCCTCCCATTGCACCGCCCGATACCGAAACGTCGTTGGCGACGACCCAGTCGCAGCCCTTGGCCGCAAGCTTCGCGCGCGCGTTCTCAACAACATCGCCGGTCTCGGCGGCAAAGCCGACCACAAGGCCGGGCCGCGATGTCGGGTGTCGGGCCACTGACGCAAGGATGTCGGGGTTGGCGACGAGATCGAGCCGGGTGCTGCCGTCACCCGCCTTCTTCAGCTTGCCGGGACTGACCTCGGCTGACCGCCAGTCACCCACGGCGGCAGCCATGACGGCGACGTCGACAGGGAGCGCGCTCTCAACCGCGATCAGCATCTCGTCCGCCGTCTCGACGCGGACAAGATCAACGCCGCGCGGCGGCTCCAGCCCGACCGGACCGGAGACCAGCGTCACCTCGGCGCCGGCGGCGGCCGCCGCTTCGGCAATGGCGTAGCCCTGTCGGCCGGACGAGCGGTTGGTGATGTAGCGGATCGGATCGAGCGGCTCCTGCGTCGGCCCGGCCGTGACCAGGACGCGACGGCCCGCCAGCGGACCCGTGGCGCTCTCGCCGCCGAGCAGCCGCTCGGCCTCGGCGACGATCGCCAGCGGCTCGGACATCCGGCCGATACCGGTCTCGTCGGCCTCCGCCATCTCGCCGTGCTCGGGTCCGATGAAATGGACGCCATCGGCGGCCAGCTGCTCGCGGTTTCGTTGTGTCGCCGGGTGAGACCACATTGCCGGGTTCATCGCCGGCGC
>CAZSXA010000003.1:0-37644 GCA_964611195.1 uncultured Bauldia sp.
GTCGAGCTTGTCGGCGAGCGCCACGGCGATAGCGACCGGATCGGTGGGCGCGGAATCGCCCGGTCCCTGCGGCCGGTAGTGATCCTCGATCGCCGCCGCCACCGCTTCATCCTCGCCCTGCGCGACGGCGTAGTAGCGGCCCATCAGCCCCTGCAGCTCGGGGAACTCGCCGACCATCTCGGTGGTGAGATCGGCCTTGGCGAGGGTCGCGGCGCGCCTCACGCGACGCTTGAAGTTGCTGCGTTCCTGATTCAACTCCTCGGCGGAAAGCGTTTTGCCGGCAAAGAAATTCGGCTCCGCCGACAGGAGGTCGGCGATCTCTTCGGCCAGCCTGACGATGCGCTCGACGCGTTCGCCCTGCGTGCCGAGCTTCTCGTGGAAGACGACACTGGTGGCGGCGAGCTTCGCCATACGCTGGTCGAGCGGCTTCGCCAGATCGAGGCCGAGGCGCTCGGCGGCGGCGCGCATCGCTTCGCTCTCATGACCGGGCAGATTGCGCTGGTCGGTCTCCCAGAAATGCCAGGCATCGGAGAGACGTGCGCGGATGACGCGCTCATTGCCGGCGACGATCTCGGCGCCGCCGTCGCTCGCCTCGATATTGGCGACCACAACGAAGCGGTTGGCGAGGTTGCCGTCCTGGTCGCGCAGCACGAAGCATTTCTGGTTGGCGCGGATGGTCGCGCGGATCACCTCGGGCGGGATCTCGAGGAAGCTCTCGTCGAAGGTGCCGACGAGGACGACAGGCCATTCGTTGAGGCCGGCGACCTCCTCGACCAACGGCTCGTCCTCGACGAGCTTAAGCCCGAGGGCGAAGGCGCGCTCCTCGGCATCGTGACGGATGATGTCCTTCCGCCGGTCGGCGTCGAGGACGACCTTCGCCTCCTCCAGCGCCGGCTGATAGTCGTCGAACCGGCGGACGCGGAACGGCTTCGGCGCCATGAAGCGATGCCCTCTCGTGACATCGCCCGCCGTGACGCCGTCGACGGCGAAGTCGATGACGACCGGGTCCTCGGTCTCCGGGCCGAAGGTCGCGACGATGGAATGGAGCGGGCGTACCCAGCGAAGGCTGCCGGGCTCCGCCGAGGCAGCGCCCCAGCGCATCGATTTCGGCCAGGGGAAATCGCGGATGATCTTCGGCAGGGCTTCGGCAAGATACGCCTCCGCCGCCGTCCCCGGCTTCTCGATGATGGCGACGTAGAAGTCGCCCTTCTTCGGGTCGGATTTGACCTCGGCCTGGTCGGTCGACGACAGGCCGGCGCCGCGGAGGAAGCCGGCGATCGCCTTTTCGGGCGCGTCGGTGCGTGGGCCCTTCCGCTCCTCGCGGGTGTCGGGCGAGCGCGCCGGGACGCCGCTCACGGTGAGCGCCAACCGCCGCGGCGTGGCGAACGCTTTCGCGCCCTCATAGAGGAAGCCGGCCTCAACCAGCGCATCGGTGACGAGCCGGCGGAGGTCGTCGGCCGCACGCCGCTGCATACGGGCGGGTATCTCCTCTGAGAAGAGTTCGAGCAGAAGGTCAGGCATCAAACGGCGCCGCCGGCTTCCGTCGCGAGCCAGGCTTCGCCGCAGGCCTTGGCGAGCTCACGGACGCGGAGAATGTAGCTCTGCCGCTCGGTCACCGAGATGACGCCGCGGGCATCGAGCAGATTGAAGGCATGGCTCGCCTTGATGCACTGGTCATAGGCCGGCAGCGCCATAAGCTGATGCTCGCCGTCGCGTCCGGCCTCGAGCAGCGCCAGGCATTCCTTCTCGGCATCCTTGAAGCGCTGGAACAAAAGCTCGACATCGGCATGCTCGAAATTGTGCCGCGAATACTCCTGCTCCGCCTGCAGGAAGACATCGCCATAGGTGACCTTGTCGGCGCCGTCGCGGCCGTTGAAGTTGAGGTCGTAGACGTTCTCGACGCCTTGCACATACATCGCCAGCCGCTCGAGGCCGTAGGTCAGCTCGCCGGAGACAGGCGCACACTCCTGACCCGCCACCTGCTGGAAGTAGGTGAACTGCGAGACCTCCATGCCGTCGCACCAGCACTCCCAGCCAAGGCCCCAGGCGCCCAGCGTGGGGCTCTCCCAATCGTCCTCGACGAAGCGGATGTCATGAAGGTGGAGATCGATGCCGATCGCCTCGAGCGAGCGGAGATAGAGGTCCTGGAGGTCGCGCGGGCTCGGCTTCAGGATGACCTGGAACTGGTAGTAATGCTGCAGGCGGTTGGGGTTCTCGCCATAGCGGCCGTCGGTCGGGCGGCGCGAGGGCTGCACATAGGCTGCCTTCCACGGCTTCGGCCCGAGCGAGCGGAGCGTCGTCGCCGGATGAAACGTGCCGGCGCCCATCTCCATGTCGTAGGGCTGCAGGATCACGCAGCCCTCCTTCGCCCAGTAGGTCTGGAGCGTGAGGATCAGATCCTGAAACGACCGTTTAGGGTCGAGCGTCGACGACATCGGCTGGCCCGGCGGATTGTTGCGGTCCGCGCGGGCTAGCCGCGGGGTGCGCTTAGGTCAAGAACCGTCGCGCTCGCGGCTGCGATAGATGCCGGTCGACGGGTCGCGCTCAAGCGTCTTGGCGTCGCGCCGCGTGACCTCGGTTCCAGTACCGCTTGAGGTCAGCCCGCGCCACACTAGCCAGCCGATGACCGCCAGCGCGGCCAAAATCAGAAGATTGCCCATGATCCACCTATAACCCGAAGCGCTTCCATTGCGCTTGCTCCTCCAACGTGTCGATCGCGGCGGCCGCTACCTCCGGCCCGATGGCGGCGTGCCGTGCACCCACCCAACGCTGCATCAGGCTCCTGCGCTCAGCCAGTACGCGAAAACGAACCTTCTTGCCGAAGCGCTCGCGCATGAACGAGCGAAGGTCGCCGAGATGGTCGACGAGACCGTATGCCTTGGCCTTCGCCCCGGTCCAGAAGGCGCCCGTAAAAAGGTCCTCGTTCTCGGCGAGGCCCGGCCGCCGATCCTTCACCATCGCGATGAAGTTGTCGTGAATCTCGGCCTGAAGCGCCTTGAGATGCTCGACGTCCTCGGCCTTCTCCGGCTGGAAGGGATCGAGCATCGCCTTCTGGGTACCGGAGGTATAGATGCGGCGGTCGATTCCGATCTTCTGCATGAGGTCGGTGAAGCCGAAGCCGGCGCTGACGACGCCGATCGAACCGACGATCGAGTTGGGGTCTGCGATGATCTCGTCGCCGGCAAGGGCGATCATGTAACCGCCCGACGCCGCCAGATCCTCGACGAAGACGTAGACCGGCTTCTTCTTCTCGGCCGAGAGAGCGCGAATGCGCTCGAAGATCAGCCGGGACTGCACGGGCGCGCCGCCCGGCGAGTTGACGGCGATCGCGACCGCAGGGGCGGATTTGGTTTCGAAGGCCTTGGAGAGGCGGCGGCTTACCGACTGAAGCGTCATGCCGGAGCGCGGCCCGCCATCGGAGCCGATGAATCCGGTAAGGCGCACCACGGGCACGACCGGATCGCGCCGCCAGATGCGGCGGAGGCGGTCGATGACGCTCATGAACGGGCCTTCCCAGCCATATCGCACGTGAAGATGGGGGCTCGACCTAGCCTTGCCAAGTCTCATGAATGTCGGCCAGCCCCGCTCCGTTGCGCAGGATCGCCTCCAATGGGGGAGCGAATTGCGAGCCCGTGGGGCCATGCAGGACGAGGCCGGGGAGAAGCTTGAGCGGGCCGGCCAGTCCCTTCGCACCGCGGAGAATCACACGCTCGGCCGGAAGGGCAGGTCGGGGATGGATCGGCAAAACGGCAAGGTCCCCGAAACGCCCCTCCGCGGCTCTTAAGAGCTCCGGAAGCGTTGAAGCGCGGGCGATTAGGATGAGCGTACCGCCGGGCCCGAGCAGCCATGCCGCAGCGCGAAGCCAGGCTTCGAACCCGCCCTCCAGGACATGCGCCCGGCGCCGGCCCGTTTCGGGCGACGCGGTGCCGCTGCCGGCGAGATCGAAGGGCGGGTTGGTGACGACGATATCCGCCGCCTCACGCGCCAGGCCGGCCGCGAGGCGATCGCGCTCTGGCGCCGTCACATCGACGACGGCAGTCACGACCCGGCCGTGGATCCCGGCATTTGCCGGCAGAGCCAGTGCCCGCTCGGCCAAGGCCGCAAGTTCGGCCTCGCGCTCGGCGAGGACGACGCGGAGGGCCGGCGAGCGGGCAGCGGCGCACAGGCCGGCAACGCCGACGCCGGCGCCGAGGTCGATCAGGGTTCCGGCCGCATCGGACGAAACCGAGGCACCAAGCAGGACGGCTTCCAGTCCGGACCGGTGATGGCCACGGCCGGGCTGAACGGCCTCGACTCGGCCGCCGAGAAAGCGGTCGATGGTGACCTCGCCGACCTCGGCCGTTGCGTCCACCGGCGTCAGCTCGAGGGGCGCAGCTCTTCGGCCACGCCGGCATCGCGGAGCACCTGTCGGGCGCGCGCCGCCTCAGCCTCCGGCACCATGAGCCGCCGGGTCAGGACGCCAATCGAACCCTCGAGGACGCTCATGTTCTGGTCGAAGATGTGGACTTGGAACCCGGCTTCCTTGAGGATTGCCTCCGCAAAGGAAAGCAATACCGGATCGTTGGTCCGCAGCAGCTCTTCCATCAACGTCCTCCGAGGCTTCCGGCGCTCGCCGATGCGCGGCGATGTTACTCGGCCCGGCCGCTTGTTCGTCTATCTTTGCTTGCCTATTGTCCGGCCTCTTTGGCCAAAGGGGATAGACGTTGGGTGTTGTAGTTGCCCTCGAGGATGGCAAGCGCTCCGGTCCGGGTATCGAGCCGTTGGCCGCGCTTGTCAAAGACGATCTCGATCGCGTCAACCAGCTGATCGTCAACAAGGCCGGCTCCGATGTGACGATGATCCCGGAGGTCGCGAACCATCTGATCTCGTCGGGCGGCAAGCGTCTTCGTCCGATGCTGACGCTCGCCGCGGCGCGGATGTGCGGCTATGGCGGCGACGGCCATATCCGCCTCGCCGCCAGCGTCGAGTTCATGCACACGGCGACGCTCCTCCATGACGACGTCGTCGACGACAGCACCATGCGGCGCGGCAAGCCCGCGGCACGGATGGTCTGGGGCAATCCGGCCAGCGTCCTCGTCGGCGACTTCCTGCTTGGCCAGGCGTTCCGCATGATGGTCGAGGTCGGATCGATGAAGGCGCTCGCCATTCTCTCCGACGCGGCTGCGGTGATCGCCGAAGGCGAGGTTCGCCAGCTCGCGGCGGCAAAGAATCTGGCCACCACCGAGGACGAGTACCTTTATGTCGTCTTCGCCAAGACGGCCTCGCTGTTCGCCGCATCGGCGGAAATCGGCCCGGTCCTCGGCGGGCGGGATCATGGCGAGCAGGCGGCCTTCAAATCCTACGGCTCCAATCTCGGGCTCGTCTTCCAGCTGATCGACGACGTGCTCGACTATGGCGGCAACTCCGCCGACCTCGGCAAGGCCGTCGGCGACGACCTCCGCGAGGGCAAGATCACGCTGCCGCTGGTGCTCGCCTATCGCCGCGGCACGGACGACGACCGCGCGTTCTGGCGCGATGTTGTGGCGCGCGAGGATCTCGCCGAGGGCGATCTGGAACACGCGATCGGGCTGATGGACCGCTACCGCGCACTCGACGATACGGTCGACCGCGCGCGCCATTTCGGCGCCGTCGCGCGCGATGCGCTGGCGCCTTTTCCCGCTTCGGAGTTCAAATCTGCGCTACTCGACGTCGTTGCCTTCTGTATTGAACGGGCAAGCTGACCGAGGCGGTTGCGGCCATTCGGCAAAACCGACATCTTCCCTCCTCCGCGCGCCGACGTTTTTGAGAGGGATCATGCGCTTTCGCCTTCCGTCCAGATTTGCCCGGGCCGCCATCGCCGGCCCCGCAATCGGCGTGATGCTGGCCGCAGGCCCCGCGACGGCACAGATCACGGACCTTTCGCAGAGCACCGCCGGCGCTTATCTGGCGGCGCGCGCCGCTGAGGTCCGCTACGATCTCGACGTGGCCGCGGCCTTCTATCAGGAGGTCTATGAACGCGACCCGGGCAATATCCCGCTCGCGGTGCAGGTGATGTCGCTTTGGGTGGAATCCGGGATCGTCGAGCAAGCCGTCCCGCTCGCCGAGAGCGTCATTGCCGCCGATCCGGGCTATGAGCCGGCTCGATTGGTGCTGGCGGCGGACGCGATCCACGAAGGCGAGTTCGACCTTGCCTCGCGTAACATCGCGGCTATTGCCGGCAATGATTTCTCCGATCTGACGACGGCGCTTCTCGAAGCATGGTCGGCCGTTGGGCGGGGCGAGATTGGCGCCGCCATTGCCGGGCTCGAAGGCGGCGGGCTCCTCCATAGCTTCCACGCCGCACTTATCGCCGATCTCGACGGCCGCAGCGATGAAGCGCTGGAGTTCATGGCCGACGTCTATGATCCCGGTCAGACCCAACGCGTCGTAGAGGGCTATGCAAGGGTGCTCGCCCGCGCCGGGCGCACCGTCGAAGCCGAGGATGTCGTCACCAATTTCCTTGCCGACGTGCCCGCTCACCCGCGCCTGAGCGCGCTCCTTGAAGAGCTGCAGTCCGGAGCGGAGATCGCGCCGATGGTCGGCAACGCCACCGAAGGCGCGGCAGAGGTCTTCTACGGCCTCGCATCTTCGCTGGTGGCCGCCGACGGGTTCCAGGCGGCAATCAACTACCTGCAGCTTTCGCGCTATCTGGGGCAGTCGGGCGCACTGGCGGACATCCTTCTCGGCCAGCTCCTGCAATCACAGGGACGCCACACCGAGGCCGTTGCGGTGTTGGACTCCGTCGAGGACGAGGCCCCGTTCGCCACCACGGCGGCCATCGCCGCTTCGGTCAGCGACGCCAGCCGCGGCCGCGCGGACGATGCGGTCGCCCGCCTCGTCCCGGTGGTCGAAGCCGATCCGCAGAACGTTACGGCGGTCGATACGCTCGCCAGCATCTACCGCAGCGAGAGCCGCTGGCAGGACGCCGTCGACGTCCTGTCGGTGACGATCGACGTGCTGCCGTCATTCGACGGGTCGCACTGGCGGCTCTTCTACTCCCGTGGCGTCGCGTTCGAGCGGATGGGCGAGTGGCCCGATGCCGAGCGCGACTTCGAGCGCGCCCTGGTGCTTTCCCCCAGCGAAGCCGACGTGCTCAACTATCTGGGCTATTCTTGGCTCGAACAGGGCGTCAACTTCACCGAGGCCTTCGACATGATCGAGAGGGCGGTCGAGCAGCGGCCGGAGGCCGGCCACATCGTCGATAGCCTCGGCTGGGCCTACTACAAGCTCGGCAACTATCAGGCGGCGGTGGCCACGCTCGAGCGTGCCGTCGAGCTGATGCCGCACCAGCCCGACATCCAGGAGCATCTCGGCGACGCGTTGTGGCGCGCCGGACGGCGGCTCGAGGCGATGTTCCAGTGGCGCCATGCGCTCGCCTACGACCCGCGGGAAGAGGTTATCGAACGCCTTCAGGACAAGCTTAAGAACGGCCTGCCCGACCTTGCCGACGACGTTCCGGCCGAGGGCATCATGGAGATCGACTGAGGCAGATGGGACCGGCTTCGGGAGCAGAGTTTGCGCCCGCCAAGATCAATCTCTGCCTCCATGTCGTCGGTTGCCGGGACGACGGCTTCCATGAACTGGATACGCTCGCGGTCTTCGTCGATCTCGGCGACGAGGTTGCCATCGATCCGGACGGGGCTCCCGGTTCGCTGATCATCGCCGGTCCGTTCGCGGAACATCTCGCGCTCGAGACGAGCGGCAGCAATCTGATCGACAAGGCCGCCGCCGCGATCGAAAGGCTGTCCGGGCAGCCGCCACCTCCGCTTCGTCTCACCAAGGCCCTTCCGGTCGCGTCCGGGCTCGGCGGCGGATCGGCCGATGCTGCCGCGACGCTGCGGCTGCTCGACCGCGTCAACTCGCTCGGCCTTGCTGACGAACGCCTCGCCGAAATCGGAGCGTCGATCGGCGCCGACGTTCCGATGTGCGTCCATTCCCGACCGCTCCGCGCCCGCGGCCGCGGCGAAGCGATCGAGCCGATTGCATCGTTTCCGACGCTGCCGCTGGTCCTCGTCAATCCGGGCGTCGCGGTCGAGACTCGCGCCGTCTTCGCCGGCATTGCCGCGCCCTATGACGATCCGCTCCCCGACTTTCCCCCGGCCTTCGAATCGATCGATGCGGTCGTGGACTGGCTGAAACGGACCCGAAACGCGCTGCAATCGGCGGCGATCAACTTGGCCCCGGCGATCGAAGAGGTCCTGGCATCGCTGGACGCTCAGCCCGGCGCCCTGCTGACGCGAATGAGCGGATCGGGTGCCACGTGCTTCGCTATCTTCGAGGACGCCGACCCGGCGGCGGCGGCGGCTGCCGAAATCGCGGAGAACAGGCCCAATTGGTGGACCAGGGCGACGGTCGCTGCCGCCGCCGGCTGATCTTTGTTCTTGATTTGTTCCTGCCACGCGTTAGGGTGCGGACATGGCTTCCGCGCCGCATCACCGATTCGAACCCGACCCGCGCTCGCCGGCTGCAGCGGCGATTGATCCAGCCCCTATCGCACCAGAGCGACGCCGAGGGCGCGGGTCGGAATCGAACCGCAGCGGCCGCTACGAACCGGTGCAGCGGGTCATCGTCGACGATGGCTGGGAGTCCGTCGAGGACCTTCCGCCGCTCAAGACGGATGTCGAGATCGAGCGACCGCGGAAGATCATCACCACCAACGATTCGCCCGACATCTCGTTCAGCCAGTCGGTCAACCCCTATCGCGGCTGTGAGCATGGCTGCGTCTACTGCTTCGCGCGGCCGACGCACGCCTATATGGGCCTTTCACCCGGGCTCGATTTCGAGACCAAGCTTTTTGCCAAGCCGGGCGCGGCGAAGCTCCTCGAACGCGAACTGGCCAAGCCGGGCTACGAGCCGAAGG
The DNA here is from genome assembly GCA_964611195.1 of uncultured Bauldia sp. GTDB lineage: Bacteria > Pseudomonadota > Alphaproteobacteria > Rhizobiales > Kaistiaceae > JADLGL01. The sequence goes on from CAZSXA010000003.1 coordinate 8,879, forward strand.
TCATCGCCATCGGCACGAATACCGACCCATACCAGCCGATCGAGCGACGCTACCGGATCATGCGCGAGATTCTCGGCGTGCTTTCCGACGCCAACCATCCGGTGGCGATCCTCACGAAGAACGCACTCGTCGCCCGCGACATCGACCTGCTGGCGCCGATGGCCGAGCGCGGTCTGGTGAAGGTCGGGCTGTCGGTGACGACGCTCGACCGACGACTGGCGCGGACGATGGAGCCGCGCGCCTCGACGCCGGCGCGGCGGCTCGACGCGCTGCGGCGGCTGTCCGATGCCGGCATTCCGACCAGCGTGATGTTCGCCCCCGTCGTCCCCGGCCTGAACGAACCGGAGCTCGAACGCGTCCTTGACGCGGCGCGGGCGCAGGGCGTGCGCGAGGCCGGCTACGTCCTGCTGCGGCTCACCCAGGAGGTCGCCGACCTCTTCAAGGAGTTCCTCGAGCGCGACTATCCCGATCGCGCCGGCAAGGTCATGTCGCTGATCCGCTCCACCCGCCGCGGCAAGGACTACCAATCCGCCTGGGGCGAGCGGATGGGCGGCATTGGGCCCTACGCCTGGCAGATCGGCCGGCGCTTCGAGATGACGTGCGCCCGGCTCGGCCTCAACCGCAGCCGTATCACACCGAGGACCGATCTGTTCCGGCCGCCGGGGACGACGACGCAGCTGAGCCTGCTCTGACCTTGCCAGAGCCGATGCGAGGCTTAAGCATGCCTCCATGCCTCGTGCGGCCGCCTCCGATTCGCTTCTGCCCCTCGACGACCCGCCGGTGCCGACCGACTTCTTCGAGCGGCGGGCGAGGAAGCGAGGCGCGACGCTCGTAGCCGGCGTCGACGAAGCCGGGCGTGGCCCGCTGGCCGGCCCCGTCGTGGTGGCGGCCGTTGCCTTTGATGGCCGCCGGTTTCCGCGCGGGCTTAACGATTCCAAGCTGCTCGGCGCGGCCGAGCGCGAGCGCCTCTATGTCAAGATCATGCGCGCCGGCATGGTTTCCGTCGTCGTCGCCAGCCGCTCGCGCATCGACCGGATGAACATCCTGCAGGCCTCGCTGTGGGGGATGACGCAGGCGGTACGTTGTCTGTCGCGGGCGCCCGACCATGTCCTCGTCGACGGCAACCTCCTGCCGCCGGGCCTGCCCTGCCGGGGCGAGGCGCTGGTCTCGGGTGACAGCCGTTCGGTTTCGATCGCGGCAGCCTCGATCATCGCCAAGGTCACGCGCGACCGGCTGATGGCGCGGGTCGGCGCGGCGTTTCCCGACTACGGCTTCGAGTCGCATATGGGCTATTCGACGCCGCGCCATTTCGAAGCGCTGGCCGAACACGGCCCTTGCCCGCATCACCGGCAAAGCTTCGCCCCGGTGCGAAACCGGCTCGGAGACGAAGCGGTCGATGGAGATGTGCTGCTGATCTGAGCGACGCCCGCGGCGACGGGCGATGCGTCAGTGAAGGCGGGCCTTGGCCTCGTCGATCGCTTCGCTGACGAGCTTGTCGGCTTCCTCGCCGGTGACCTTCTTGGTCAGGATCCGCTGCGCCGCCTCGATGGCAAGCTCGGCGGAGAGCGAGCGGACTTCCTGAAGGGCGCCGGCCTCGGCCTGCTCGATCTTCTGCTCGGCAAGCTTGGTGCGGCGCTCGACATATTCGTCGGTCCGGCGCATCGCCTCCTCGGCATAGGCCGCGGCCTCGCGTTTCGCCTGCTCGATGATCTCCTCGGCTTCCTGCTCGGCCTCGCGCGCCTTGCGCTGATACTCGGCGAGGACGGCCTGCGCCTCCTCGCGAAGCCTGCGCGCCTCGTCGAGTTCGCTCGAGATCTTGTCCGCGCGGCTGTCGAGGGCGCTCGTGATCATCCGCGGCACGCGGAAATAGAGCAGCACGCCGATGAAGAGGAGGAGGGCTACAGTGGCCCAAAAACTTGTGTCCTCAAGCATTGCCACCCTCCGCAGCCTCGACGGCAGACTTCAGTTCCGCTGCAGTCGGCTTCTTGCCGATGAGGCGCTGGACGACAGCCTCGGCCGCCTCGGAGGCCACTTCGGTGACGTCCTGCAGCGCCTTGTTCTTGATCTCCGCGATCCGCGCCTCGGCCTCTGCGAGCTTCTTGTCGAGCTCTTCCTCGGTCTTCGCCTGGCGCTTGTCGGCCTCTTCCTTTGCCTCCTCGCGCGCCTCGGCGGCGATCGTGAAGGCGCCCGAACGGGCCTCGGCCAGCGCGCGCTCGTACGAGGCGATCGCGTCGTCGGATTGCTGCTTCAGCCGGTCGGCCTGGTCGAGATCGCGGGCGACACGATCCCGCCGATCCTCGAGGATGCCGCCGATCCGCGGCAGGACGACACGCGCCATGAGCAGGTAGAGCACCGTGAAGGTAATCACCAGCCACACGAGCTGCGAGGCGAAATAGGTCGGGTCGAAGGGCGGAAACTCGCCCTCTTCCTCCGACTCGATTTCCACGCCCTCGACGAGGCCTTCCTCGCCTTCGGCCGCCCCCTCGACCGGCGTCTCGACCGGCGTCTCGCCCTCGGCCTCATCGGCCTGGGCGATGACGATCCAGCCTGCGTCGGCGCTGAATTCAGCTGCGTCGATCGTTGCCATCAGTCCTCCGGCAGCGCCGGTATCGGCCAATTAGCCGTTGGCGAAGAGGAGGAGGAGCGCGATCAGCAGCGAGAAGATGCCGAGCGCCTCAGTCACCGCGAAGCCGAAGATCAGGCGGCCGAACTGGCCGTCGGCAGCGGCCGGATTGCGGACCGCGGCGGACAGATAGTTGCCGAAGATCGAGCCCACGCCGATGCCGGCGGCACCCATGCCGATACAAGCGATACCGGCACCGATGGCGTTGCCCATTGCCTGTGCTGCTTCCATTTCCATCAAGGATACTCCCGATTGTCGTTGATTGTGCCGGCGTGATCAGTGGCCGGGGTGAATTGCATCGTTGAGATAAAGGCTCGTCAGAATGGCGAACACATATGCCTGCAGCACTGCGACCAGCACCTCAAGCGCCGTCAGCGCGACCGTCATGATCAGCGGCAGGATGGCGCCGGCGATGCCCGCCGCGCCGAGCCCGCCAAGCGTGATGACGAAGCCGGCGAACACTTTCAACGTGATGTGGCCGGCGAGGATGTTGGCGAACAGTCGGATCGACAGGCTGATCGGCCGCGAGATGAACGAGAGCACCTCGATGAAGACCACGAAGGGCAGAATGAAGACCGGCACGCCGCTTGGAACGAAGAGCTTCAAGAAGCCGAAGCCATTCCGCCAGAAGCCGTAGAAAACGACGATGCCGATCACCAGGAACGACAGCGCCGCCGTCACTATGAGGTGACTGGTGACGGTGAAGAAATACGGGAACATGCCAAAGAGGTTGGCAAGCAGGATGAAGAGGAAGAGCGTGAAGACGAGGGAGAAGAACTTCATCCCCTCGCTGCCCGCCGCGTCTCGGAGCGTGTTGGCGACGAATTCGTAAAGCATCTCGGCGGATGATTGCATCCGCGTCGGCACCAGTCGGCGGCGCATCGTCGCCCAGATCAGGAAGCCGGAGCCAACGACCACGGTCGCGACCATGAACAGCGCCGAGTTCGTGAACGACAGGTTCACGCCGCCAATCTCGATCGGGACGATCTCCGAGATCTCAAACTGGTGAATTGGATCGGTTGCGTCGGCCAACCCTTGCTTCCCCTGCCCTGGCGGCCGGACTAGCCGCCTTCCGCCGTTTCACTCCGGCGCGCCTCGCGCGCTTGTTCTATCGCGGATTCCTGCACCAGGCCTGCCGAGCGCAACGAGTTCAGCACGCCGGCAGCAAAGCCGAGCAGCACAAACACGATTAGCCCCCATGGCGAGGTGCCGAGCCATCCATCGAAGAACCAACCGATGGCCCCGCCCACGAGTATTCCGGCAACAAACTCGGTCGCCAGCCTGAAGGCGAGCGAACGCCCTCGGCGTTCCTCCTCGCTCGGTTCCTTCACGCGTTCGGCCACCTCGGCCTGCCTCGCCGCCAGCCGTGCCCCAAGGGCATTCAGCCGTGCGCCAAGCCTGCCTTCGTCACCAGTTGCCGGAGAATTGGGTTGCCCGCCAGTTCTGTCCGGATCGTTCATCGGCCTTGCACCGCCGTCTACAGCCCCGGAAAAAGCGCGGATAAATCAGCCCAAACCGCCGAAAACCGCGCGCACCATAGTGACGGCCCTGTGGAGTGTCAAGAAACTGAAGCGCTCCCCGGAGCGTTGCTATCTCTCTGTTATTCAATGCATTTTCGGAACAGCACACCCCCGTCCCCACCCACCGCTTCCAAGCGCGATGGTGACGTGTCAGAAGGTCGCGTATGAGCGCTACCCGTCAGCCGCGCGGTGCGGTCCGATTTGGCCAGATCGCGGCGAAGCTCGTCGATCCGGTGACGCGCAAGCGCGGCTTCGCCAAGGTCGATCTGATCGCCTCCTGGGACGACGTCGTCGGACCACGCTACGCCGAAGTGACGCAGCCTGCGAAGCTCACCTGGCGCCGCGACGGCGCGGGCGGCGCGGTGCTGACTGTCCGGGTCAGCGGTCCCAGCGCGGTGTTCCTGCAGCACGAGAGCGAGGCGTTCATCGCCAGGATCAACACCTTCCTCGGGTTTCAGGCGGTCTCGGAACTGCGGATCGTTCAGCAGCCGCTTACCCGCCCGCGAACAAGCACGCCGCCGCCGCCCGAGCTTTCGGAGCGGGACGCGGTCGCCATCGATCATCAGGTTGCGGACATCGAGGACGATAGCCTAAGAGCCGCCGTCGCCCGCCTTGGCAAGGCGATAGCCCGCGACCGCCTCGCGCGGGCGTGATCGAACCGTTTGGCATTGCGCCACATTTCCTTTGTCCAATGGCTAAGAGGTGGGGCAATGTCCGGCAGCGGACGACCAACGCAGCAATCAACGCCACTTGGAGGATTTCCCTTGGCATTCCGGATCAGAAACCTCATCGGAGCGCTCGGCGCCCTCGCCTTGCTTGCCTCGGCGACCGGAGTCGCGAATGCGCAGGACGGCACGGTGTCGATGTCCGAGCTCCTCGTCGAGGGCCCGCTCGGCGACCACTGGATGGGCGACGAGGACGCGCCTGTGGTGGTGGTCGAGTACGCCTCGATGACGTGCCCGCACTGCGCCAACTTCCACAACAATGTCTACGACGACTTCATCGAGGCGTATGTCGACACCGGCCTCGTCCGCTTCACGGTGCGTGAGTTCCCGATCGATCCGCCGGGCGTACCACTGTCGGCGGCCGCGTTCATGCTGGCCCGCTGCGCACCGGGCGAGAACGGCTACCACGCGATGGTCGACCTCATGTTCGAGAACCAGCCGATGTGGGCGCAGGTGCAGGAGCCGATTCCGCCGCTTCTGCAGCTTGCCCTGCAGTCCGGCTTCACCGAGGAAAGCTTCAATGCCTGCCTCAGCGATCAGGACGTCCTCGATGCCGTCTATTGGGTCTACGACCGCGGCGTCGAACTCGGCGTCAATGCAACGCCGACCTTCTTCATCAATGGCGATCGCTATTCCGGAGCACTGACGCTCGAGCAGCTCGATCAGATCATCGAGCCGATGCTGCCCGACGCCTGATCGGCGGCCTCGGCCCTGATGTCGCCGACCCGACTCACCGTCATGCTGGCCGCCCTCGTGGCGGCCAGCGCTCTTTCGGCATGCGGGTCGGACGACGCGGAGGAAGCGCGCGGCGTCGACCCCGACGAGCTTGTGCTACTGATGGAGCCCGGGCCGATCGAGGAGCACTGGCTCGGCGAGCCCGACGCGCCGGTGACGGTCATCGAATACGCCTCGATGACGTGCTCGCATTGCCGCGACTTCCACATCGGCACGTTCGACGCGTTCGTGGACGAATATGTCGAGACCGGCGAAGTGCGGTTCCTGTTCCGCGAGTTTCCGCTCGATGATCGGGCCATCGCCGCGTCGATGCTGGCGCGCTGCGCTCCCGGCGAGAACGCCTATTACGGCGTGATCAGTCTCCTCTTCGAGACACAGCCCGACTGGGCGTTCGTCGAACCCGACATGTTCACGCAAACACTGCTTGGACAGGTCGAGCAGGCCGGTTTCACGGCCGAGAATTTTGAGGCATGCTTGTCGAATCAGGACCTGTTCGAAGGCATCTTGGCCGTCGCGGATCGCGGAGCGGAGCTTGGGGTCAATTCCACACCGACCTTCTTCGTCAACGGCATCCCCTATGCTGGCGCCCTTTCGCTCGAGAACCTCGGGCAGGCGATCGATCTGGCGCGATAGCCGTTCGCCAGGCCGGCGCGCGCAATGAAATTCAAGACGCTTCGCCTCACCGGGTTCAAATCGTTCGTCGAGCCGACCGAAGTCTCGATCGAGGCCGGGCTCACCGGCATCGTCGGCCCCAATGGCTGCGGCAAGTCCAATCTCGTTGAAGCCCTGCAATGGGTGATGGGCGAAAACTCCTACAAGAAGATGCGCGGCTCCGGCATGGAGGACGTCATCTTCTCCGGCTCCGCAGCGCGCCCGGCGCGCAACGCCGCCGAGGTGTCGCTCACCCTCGACAATTCGCAGCGGAAGGCGCCGAGCGCTTTCAACGACGCCGACGCACTTGACGTTGCGCGCCGTATCGAGCGCGACATGGGCTCGTCCTATTCGATCAACGGGCGCGACGTTCGCGCCCGCGACGTTCAACTGCTGTTCGCGGACGCCGCGATCGGCGCCCATTCGGCGGCGATCGTCAGTCAGGGCCGGGTCGGGTCGATCATCGCCGCAAAGCCTGAAACGCGCCGGGCGATCCTCGAAGACGCAGCCGGAATCCACGGCCTCTTCGGCCGACGCCAGGAAGCGGAGACGCGCCTCAAGGCCGCCGAGCAGAACCTCGAACGGCTGGAGGACGTGCTGGCCGAGATCGAGCGGCAGGCCGAGAGCCTCCGACGGCAGGCGCGTCAGGCGGTGCGCTACCGCACCCTCTCTGCCGAAATCCGCAAGGCCGAAGCGACGGCGCTCGTCGCCCGGCATCGCCTCGCCGCCGAGACGCTCGAAGAGGCCGGCCGCGAGTTCGCCGAGGCGACGAATGCCGCCAATGAGCTTGGCGGGGAGCAGGCCGCTGCGGCAAAGGCCGAAGCCGAGGCCTCAGCCGCCATTCCGGACCTCCGAGAGGCGGCCGCCAGCGCCGATGCCGCCGTACAGCGCCTGCGGATTGAGGCGGAACGCCTCGAGCGCGAGCGCCGGACGGCCGAAGATCAGATCGAGTCGCTGCAGCATCGCATCGGCCAGATCGAGACCGATCTCGAGCGCGAACGCGCGCTCCTGACCGACAGCACGCAGACGCTCCAACGCTTGGCCAAGGACCGGGCCGGTCTCGAGCAGGAGGCGGCGACACACACCGAGAAGCGCGGTCACGCAGCAAGCGCACTTGAGGATTCACAGCAGGCGCTCGGCGAGAGCGAGAAGCTGCTGGCCGATGCCAGCACCGCCCTTGCCGACCTCAAGGCGCGTCGACAACAAGCCGAGCGGACGATCGCATCGCTCGGCGACCGTGACGCGCGCCTCCGTTCGGAACTCACCGATGTCGAGAACGAGCTCGCGACCCTCTCCGCCGGCGAGACCGACGACGACGTTGCGGCCGCGCAGACGAAGCTCAGGGAGGTCGAGCAGGATCTGGCGGCCGCCGAGAAGGCCAAGACGGATGCCGACGAACGGAGCGCCGAAGCGCGCGAGCGCGATGCCGCCGCCCGTTCGGAGGCTTCGGAGGCGAAGGCGCGCGTCGGCCGCCTCGAAGCCGAGACGGAGGCGCTCCGCTCGGTGCTGCCCCCCGTCGCGGCCGACGATCCGCTGATCGCCTCAATCAAGCCGCGCGAGGAAGGGGTCGAGACCGCCCTCGCCGCCGTGCTCGGAGAGGATCTCGACCTTTCCGACGATCCTTCCGACAGCGCGTTTTGGCGCAGCATCGACGGCGACTCGGACTCCGCGTTGCCGGACGGAGCAAGGCCTTTGTCGGCGATGGTCGACGCCCCGTCCGTCCTTGCCAGGCGGCTTGCGCAGATCGGACTGGTCGAGCCGTCGGACGGGCCGCGCCTCCAGGATCAGCTGAAGCCGGGGCAAACGTTGGTCAGCCGCGACGGGGCGATCTGGCGCTGGGACGGCTTCTGCGCCAGCGCCGAGGTGACGCGCGCTGCCGTCGAGCGACTGTCCGCACGGCGCCGGCTCGCCGGCCTTGAGGCAGACGTCGGAGCAGCGGAACAGGAAGTCGCGGATGCCGACAAGGCGTGCGAGGAGACCACAGCCGCTCTTACCGAGTCCGAACAGGCGGCGCGGGCGGCACGGGAAGCGCGGACCGGCGCTCGCCAGGCGGTCGATCAGGCCCGCGCGGCGCTGACCGCGGCCGAGCGCAGGCAGTCGGCCGCCGGCTCGCGCGTCGTTGCCTTGCGTGAGAACGAGGCCCGTATTCGCCGCGATCTCGACGAAGTCGCGTCCGAGCGAACCGCGGCCGAGGAGCACCTTGCCGAACTCGCCCAGCCGGAAACCCTCGAGGAACCGATCGCCTCGCTCCGCGAGAAGGTGTCCGCCGACCGGGAGATCGTCGCCGAGCGGCGCTCCGAACTGGCGCGCATCGACCATGACGGCCGCACCCGTGCGGCGCTCCTGGAAACGGTCGCCGGCGAGGAGAAGGCATGGAGCGGTCGCGGCGACGATGCGCGGCGCCAGATCGAATCGCAGGAAGCGCGCCTCGCAACATCGCGCGAAGAACTCGCTGCGCTGAGCGGACGGCCGGCCGAGATCGGCAAGACGCTGGAAGACCTCATGGCGCGGTCGGAAGGCAGCGAAACCGAGCGGAACGCCGCGGCCGATGCCCTAGCCGTCGGCGAGCAGGCGCTCCGCGAAGCGAGCGCTGCCGTCTCGGAGGTCAACGCCGCACTTGCTGAGGCTCGCGAGCGCGGCATCCGGCTCGAGGAGCGCGCCTCCGGAGCCAAGGAGAGGCTGCGGGAGATCGAGGCCAAGATCCGCGAGACGCTCGGAGCGAGCCCGGCCGAGGCTGCCGAAGCGGCCGGCCTCGCCGACAAGCCGGCGCCCGCGATCGAGCAGGTCGAGGGTCGTGTGGAGCGCCTCCGCCAGGAGCGCGAGCGGCTCGGCGGCGTGAACCTTCAGGCCGATCAGGAGGCCGAGGAACTCGACACGCGGCGACAGACGATGATCAGCGATCGCGACGATCTCATCGCCGCGATCAACAAGCTGCGGCAGGGCATCGGCAATCTCAACCGCGAAGGCCGCGAGCGGATGGTTGCCGCGTTCACGCAGGTGAACGAGGCGTTCCAGCGGCTCTTCGTCCAGCTCTTCGGCGGCGGCACGGCGGAACTACAATTGACCGGCTCGGACGACCCGCTGCTCGCCGGGCTCGAAATCATCGCCCGGCCGCCCGGAAAGAAGCCGCAGACGATGACGCTGCTGTCCGGCGGCGAACAGGCGCTGACGGCGCTGGCGCTGATCTTCGCCGTCTTTCTTACCAATCCGGCGCCGATCTGCGTCCTCGACGAGGTCGATGCGCCGCTCGACGACGCCAATGTCGAGCGCTTTTGCGCGCTCCTCGAAGAGATCACGCGCGAGACCGGAACCCGCTTCCTCGTCATCACCCACAACCCGATCACGATGGCGCGGATGAGCCGTCTCTTCGGCGTGACGATGACCGAGCGCGGCGTCAGCCAGCTCGTCTCCGTCGACCTCGAAACCGCCGAACGGATTCGTGAAGCCGGCTGAGCGGACGGAAGGCGAGGCCGCCGACATCGCGACGCGGCTGCTCGCCTGGTACGACCGCCACGCCCGCAGGCTTCCATGGCGCGTCGGCCCCGCCGAGCGGGCCGCGGGTGTCCTGCCCGACCCCTATCGCGTGTGGCTCTCCGAAGTGATGCTGCAGCAGACGACCGTCGCAGCCGTCCGCTCCTATTTCGACACCTTCGTCCGGCAATGGCCGACCGTCGAGAAGCTCGCCGCCGCGGCCGATGACGACGTCATGCGCGCATGGGCCGGCCTCGGCTATTACAGCCGCGCTCGCAACCTCATCGCCGCAGCGCGCGCGGTGGCGGCGGCAGGCGGTTTTCCCGATCAGGCGGTGGCGTTGACGAAGCTTCCGGGCATCGGCCGCTACACGGCGTCGGCGATCGCGGCAATCGCCTTCGATCGGCCCGAGGCGGTGGTCGACGGCAATGTCGAGCGAGTGATCGCGCGCCTGTTCGCGATCGCCGAGTCGGGCGCGGAGGCCAAGCGCCTCATCCTCGCCGAGCAGGAGAGACTGACGCCGCACGAGCGCCCGGGCGACTATGCCCAGGCGATGATGGATATCGGCGCGACGATCTGCACGCCGAAGCGCCCGGCCTGCGCGCTCTGCCCGCTGAACGACGACTGCGAAGCCGCCGCGGAAGGGCGGCCGGAGGCTTATCCCGTGAAGGCCGCCAGGACGGCACGGCCGACCCGCTACGGCCGTGCCTTCGTCGCGGTGCGCGAGGATGGGGCGATCCTGCTTCGACGCCGTCCGCCCAAGGGCCTACTCGGCGGCATGGCCGAGGTGCCGGGCAGCGCGTGGTCCGGCGAGCATCCCGGTGACGACGAGGGTTCGCCGACCAAACTGCCGTGGCGGCGGGTGGCGGGCAAGGTGGTGCACGTCTTCACCCATTTCCGGCTGGAACTGGAGGTGCTCACGGCAGAGGCGGGAGCGGATGTCCCTGCTCCCGACGGCGCATGGTGGTCAGCCGCCGAGGACATCCGCGGCGAAGCGCTGCCGAGCGTGATGAAGAAGGTGATCGAGGCGGCCCGCCCCGGCGCAACCCTGGCTAAGCCGCCTGGACCAGTTCCTTCCGGACGACGTCACGGAGGCGGTCGATCGGCTGCGTGACGCCGTCGATGTCGGCGTGCCAGAAGGTCCAGCCATTGCAGGCCTCGAGACCCTGGACCGCCGCGCCGACGCGGTGGATCGAGCCGACATGAGGCCCCGACTCCACCGACCCATCGGCGCGCACCAGCGCCCGGTGCTTGGCCTTGCCGCCAAAGAGCTCCGCGCCCGGTGCGATCAGCCCCGCCTCGATCAGGCTGCCGAATGGCACGCGCGGCTCGGCGCGCTTGCCGCGCATCGTCGCAAGCCCCTCGGCGCTCGTCGGGTCGATCGCAGCAATGCGGGCTTCCGCGGCCGCCGCGTAGTTTGGGTCACGCTCGATGCCGATGAAATGCCGGCCGAGCTTTCGTGCCACCGCGCCCGTCGTGCCTGTCCCGAAGAACGGGTCGAGCACGACATCGCCCGGCGCGCTGGATGCCAGCAGCACGCGGTAAAGCAGCGCCTCGGGCTTCTGAGTGGGGTGGACCTTGCGACCGTCGCGCTTCAACCTCTCCTCGCCGGTGCAGATCGGCAGCGTCCAGTCGGAGCGCATCTGAAGGTCGTCGTTGAAGGATTTCAGCGCATCGTAGTTGAATGCATAATTGCGCGTGTCGGCGCCGCGCGCGGCCCAGATCAGCGTCTCATGGGCGTTGGCGAAGCGCCGGCCGCGGAAGTTCGGCATCGGGTTGGTCTTGCGCCAGATGACGTCATTTAGAATCCAGAAGCCGATGTCCTGGAGCACGGCACCGACACGGAAGATGTTGTGGTAGGAGCCGATCACCCAGAGCGCGCCGTCCGGCTTCAGCACTCGGCGCACTGCCATCAGCCAGCTGCGGGTGAAGGCGTCGTAGTCGGCAAAGGAATCGAAGCGGTCCCATTCGTCGTCGACGCCGTCGACGGTCGACTGGTCGGGCCGGGTCAGGCGCCCTTCCAGTTGGAGATTGTAGGGCGGATCGGCGAAGACGAGGTCGACGGAGCCGGCAGGCAGGCGTTCGAGCTCGGCGATGCAATCGCCGCGCAGAATCTGGTCGAGCGGCAAAACGGCCAACTTCGGCCTTGGATTGGCCATGTGCATGTGCCCCTTCACGGACGCGATTACGAAGAGGCAGGGGCGCCTCGAAGCGACATGCTTGCCGAACAGGGTGAACGCCGCGTTGAGAATGATGGTTAAGCGGATGCTACCGACGGTCGACGCCGCGACAGCAGAGCGGGTCCGCCGATGATCGATCGTCTTCGCCGCCGGGGCCGAAGGCTGCTCCGGGTGCTCGCCTTCGCGATGGGCACCCTCGTTTCGGTGGGAGCGGCGTCGGCCGCCGAGATCATCGTGATTCTCGACGGCTCCGGCTCGTCGGCCGGGCAGATCGGCGGCGTTCCGAAGATCGACATCGCGCGCGCCGCGCTCGGCACGGTTCTCATCGATGCGCCCTCCAATCTATCGATCGGCCTCGTCGCATATGGCCACCGCCAGGACGAGGCCTGCAACGATGTCGAACTGGTCGCCGAACCGGGGCCAGTCGATGCGTTCCTCGATGCCGCTGCCGGCGTGCGGTCGTTGGGCCGGAGCCCGATCGCCGAGGCCACCGAGACCGCTGCCGCCGCGCTCGCGGGCGTCGAGGACGCGACGATCATTCTCATCACCGACAATGCCGACAATTGCGCGCCGGACCCCTGCGAGATGGTCGCAGCCATTGCCGGCGCTCAGCCCGACCTGACGATTTCCGTGCTGGGGATCGCCGTCCCCGACAACGAGGTCGCCGACATCGCCTGTTTCGCGGAACTCACAGGCGGCGTCTTCCTTCAAGCCGAGAACGCCGCCGCGTTCGGCGCCAATCTCGACCAGGTGATGCGGGCGGCGTGGGGGCCTCCCCCTCCGCCACCGCCGACCGCCACAATCGCGTTCCCGTTCGACGTCGTCCAGGGACGGGAGTTCGCCATCGAGTTCACCGGACCCGCCGCTGCCGGCGACACGATCCGGATCTCCTGGGTCGGTTCGCCCGACGACGCGTTCGTGACAGCCGCGCTAGTGCCCGAGAGCGGCGACAGCGTCGACATGATCGCGCCGAGCGAGGTCGGCGCGTTCGAGCTCCGCTACTACCACGCCGATCTCGATACAATCCTGGCGCGGATGCCGCTGCCGGTCGCGGAAATCATACCGACGATCGAGGTGCCAAGCGCCGCCATGGCGGGGGCGGAGATCCCGGTCCGCTGGCAGGTCGATGGCCGCGGCGGCGAAACGATTGAAATCGCCTTGCCGGGCACCACTCCCGGCGATGCCGCGGTGGTGGTCGAGGCGATCCGCTCCGCCAATGCGATGGCCGTGCCCGCCCCGACCGAGCCAGGCACCTATGAAGTCCGACTCGTCGCCCCGCCTCCGTCCGCGGACGACGCTCCGGCGATCCGCGGCAATGCGCGTTCGAGCGTTCTCGCCTTCACCGAGATCACGATCACCGAACCGGTGGCGACCTTCGAGTTCACCGGGCCGGTGACCGCCGGCAGCGACCTTCGGGCGAACTGGGCCGGACCGATGGCGACCGAGGACGAAATCCGTTTCGCGGCCTCGGACGCGGCTGACGATCAATGGCTGGCGATTGCCGCGGCGGTCGAGACGGAGGCGACGTTCCCGGTTCCGACCAACCCCGGGATGTACGAACTTCGCTACTGGTCGGCGCCGCTCGGCGCCGTCGTCGGGCGGAGCGCGTTCGAGGTGGCGGCAGGCGAGGCGACAATCGCCGGCCCGGAGAGCGCCGCCGGTGGCGCGACGTTCGCAATCTCGTGGACCGGCCCCGGCGCGATGCGTGACGAGATCGTTCTGTTCGACGGAGAAGGCAACGCGGTCGATCGCGTCCGCGTCCCGCTGTTCGAGGAGCCGGTTACCTTCGACGCGCCCGTGATCGCCGGCACGTACCGGATCGCCTACATGAGTCGCGACGGAGTTCAGCTGGCGGCAACCGAGATCGCGATCGCCGCGCCCGAGGTGACCCTCTCAGCAGTCGAGGAAGTCGATCCAGGCGCCGCGCTGGAAATCACGTGGAGCGGTCCGGGCGGGCGCTTCGACGAGATCCGCCTCGTCGACCCCGGCAACGTCACCGCGCCGCTTCAGGCGATGCGGGTGGAGGCATCCGGAACGCTGTCCTGGCGGGCGCCCGAAGATCCCGGCCGCTACTTCGTCCAGTACTGGTCGGGGGCAGGCCGGACGGTGCTCGAATCGGTGCCGATTGACGTTCTCTGCCCCGGGTGCGAGGACCCCGAACCGCCCCGGCCGCCGGAGCTCCGGCTCAGCCCCTAGGCCGTCAGGATCTACCGCTTCGGCGCGGCTTTGTTGCCGCTGCGGCAACGGTGCTAGGTTGCAGTCAAACAAGACCATCGAGGACGCTCGATTGCGGTATGTGAGTACAAGAGGGAGGGCTGCGGAAGCCGGTTTCAGCGACGTGCTGCTGACCGGCCTGGCGCCGGATGGCGGTCTTTACGTGCCCGTTTCCTGGCCGAGCATCACGCCTCAGCGTATCGCCGCCTTCTCCTCGACGCCCTATGCCGACGTCGCCACCGAGATCGCGGCGCCCTTCTGCGAGGGCGAGATCGAGCCGGAGACGCTCCGTCTTATCTGCTCGGAGGCCTATGCCGGCTTTCGCCATCCGGCGGTGACGCCGCTTGTCCAACTCGGCACCAATCGATGGCTGCTCGAGCTTTTCCACGGGCCGACCTACGCGTTCAAGGACCTCGCGATGCAGCTCCTGTCACGGCTGATGGACCATGTCCTGGCCGAACGGGACGAGCGCGCGACGATCGTCGTGGCGACTTCGGGGGATACCGGCGGCTCGGCCGTCGAGGCTTTCCGAGGCGCGGACCGGATAGACCTCTTCGTCCTCTTTCCCAATGGCCGGATCTCCGAGGTCCAGCGCCGGCAGATGACCACGGCCGGCGATGCCAATGTCCACACCCTTGCCGTCGACGGCTCGTTCGACGACTGCCAGGCGCTGGTGAAGGCGCTGTTCGCCAAGCCGGCGTTGCGGGACGAGGTCTCGCTCGCGGCCGTCAACTCGATCAACTGGGCGCGAATCGTGGCGCAGGTGACCTACTACTTCGTCGCGGCGGCCGCGCTCGGGGCGCCGGCCCGCGCGACGGCGTTCTGCGTTCCCACGGGCAATTTCGGCGACATCTATGCAGGCCATGTCGCGAGCCGGATGGGCCTGCCGCTGGAACAGCTTGCGATAGCCACCAACAGCAACGACATCCTGGCCCGGACGCTTGAGAGCGGCCGCTACGAGGTGCGCGACGTGGTGCCGACCACCTCGCCGTCGATGGACATTCAGATCTCGTCCAATTTCGAGCGCCTGCTGTGGGAGGCCTCGAAAGGCGACGGCGAAGCGGTCTCGACCGCAATGGAGCGCCTGAAACAGAGCGGCGCCTTCGATATCGACGGGCCCGCGCTTGCCGCGATCAAGCAGGACTTCACCGCCGGCAGCGCCGACGAGGCGGCAATGGCCGAGGCGCTCAGCCGGACGCTCGACGATGCCGGCTACCTCGCCGACCCCCACACGGCGGTGGCGCTCTCCGTCGCCGGTCGGATGCGGTCAGAAGCGCCGCTGGTCACGCTGGCGACGGCGCATCCTGCAAAGTTCCCCGATGCGGTCGAGAGCGTCGTCGGCTATCCGCCGGAGCGTCCCGCCGCCCTCGCCGCGCTCTTCGACCGCGAGGAATTGTTCACCGAGATCGCCGCGGATGTCGGCGCCGTCGAGCGTCACATCATGGATCACGCGCGCGCAGCAAGGATGGAGGCCTGAGAGTACATGTCGGTACGGGTAACGACCCTTCCCTTCGGTCCGGTGGTGGTCAGCCACCAGATGGACCACCTCGAGAGCGCAGCGCTCGGGATATGGGTCAACGCCGGATCACGCGGCGAGCGAAGCGACGAGCACGGCATCGCCCATCTCTTGGAGCACATGGCGTTCAAGGGAACGCCTCGGCGAAACGCCATCGCGATCGCGGAGGAGATCGAGTCGGTCGGCGGCGAGCTGAACGCATCGACCAGCGTCGAGACGACCACCTATCACGCGCGCGTTTTGAAGAACGACGTGGCGCTCGGGATGGACATCCTCACCGACATTCTCCGCAATTCCTCGTTCGACCCGGAAGAGCTGCGCCGCGAGCAGAACGTGATCGTCCAGGAGATCGGCGCAGCCCTCGATACGCCCGAGGAGCTCGTCTACGACTACTTCACCGAGACCGCGTTCCCGGGCCAGGCGCTCGGCCGGCCGATCCTCGGGACCTCCGATTCGGTGCGCTCGTTCACCCGTCAGTCGGTGATCGGCTATCTTGAGCGGAACTATCACGGGCCGGCGATGATTGTTTCCGCCGCTGGCGCCGTCGAACACGACCGGCTCGTCGAGCTCGCGACCGAGGGGCTTGCCGGGCTCGCCAGCGACGCGCCGCCGAAACCCGACCCGGCGCGCTATGCCGGCGGCGACCGCCGCGAACGCCGCGACCTCATGGAGGCGCAGATCCTCCTCGGCTTCGGCGGCCGGGCGATCACCTCGCCGGACTACTTTGCCGCACAGATTCTCGCCACGGCAATCGGCGGCGGCATGTCCTCCCGGCTGTTCCAGGAGGTTCGCGAGCGCCGGGGTCTCTGCTACTCGATCTACTCCTTCCATTGGGCGTTCGCCGATGGCGGCGTCTTCGGCGTGCACGCGGCGACCGGCGAAAGCGCCGTTCCCGAGTTGATGCCGGTGATCCTCGGCGAGATCGAGCGTGCGGCTCACGATCTCAGCGAAGAGGAGATCGCGCGGGCAAAGGCTCAGGTGCGCGCCAACCTCGTCATGACGCTGGAAAGCCCGTCGGCGCGGGCCGGTCAGATGGCACGCCACATGCAGCTGTTCGGACGGGTGATCCCGATGGACGAGGTCGTTGCGAAGGTGGAAGAGGTGACTGTCGACAAGGCGCGGGCACTCGCCGGCGAGATATTCACCGGGACCACGCCGACGCTGGCGTCAATCGGGCCGATCGACGGCCTGTTGTCGGTGGACGATGTCGCGAGCCGCCTCGGCTCGCCGGCAGCCGCCTGAGGCCGCGATGGCATTCCTCCGCCCCCTGTCGCCACAAGGCGCGCCGCCGCCCATCCGAGGCGACCGGGTGGTGCTGCGCTTCCCGACGCTGGCCGACTATCCGCAATGGGCGGAGCTTCGCGCCGCCAGCCGCCGCTTCCTGGAACCATGGGAGCCGGTGTGGACGTCGGACGAGCTGACCCGGCTCGGCTATCGCCGGCGACTGAAGCGCTACCAACGGGAAATCCGCGAAGGCAGCGGCTATCCCTTCTTCCTGTTTTCTGCCGACGAAACGCAGCTTCTCGGCGGCCTGACGGTCTCCCACATCCAGCGCGGCGTGACGCAATCCGCCGCGGTGGGTTACTGGATCGGCGAACGCCACGCGCGGCGGGGCTTCATGACGGATGCGCTCAGGGCGACGATCGCATTCGCCTTTCAGACGCTGCGCCTCCACCGCCTCGAGGCGGCTTGCCTTCCCAGCAACGCCGCCTCGATCCGCCTTCTTGAAAAAACCGGATTCTCCCGGGAAGGCTACGCTCGGAGCTATCTTTGCATCGACGGGCGGTGGCAGGATCATCTCCTGTTCGCGATTGTCACCGGCGACGAGCGGATGAACCGCTAGCGCGGCCCGATCGCGTGTTGTTCAGCCCGGCGGCATTCACTACACAATGCCGCCATCCGGTTCGCTCTAAGGAGGGTGCGCGTCGTTGCGCTGGTTGAAGGTCTTGGCCACGGCGTTGGCTGCGTTGGTGGCGATCCAGTCCGCTGCCCATGCCTTCGACACGGTCGCGGTCCCGCTCGACGGCAGGACGCTGGACCTGGTGCCGGCGGCTGACTTCGCAACCAGCGACGACCCCGAGATCGAGACGTCCTCGGCACCGGGCGCGGACGGCATCATCCGCCGCCTCGAGGTGCCGGCTGAAGGCAACGGTCCACTCTATCATTGGGCGGTCTTTGCGCTCGCCAACAACAGTGACCAGCAGATCGAGCGTCTGCTCGTCGCCTCGCATTTCCGGCTCGCACGCTCCGGCCTGTTCGGCCCCGATCTCGGCGGCACGCGTATCGTCGCGGTGTCGAGCAGCGGCAATCACCGGCCGATCGCCGAACCAAGCCAGGAAGCCGACATCTACCGACTGACGCTCGACCCCGGTTCGATCACGACGTTCGTTGTCGAACTGCGGACGCCCGACCTGCCACAGCTTCAGCTTTGGGAAGCCGACGCCTATCGCGACGCGGTCAATAGCTACACGCTGTTCCGTGGCATCGTCCTCGGCATTTCGGGGCTGCTGGCGCTCCTCCTCACGATTGTCTTCGTCATCCGCGGAACGGCGCTGTTCCCGGCGACCGCGGCGCTCGCCTGGGCGGTACTGATCTATCTCACGATCGATTTCGGATTCTGGAACCGTGTGGCGCAGCTTCAGCCGGGCGACGACCAGTCGTGGCGGGCGGCGGCCGAGGTGCTGCTCGCCGCGGCGCTGGTGATCTTCACCTACACCTATCTCCATCTCGGCCGCTGGCATGTCCGATACTCCCATCTCACCATCGCCTGGCTCGTCGGGCTGGTCGCGGTGCTGGGGATTGCGGTCGTCGAGCCTTCGCTGGCCGCCGGTATCGCACGCTTCTCCTTCGGCCTGACCGTCGCCACCGGATTCGCACTGATCGCCCTGTTATCGATCCGTGGATTCGATCGCGCGGTGATGCTGATTCCGACATGGTTCCTGCTGCTGATCTGGGTCGCCACCGCCGGCCTCACCGTTACCGGAGCGCTCTCCGGCGACCTCGTCCAGCCTGCACTCGCTGCCGGCCTGGTGCTGGTTGTCCTCCTCATCGGCTTCACGGTGATGCAGCACGCCTTCGCCGGGGGTGGCGTTGCGCAAGGCCCGATCGACGAAACCGAAAGGCGGGCGCTGGCGCTTCTGGGCGCCGGCGATGTCATCTGGGACTGGGACGTCGAGCGCGACCGCATCACGGTCAGCCGCGAGGCGGAAGACTTGCTCGGACTGCCGCCCGGTCGCCTCACCGGCAATTCGGTCGACTGGATCGAGCACATGCATCCCACCGACCGCGAGCGGTTCCGCACCCTCCTCGACGCGATCGTGGAGGTCCGGCGCGGACGGCTCAATCAGGAGTTCCGGTTGCGTGCCGAGGACGGGCACTATCGCTGGTTCCTGCTGCGCGCCCGCCCCGTCCTCGGCGCCGACCGCGAAGTGCTGCGCTGCGTCGGGACGCTGTTCGACATCACCGACAGCCGGATCGCGGAAGAACGCCTGCTGCACGATTCGATCCGCGATCATCTGACCGGCCTGCCGAACCGGCAACTCTTCCTCGACCGGCTTGACGCGGCGCTGACGCGCGCGACCGAGGAGCGTTCGCTGTCGCCATCGGTCATCCTCGTCGACCTCGACTCGTTCAGAGAGCTCAACGAGACCTACGGAATCCCGGTCGGCGACTCGGTGCTTCTCACCGTGTCGCGGCGTCTGTCGCGGCTGGTGAAGCCGCTCGACACGCTGGCGCGCATCACCGGCGACCAGTTCGGCGTCATCCTCCTTTCCGAAAAGGGCCCTGGCCAGATCGCGGCTTTCGCCGAATCGATCCGTCGCGCGGTCCGCTCGCCGATCGGCTTCGGTGAACGCGAGATCGTGCCGACCGTCTCGATCGGCGTCGCCACTCCTGACGACAAGCAGGGCCGGCCGACGGCCGAGGGCCTCCTGAAAGAGGCCGAGATTGGCATGTACCAAGCCAAGCGTGAAGGCGGGGACCGCATCGAGGCCTTCCGCCCGGCTCTTCGCCGCGTCGGTACGGACCTCACCAATCTTGAGGCCGACCTCAAGCGCGCTCTCGCCCGTGAAGAAATCAAGGTCGTCTATCAGCCGGTCGTGCGCCTCTATGACAACACGATCGCCGGGTTCGAGGCGCTCGCCCGCTGGGACCATCCGAAGCACGGCCGGATCGCCCCGTCGGAGTTCGTGCCGATGGCCGAGCGCAGCCAGCTGATCTCACAGCTCGGCGTGTTCGTGCTGGAGCGCGCGACGCGGCAGCTTTCCGACTGGCAGCACGAAACGCGCATCTCGGCGCCGCTGTTCGTCAGCCTCAACATCTCCAGCCGCGAATTGCTTCGGCACGACCTGATCTCGGACGTGAAGTCGGTGCTCGTCCGCTCCAACGTCGATCGCGGATCCTTGAAGATCGAGCTCACCGAGAGCATCGTCATGGAGAACCCGGAGCGGAGCGCCCGTATGCTCGGCCGGCTCCGCGAGCTCGGCGCCGGCCTCTCGCTCGACGATTTCGGTACCGGCTATTCCTCGCTCTCCTACCTCCAGCGTTTCCCATTCGACACGCTGAAGATAGACAAGAGCTTCGTGCGCGGTCAGGTTACCGGCGCCCGCGAAATCATCCTTCGCGCAGTCGTCGACCTCGCCCACGACCTGTCGATGGAGGTCGTGGCCGAGGGGATCGAAACGGAGGAAGAGGCCGCAGAACTCGCCGACCTTGGATGTGAGTTCGGGCAGGGTTACCTATATGGGGCACCCATGAGCGCAAATAACGCGTCGAAGCTCCTCCTGCGCGAAAACGCCATTCCCGCCTGAGCCAGTGCAAAGGCACTCCTATTGATGAATACCAATGTGAAGCCGCCCCTCGAGATCGTCCTCTGCAGTCCGCGCGGGTTCTGCGCCGGGGTCGATCGGGCGATCCAGATCGTCGAGCTCGCACTCGAGCGCTATGGCGCCCCGGTCTATGTGCGGCACGAGATCGTGCACAACCGCTTCGTGGTCGACACGCTCCGCGAGAAGGGTGCCGTGTTCGTCGAGGAACTCGACGAGATCCCAGAGACATCGCAGCCGGTGATCTTCTCCGCCCACGGTGTCGCCAAATCGGTGCCGGCGGCGGCCGCCGACCGTAACCTCTTCCACATTGACGCGACCTGCCCACTCGTCACCAAGGTGCACCGCGAGGCCGAGATCCATCACAAGCGCGGCCGAGAGGTCATCCTCGTCGGCCATGCCGGCCATCCAGAGGTCGACGGCACGCTGGGCCAGCTGCCCGAGGGCGCAATACAGCTTGTGCAGACCGTCGCCGATGCCGAGACCGTCGAGCCGCGTTCGCCGGAAGCGCTCGCCTATGTGACGCAGACGACGCTTTCCGTCGATGACACGGCCGAGATCGTGGAAGCGCTGAAGCGCCGCTTCCCCGAGATCGTGGGCCCACACAAGGAAGACATCTGCTACGCCACCACCAACCGCCAGCAGGCGGTGCGGGAGGTGGCGCCGGATGTCGACGCGATGGTCGTGGTCGGTGCGCCGAACTCCTCCAATTCGCAGCGCCTTCGGGAAGTCGCCGAGCGCGCCGGGTGCCCTATCGCAGTCCTGGTACAGACCGCCGCCGAACTCGATCTCGCAATGTTCGAGGACTGCGCGCGGATCGGCATCTCGGCCGGGGCGTCTGCGCCGGAGGTGCTGGTCGAGGAGGTCATCGCCGCGTTTGCCGAACGCTTCGACATCAAGACCCGACTCGTGACGACCGCCGAGGAGCCGATCGTCTTCGGCCTCCCGCGCGAGCTTCGCGCCAGCTAGCGCGCAGCGGTGGCAGTCTATACCGAGATCGGCGAGGACGAACTCGAAGCTTTCGTCGCCGGCTACGATCTCGGAAAGGTGCTGTCGTTCAAGGGCATCGCCGAAGGCGTCGAGAACTCGAACTACCTCCTCGTCACCGACAGCGGGCCCTTCATCCTGACGCTCTACGAGAAGCGCGTCGAGGAGTCCGACCTCCCTTTCTTCCTCGGCCTGATGAATCATCTCTCGGCACGCGGAGAACGCTGTCCGACTGCGGTGGCCGATCGCGACGGACGGCTCCATAGCCGGCTCGCCGATCGTCCGGCGGCAATCATCACCTTCCTGCAGGGCGTCTGGATTCGTCGCCCGCGTCGCCAGCACTGCACGGCGGTTGGCGCCGCGCTCGCGCGACTGCATCTGGCTGCCGCGGATTTCGAGGTCCGGCGTCGCAACGCGCTCGCGCTCGACGGCTGGGCGCGACTTGTCGCCGCCACCGCCGACCACGCCGACGATGTCCGCGTCGGACTGGCCGAAGATATTGCGGATGAGATGGAGCACTTGCGCGCGCGTTGGCCGTCCGGCCTGCCGCAGGGCGTCATCCACGCCGACCTATTTCCGGACAATGTCTTCTTTCTCGGCGAAGAGCTTTCAGGGCTCATCGACTTCTATTTCGCGTGCAACGACATGTTCGCCTACGACCTTGCGATCTGCCTCAACGCCTGGTGCTTCGAAGCCGACCGCTCCTTCAACGTGACCAAGGGCAAGGCGCTGCTCGACGGCTACGCGGCGGTCAGACCTTTGGGGCAGGAGGAGATCGAGGCACTCCCGCTGCTTGCTCGCGGCGCCGCGTTCCGGTTTCTGCTAACCCGGCTCAATGACTGGCTGAGCGTGCCGGAGGGCGCTCTGGTCGTGCCGAAGGACCCAATGGAGTTCCACGCACGTCTCCGCTTTCACCGCGACGCCGAATCTGCCGCGGCCTACGGCTTCTCCCTTTGAGCGCGCGGGTCGAGATCTGGACCGACGGCGCCTGTTCCGGCAATCCCGGGCCGGGGGGCTGGGGGGCGCTGCTGCGGTGGAACGGACATGAGCGCGAGCTCACCGGCGGCGAGGCCCAGACCACCAACAACCGCATGGAGCTGACCGCCGCCGCGGCGGCGCTCGAAGCGCTGACCCGGGCGGCCGACGTCGACCTTTATACCGACTCGCAATACGTCCGCGGCGGGATCACCCAGTGGATGGCGAACTGGAAGCGCAACGACTGGCGAACCGCAGATCGGAAGCCGGTGAAGAATGTCGATCTGTGGCAGCGGCTCGATGCCGCCACCGAGCGTCACAACGTGACGTGGCACTGGGTCCGCGGGCATGCCGGCACGGAGGGCAATGAACGCGCCGACGAACTCGCACGTCAGGGGATGGCAGGGTTCCTGCCGCGCTAGGGCAGAACGAAATCCTGCTCGATGGCGTCGCCGCCGGAAACCAAAGTGAAGGTGACCGACGTGCCCGTGGTGTCTGCGCCCTCCGGGCGATCGAAGCCGAAGGCGAAGGTGAGTCGGTTGCCGTCGCGGTCGATCTGATGCGGCGGAATCGGGATCCAGCCTTCCGGCCCTTCGACGAAGAGCTCAGTACCGAAGCCCTGCGGCACGACGACGTCGGCGTGGAATCCGCTGCCACCTTCCGCAGCGCTCACTTCCGTTACCGCGAATGCGCCGGGAACCGGTTCCGTCGGCAGCCGTGCCGCACCTTCCTCGATGATCTCCAGCGCCTCCTCGTCGATCTCGCCGGCGCTGAACGTGACCGATGTCTCGACACGAAGCGGAATGCAGATCGTCTCGCACACGCCGAGATCGAAAATCACGTCGACCGTAACGGGAACGGCGTCGACCGTCGGCGTGATCGCGAGCGGGAGGATCACGCGGCCCTCATAGACATTGGTGACCGTATAGCCATCATTGTAGCGCATGGGCGCCGGGTAGCTCACCTCGACGGAGCCGAGATTGCGCGAGGCGGAGAAGTCGAAGACCGGCGGCAACCCGCCCTCGCCCGGCGTACGCCAGTAGGTCTTCCAGCCGGGCTCGAGGACAATCTCGATCGCTGCCTGCGGCGCGCCGTCGGCAAGGTCGGTGGCGACAAGACGGATATCGACGATATCCGACCCGACCCATTCGCCGATGCGGGCGTTTGCGGGCGCCGCTGCAAGTGCCCCGGCCAGGACCCCGGCGGCCAAGATCGCGCTGGCTCTGTGACGTTCGTACATGGCGCAGTCCTAACGTGCCCGAACGCCCGGAGCGCCTCATTTTCACGTGAGGCACTGCCATGGTTGACGGTTTCCAATCGGCCTCCGCGTGCTACTCTTCCACGCATGATCGACGTCGAAGATCCCGACGGCGGCTACCTGGACGGCCAGCTTCTGATCGCCATGCCAGGCATGGGCGACCCGCGCTTCGACCGCGCGGTCATCTACCTGTGCGCCCATTCGCCGGAAGGCGCGATGGGTATCCGCATCAACGAGGCTGTCCCGCAGCTGACGTTTCCCGAGGTGCTGTCGCGCCTCAACATCGCTCCCGAGAGCGAGATCAGCCTTCCCGACGCGACCTCGATCATCGTCCATCGCGGCGGGCCGGTGGAGACCGGGCGCGGCTTCGTGCTCCACAGCGCCGACTATGTGATCGACAATTCGACCATGCTGATCGACGGCGAGATGTGCCTCACGGCGACGCTCGACATCCTGCGCGCCATCGCCTCCGGCGACGGACCGGCAAGGTCGCTTCTCGCGCTCGGCTATGCCGGCTGGGGGCCCGGCCAACTCGACGAAGAACTGGCGGCCAATGGCTGGCTGCATTGCCCGGCAAGGCCGGACCTCATCTTCGACCCCAACCTCGAGAGCAAATACGAGACGGCGCTGGCCGAGCTCGGCATCAATCCGGCGATGCTCTCCTCAGGCGCCGGGCACGCCTGAGGCCTCCTCGTCCCGCCGCCGGCGCCGTTCCATTGCCCGCAGACGTAGAACGGCCATCACCGCCAGCACTGCAGCCAGACCGAACCAGGTCACCGCATATTGCAGGTGGTTGTTCGGGAAACTGA
Organism: uncultured Bauldia sp.; assembly: GCA_964611195.1. GTDB lineage: Bacteria > Pseudomonadota > Alphaproteobacteria > Rhizobiales > Kaistiaceae > JADLGL01. The sequence continues at coordinate 33,366 of CAZSXA010000003.1, forward strand.
CCGTCGTCTCGCCGCCCTGGGGCAGGCCACCAGGCAGCTCGGGATCGAACGCGGCGTCGATGTAGTATGGAGCAAGGCTGGTCTCGTCGACAGTGAGGTAGGGCGCGAACCGCCCGGGGTCGCGCGTGAACCAGACATTGCCCTCCGGATCGTCAGCGGGCGTGAAGAGATTGCGCCCCTGTGGCGGGCGGAGGAGCCCGGTGGTCGCGACCTCGCCCCCGATCTGACCCGGCTCCCGCGTCGCCGGATCCTTGTTGTCCTCCGGAACGAAGCCGCGATTGACGATCACGTGCCAACCTTCGGACGTCTCCAGCGGCGTCAGGACGAAATAGCCCTGCCCGCCCTCGGGGCCGGCCGGGTCGGAGAGCGCCGCATAGGTGTGAATCTCCTGGTCGTGCAAGAAGCGACCGGTGACTTCGACCGGACGATAGTCGAGGTCATCATAGTCGATGCCTTGCCAGGTTTCGGGGGGTGGCGCCGGTATGGGCGTGAGATCGGTCCGCTCCTCGACGCGGGCGATCAGGTCTTCTTTCCACGCCAGGCGCTGGACCTGCCAGGTGCCGAGGCCGCAGAGGATGACGAAGCCGACCAGGGCGAGCCCGATGAGGAGCCCGCGCCGTTCGCGCCGCGCCGGCGGACGATCTGTCATGAGTCCACTAGTCCTCCGCCAGCCGTCCTTCGGCGGCCTTGTGGCGATACTGCATGCCGACGAACCAGCCCTTCAGCGGCCGAAGCATGCCGAGGGAGAGGCCGATGATCACCGGAGCCCAGACCACCGCGTGGAGCCAATAGGGCCAGCCAACGGTGAACTCGATGGCAAGCGCCAGTCCGACGACAATGAACCCGACGATCAGGACAATGAAGACCGCCGGGCCGTCGCCGGCATCTGCCGCACCATAGTCGAGACCGCAATGGTCACATGACGGCGCAAGGTCGAGAAAGCCCTTGAAGAGCCTGCCCTCGCCGCAACGAGGGCAACGACCACGAACGGCGTTTGAAACCGGGCTGCGCCCGGATTGTTCAATTGAAGTCATGCCGCTCCATTGGACAGCGGCCGCGGGAAGAACCCGCGGCCGCCGCCGAAGCTCTAGTGGTAGACGCCGTTCCAGCCGCCCCAAACGTAGACGAAGACGAAGAGGAACAGCCAGACCACGTCGACGAAGTGCCAGTACCAGGCCGCTGCCTCGAAGCCGAAATGCTGCTGCGGCGTGAAATGGCCTGCTCTCGCCCTGAACCAGCACACGATCAGGAAGATTGTGCCGATGAGGACGTGGGCACCATGGAACCCGGTCGCCATGAAGAAGGTCGAGCCGTAGATGTTGCCGTCATACTGCGTCGAGTAGTCGAACGCGGCGGAGGCATACTCGTAGACCTGAACGGCGCTGAAGATCATGCCAAGGATGATCGTCGCGCCCAGACCCCAGATCAGACCGCGCCGGTTGTTGTGAAGCAGCGCGTGGTGGGCGTAGGTGACGGTCGTGCCCGACGTCAGCAGAATCAGCGTGTTGAGCAGCGGGAAGTGCCACGGGTCGAAAACCTCCGTGCCTTCCGGCGGCCAGATCCCGCCCGTCTCCTCGACCCGCGCGACCTGACCGACGAGATCACCGGTCGCGGCATCGATCGAAACGGCGTCGGTCATCAGGCTGGCGTCGAAGAACGCCCAGAACCACGCCACGAAGAACATGACCTCCGAGGCGATGAACAGGATCATGCCATAGCGGAGATGCAGTTGAACGACCGGCGTGTGATAGCCCGTATTGGCTTCCTTGATGACGTCCCGCCACCAGACGTACATCGTGTAGAAGACGCCAAGGAAGCCGGGCACCAGCCACAGCACCTGATGCGTGCCCGGATTGATGCCGAACAGCGTCCAACTGCCGTTGTTGTCGCCGTTCATGAACATGATGAAGCCGATGGCCAGAACGAACGCCGAGATCGCGCCTACGGCGGGCCATGGGCTCGGATTGACCAAGTGATAGTCGTGTTGCTTCGTGTGCGCGTCCGCCATTCTTTTCTCCACTCGATCGGCCGGTCCCTTCCGGCTTCCCCGCCCCAACGGGCCTTTGCTTACCCGTCTCCTCCGACGGCATTCTGCGCGACCGGACCATCGGGTTGTGCACCAGATGTCCGGAAGAAGGTATAGGACAAAGTGATCGTATCGACGTAATCCAAATTCGGATCGTCGGCGATTTGCGGGTCGATATAGAACAACACTGGCATCTCGACCGATTCGCCCCCCGCCAGCGTCTGCTCGGTGAAGCAGAAGCACTCGACCTTCATGAAGTACGCGCCGACGAGCGATGGCGCGACGTTGAAGCTGGCCGTGCCCGTCACCGCCTCGTCGCCGAGATTGGTGGCAACGTAGTTGACTTCCGCCGGCTCGCCGACGCGCACCTGAACCTCGCGCTGCGCTGGCCTGAACTCCCAGCCGAGCGCCGAGTCGGTGTTGGAATCAAAGCGGATGGTGACTACGCGGTCGAGCACCTCATCCGACAGATTGTCGGAACGCTGCGTGGTGCCGCCATATCCGGTGACCTGGCAGAAGAGCTCATAGAGCGGCACAGCGGCGAAGGCCATGCCGACCATGCCGAGCACCACGCCGCCGGCGATGAAGGCGGTCATGCGCTTCCGCCCCGCACCGGAGCGATTGGCTGCCATTTGGGTGTCGGTCGCCATGGTCAGATCGGCCTGATCACCGTATCCGGTCCGCGGACCAGGGTGATCGCAATCATGATCAGAACCAGCGCTGCGAGCGCAACCGCCAGGGCGATCGAACGGTTTCGCCGCCGACGCTCCTGTTCGGGTGTCAGCTGCTGTGGGCGCGGGCGGTCGGCTTCAGCCACGATCAACCGAACCACCCCAGCTGACTGATGCCGCGATCGACGAGCAGCACGGCGAAGACAAGGAACAGGTAGAGCAGCGAGTAGCCGAAGAGCCGGCCGGCCGCCGCGCGATCGCGCCCGCCGCTACGCAGAACCGGGATCGACCGCCACACCATGATCGCGCCAAGAGCGGCGGCGATGATACCGAAGGCCGGTGACGCCAGGCCGACAAAGGCGGGCGCAGCGCCGATCGGCACCAGAAGGACGGAATAGGCAAGAATCTGCCGCGCGGTCGCCGCCGGGCCGGCAGTAACCGGCAGCATCGGAACGCCGACATTGCGATAGTCGTCGGCCTTCAGCAGACCGAGCGCCCAGAAATGCGGCGGCGTCCAGAGGAAGATGATGCCGAACAGAATCAGGCTTTCGATGCCGACGGAGTTCGTCACGACGGCCCAGCCGATCACCGGCGGCAACGCGCCCGAAGCGCCGCCGATGACGATGTTCTGCGGCGTCCAGCGCTTCAGGATCATCGTGTAGATGACGGCGTAGAAGAAGATCGTGAAGGCCAGCAATCCAGCGGCGAGCCAGTTCGCCGCTAGGCCGAGCAGCGCGACCGAGCCGACCGAAAGGACGATGCCGAAGGCGAGCGCTTCCTGTCTGGTGACCCGCCCGGCAGGAATGGGCCTCTCGCTGGTGCGGGCCATGCCGGCATCGATATCGGCATCGTACCACATGTTCAGCGCACCGGAGGCGCCGGCTCCAACGGCAACGGCAAGGATCGATATCGCCGCCATAACCGGGTTGATTCCGCCCGGCGCAACAAGCAGCCCGACAAGCGCTGTGAAGACGACGAGCGACATCACGCGCGGTTTCAGGAGGGCGATGTAGTCTCCGACGTCGGCGGCGGAGACGGTCGGGCCTTCCTGGTCCAGTGTCGGTTCGAGTTTGTCGACGTAGGCCATCAATCGCACCACGTGCCGGCGGGAAGCCGGCGGCGGCCGAGAGGGGCCGCCGCCTTCAAGCTACTTGATCCGCGGCAGCGTCTCCCAGGTGTGGAACGGCGGCGGCGAGGCGACCTTCCATTCGAGGGTGGTGGCACCCTCGCCCCAAGGATTGGCGCCGGCGGCGCGCTTCCGCGCAAAGCCCTGGAACACCGCCCAAAGGAACACCAGGACACCGGCGAACGAGATGTAGGAGCCGTAGGACGACACCGCGTTCCAGCCGGCGAAGGCGTCCGGATAGTCGACGTAGCGGCGCGGCATACCGGCAAGACCCAGGAAGTGCTGCGGGAAGAAGGTGATGTTCGCACCGATGAACATCAGCCAGAAGTGCACCTTCCCGAGGGTCTCGTTGTAGGTGTAGCCGGTCATCTTCGGGTACCAGTAGTACCAGGCAGCGAAGATCGCGAAGACGGCACCCAGCGACAGCACATAGTGGAAGTGCGCGACGACATAGTA
>CAZSXA010000004.1:0-32571 GCA_964611195.1 uncultured Bauldia sp.
CGCTCGACATGCCGGAAGGCCGCGCGATGCTCGCTTTGCAGGGGCCGAAGGCGGCGGAGGTGATGGCGCGCCATGCCGACGTCGCCGAATTCGGATTCATGGACGTTGCGGCGATTAGCTTCGACGGGATCGACTGCTACGCCTCGCGCTCCGGCTACACCGGCGAGGACGGCTTCGAGATCTACCTCGCGGGCGATGAAGCAGAGACCGTGGCGCGCGCGCTTCTGGCCGAGCCCGAGGTTGCGCCGATCGGCCTCGGAGCGCGGGATTCGCTCAGGCTTGAGGCCGGGCTGCCGCTCTATGGCCATGACATCGACGAGACCACGACGCCGGTGGAAGCCGATCTCGGCTTCGCGATCGGCAAGGCGCGCCGGCTCGCCGGCGATTTTCCGGGCGCCAACCGCATCCTCGATGAGCTTGTCGACGGCCCGTCCCGCAAGCGGGTCGGCCTTGCCGTCGACGGCCGCCAGCCGGTGCGCGAGGGCGCGGTCATTCTGGCGCCGGACGGCTCGGTCATCGGCACCGTCACTTCCGGCGGGTTCGGCCCGAGCGTCGAGCGCCCGATCGCGATGGGTTATGTCGAAATCGGCTATGACGATGTCGGTCAGGCCGTCGCCATCGAAGTGCGGGGGCGACGGATCGATGCGGCGGTGGCGGCACTTCCCTTTGTGCCGCATCGCTATTATCGACGGGGCTAGGCCTGCGACACGCGAAGGGTTTGGCGGATGACGAAGCATTTCACCAAGGAGCATGAGTGGATCTCCGCAGATGGCGGCGAGGCGACCGTCGGCATCTCGGGGTATGCTCAGGAACAGCTCGGCGACATCGTCTTCGTCGAGCTTCCCGAGGTCGGCAAGCAGTTGAAGAAGGGCGACATCGCCGCGGTGGTGGAGTCGGTCAAGGCGGCGAGCGAAGTCTACGCCCCCGTCTCCGGCGAAGTGGTTGCCGTCAATGACGGCCTCGGCGACGACCCCGGAATGGTGAACCGCGAGGCCGAGAATGGCGCGTGGTTCTTCAAGCTGAAGCTCGACGACCCGTCGGAGCTCGACGGCCTGATGGATGATGGGGCCTACAAGGCCCATCTCGCCGACGCCGATTGAACCTTATTCCCGACCGGTTCGTAGGGAACCGGTGAGACACGGAAACGGAGCACTGAGCCTTGCGCTATCTCCCGCATAGCGAGGCCGATCGCGACGCCATGCTGGCGCAGATCGGCGCCGCCACCATTGACGATCTCTATGCCGACGTCCCGGCCGCCGCGCGGCTCGAGGGCCTCGCCGACGTTCCGCTCGGACAGGGCGAGATGGCGGTCGAGCGCCATCTGTCGGCGCTGGCGTCCCGGAACCTTGCCGGCCGCGACGCGGCGTTCTTCGTCGGCGCCGGTGCCTATCGCCATCACGTTCCGGCGAGCGTCGACCATCTGATCCAGCGGTCGGAGTTCCTCACCGCCTACACGCCCTACCAGCCCGAGATCAGCCAGGGCACGCTGCAGACGCTGTTCGAGTTCCAGACCCAGGTCGCGACACTGACCGGAATGGATGTCGCCAATGGCGGCATGTATGACGGCTCGACCGCGACGGCCGAGGCCGTGCTGATGGCGCGCCGGGTGACGCGGCGCGGCAAGGCGATCCTCTCCGGCACGCTGCACCCGCATTATCGCGATACGACAGTGACAATGGCGGAGATGTCGTCCGGTGCCATCGAGGTGCTGCCGCCGGCGATCACCGCAGCCGAGGACATCATCTCGCGGATCGACGACGACACCGCCTGTGTGGTGGTGCAGTCGCCGTCCTTCTATGGCGAGCTGATCGACCTTCGTCCGATCGCAGAGGCTTGCCATGAGCATGGCGCGCTGCTGGTCGCCGTGGTGACCGAGATCGTCTCGCTCGGAGCGATCGAGTCGCCGGGCGCGCAAGGGGCCGACATCGTCGCCGGCGAAGGCCAGTCGCTCGGCAATGCGCTCTCTTTCGGCGGCCCCTATGTCGGGATCCTTGCAACGCGTGAGAAGTTCATCCGCCAGATGCCGGGACGGCTTTGCGGCGAGACCGTCGACGCCGACGGCACGCGCGGCTTCGTGCTGACCCTGTCGACGCGCGAGCAGCACATCCGCCGTGACAAGGCGACGTCGAACATCTGCACGTCGTCCGGTCTTTGCGCGCTCGCCTTCTCGATCCATCTCGGTCTCCTCGGCGGCACCGGCCTAGAGCGCCTGGCGCGGCTCAACCATGTCGCCGCGGCGAAGCTCGCCGATGCGCTGGCGACCGTCGACGGCGTCACCGTCCTCAACGACAGCTTCTTCAACGAGATCACGATCCGCGTTGACTGCGAGGCTGCGAAGCTCGTCGAGACGCTTGCCGACAAGGGCATTCTCGCCGGCGTTCCGGTGAGCCGGCTCGAGCCCGACCGGCCGGAGCTCGGCGATCTCATCGTCCTTGCGGCGACCGAACTCAACACCGACGACGACCGCGACCGGCTCGTCGCAGCGCTCAACGAGGTGCTGCCATGCTGACCATGGATCGCCCGCGCCCGACGGCGCCGGAGGAAACCGAGGAGCCGGAGACGGCAGAGACCTTCACCGGCAATCGCGGCCTCGCCGTCGAGGAGCCGCTGCTGTTCGAGGTCGGCCGCAACGATGTCACCGGCGTCGACCTGCCGGAGCCGGAAGACGTCCCGAGCCGCCTCGGCAATCACGCGCGCAAAGAGCCACTGGGGCTCGCCGGCCTCTCCGAGCCGGAGGCGCTGCGCCACTATGTGCGGCTCTCCAAGCAGAACTACGCAATCGATATCGGCGTCTATCCGCTCGGTTCGTGCACGATGAAGCACAATGCGCGGCTGAACGAGAAGATGGCACGGCTGCCCGGCTTTGCCGACATTCATCCGCTGCAGCCGCAGTCGACAGTCACCGGCGCACTCGAACTGATGGAGCAGCTGTCGCACTGGCTCGTCGAGATGACCGGCATGACGGCGATCGCGCTCAGCCCCAAGGCCGGCGCGCATGGCGAACTCTGCGGCATGATGGCGATCCGCGCCGCGCTGTTCGCCAAAGGCGAGGGCGAAACACGGACGACCGTGCTTATTCCGGAATCGGCGCACGGCACCAATCCGGCGACCGCGGCGGCGCTCGGCTTCAAGGTGGAATCGATCCCGGCGCGGAAGAACGGCACGGTCGATCCCGCCGTCATCCGCGAGAAGCTCGGGCCTCATGTCGCGGCGATCATGCTGACCAACCCCAACACGGCCGGCCTCTTCGAGCCGGACGTCGTCGAGATCGCAGAGGCCGTGCATGAGGCGGGCGCCTATTTCTACTGCGACGGCGCCAATCTCAACGCGATCCTCGGCAAAGTGCGGCCGGGCGATTTCGGCATCGACGCGATGCACATCAACCTCCACAAGACGCTGTCGACGCCGCATGGCGGCGGCGGTCCCGGCGCCGGTCCGGTGGTGCTGTCGGAGCAGCTGGCGCGGTTCGCTCCGGTCCCGTTCCTCAGGAAGGACGGCGACCGGCTCACGCTCGTCGAGGACGAGTCGAGCGCTGCCGGTGACGAGAAGCCGTTCGGCCGGCTGGCGGCGTTCCACGGCCAGATGGGCATGTGGGTCCGCGCGCTTTCCTACCTGCTTTCGCATGGCGCCGACGGCGCGCGCGAAGCGTCGGAGAACGCGGTGCTCAACGCCAACTACATCCGTGCCGGCCTCCGCGATGTCTTCAGCCAGCCCTATGGCGACCGCACTTGCATGCACGAAGTGGTGTTCGAAGATTCCTTCTTGAACGGCACCGGCGTCACCACGCTCGATTTTGCCAAGGCGATGATCGACGAAGGCTACCACCCGATGACGATGTATTTCCCGCTGGTGGTCCACGGTGCGCTGCTGGTGGAGCCAACGGAGTCGGAATCGAAGGTTGAGCTCGATCGCTTCATCGCGACGATGCGCCATCTCGCCGAGCGCGCGAAAGCCGGTCCGGCCGAGCCGTTCAAGGCGGCGCCGACAATGGCGCCGCGGCGCCGTCTCGACGAGACCCGCGCTGCCCGGAAGCCGATCCTCAAATGGGAGCCTGAAGCGGACGCCGCGGAGTAGCCGGTCAGCGTCGGTGGAGATCGGGCTGGTCGGTCACCTTCCGCCAGGCGAAGAGCCGCCAGCGCGGGTCGAATACGATCGTCGCGGCCGCGAGCGCAATGATCGCCAGCGCCGCGACGACGATCAGGCCGGTTTCGTCAAGCTGGTGCTCGGTGGCAAAGCGCACCAGTTCCACCGCGTGGGTGACCGGATTGGCCTCGGCGACCGCCGACAGGAATGCGCCGGCATCGCCAAACTGCCACAGCGGATAAAAGGCCGACGACACCGCGAAACCCGGCAGGATCAGCACCAGCAGAACAAGGGCGTAGCTCCGCAGCGGCCGAACGAGCGCGGTGAGAACCAGCATCGCTGCCGCCAGCGCGAAGGCGCCGGCGAGGACGGCCGGCACCGCAATCAGCCAGTCGGCAGGGCGCAGGCCGGCGCCGGTCAGTTCCGCCAAAGCCAGGAACAGCGCCGCATAGACCGCGGCGACAATCGCCGCGCCGACGAGCTTGGCAACAAGGATGACCGCAAGCGGCAGCGGCGTGGTGAGCAGTGGCCGCATTGCCGTCTCGCCTGTTGGCTCGGTCATCAACAGGGTCGACCGGGCAACGGACAGGACCGCCACCAGCGTCGCCAGCCCCGGCATGAGATACTCCGAGAGCGCGATATAGGCGTTGTAGGGTTCCAGTAGCGGACGGCCGAAAAAGGTCGAGAATCCGGCGTCGAAAGCAAGCATGAAAGCCGTTGCCGGCAGCAGCAAGGCGATCAGCCAGCGAATGTCGCGAAGGACGAAGAGTTCACGGATCACCAGCGTGCCGGCCGCGGGCAGCAATGCGCCCCGGTGTCGGTGCGGCTGGCGGGCCGCCTCTTGCATGGCGGCCGGATCGGTGATGTCGGCTCTATCGGTCAAGGGCGGCTCGAAGGCTCATCGTGGCGAGACTACGTCGCGGCAGGCTGACCCGCAACGCGATCACGATAATGCTCGCCGGTCGCCCCGTCCTTTGCCAGCGCTGTGCTCCGGCGCTATTGCTCCGGCGCAGCATTCCCGATTCGCGGCTCAACACGGATGACCGAAGCAATCGACACCGGCTCGGCCAAGGGTGGCCTCGACTCGGCCGGCTGGCAGGGCCGTCCCGAAGCCGGCGGCGCGCCGGCGCTGGCGATCGAGGGCCTCCGCAAGACCTATGCCGGCGGCACAGAGGCGCTGAAAGGCGTCTCGCTGGAGATGCCGGCCGGCGATTTCTATGCGCTGCTCGGCCCCAATGGCGCCGGCAAGACGACGGTGATCGGAATCGTTACCGGGCTCGTCAACAAGACCGGCGGCACCGTCTCGGTGTTCGGCGAGGACATCGACCGCCATCCGCAGGCCGCCCGACGGCACATCGGTGTGGTGCCGCAGGAGCTCAACTTCAATGTCTTCGAGAAGGTCATCGACATCGTCGTGAACCAGGCCGGCTATTACGGTATTCCGCGCCGGGTCGCGCTGCCGCGGGCCAAGGAACTGCTCGACCAGCTCGGACTTGGAGACAAGGCGGACGACCAGTCGCGGACGCTTTCCGGCGGCATGAAGCGGCGGCTGATGATCGCCCGCGCGCTCATTCACCGGCCGCGGCTTCTCATTCTCGATGAGCCGACGGCCGGAGTGGATGTCGAGCTTCGCCGCGGCATGTGGGATTTCCTGCGCCAGCTTACCGCCGGCGGGACAACCATTCTTCTCACCACGCACTACCTCGAAGAGGCCGAGCAGCTGTGCCGACATATCGCGATCATAAACCACGGTGAGATCATCGCCGCGGGGACCGTGCGCGATATCCTTAGCCGGATTCAGACCGAGACTGTCGTGTTCGAGATCGCGGACGGTCGAGCCGCCAGAGCGACCGAGGTGATTGCCGATCTGCAGCCACGCAAGGTCGACGACGGCACCATCGAAGTCGACGTTTCGGCCGAGACCATCGTCGGCGATCTTGTCGTGAGGCTCTCGGAGTCCGGCGTCGGCGTCACGCGCATCCGCGGCAAGGCAGGCCGGCTGGAGGAAGTCTTCATGCGGCTAACCGCTTCGGGGAGGGGCGGCGCCTCGTGACCCCATACGAGGTCCTCATCTCGTACTATACCCTCGTCCGCAAGGACATCGTGCGGATCGTCCGCATCTGGCCGCAGACGCTGCTCCCGTCGATGATCACATCGACGCTCTATTTCCTCATCTTCGGCACGGTACTCGGTAGCCGCATCGGTCAGTTCGGCGACGTCGATTTCATCGATTTCGTGGTGCCGGGGCTGATCATGCTGGCCGTCGTCACCAACTCCTTCTCCAACGTTGCGTTCGTTGTCTTCTCGTCGAAGTTCTTCTCGCGCAGCATCGACGAGATTCTAGTGTCGCCAACGCCGCCCTGGGTGATCGTTGCCGGCTACATTTCCGGCGGCATCGTCCGCGGAACGCTGGTCGGGTTTCTCGTCCTGGCGGTCTCGATCCCGTTTGCCGGCTTCCATGTCGACAACTTCCTGATCGTGATCCTGTTCCTGCTGCTGACGAGTGCAGCGCTGTCGCTCGGCGGGCTGCTCAACGGCATTCACGCCCAGAGCATCGACGGCATCAACATCATCCCGACTTTCGTCCTGACGCCGCTGATCTATCTCGGCGGGGTGTTCTACTCGATCGAGATTCTCCCCGAGTTCTGGCAGCCGATATCCCTCGCCAACCCGTTGTTCTATATTGTCGATGGTTTCCGCTACGGGATGCTCGGCATCGTCGATACGTCGCTATGGACGAGTCTCGCGGTGCTCGGCGGGCTGGCTGCGGCGCTCGCCGTCTGGGCCTGGTACGAGATCCGCGCCGGCCTTCGCCTCAAGCAGTAGGGAGCCCGGCCCGCGGCGATGCGGTCATTGCATTCGTGCTTTGCTGTGGCCATTTTCCGGGTGTAACGAGCATCTGGGCCGATTTGATATGAGCGACATCCTTCTCGACAGTTCGGGCGCCGCAGCGTCTCCGGACGTCTCCAAGGGCGCGGGCGCCCTCGTGATCGACACCACGACGCAGAGCTTCGTGGCGGACGTCATCGAGGAGTCGAAGACGCGTCCGGTTCTGGTGGATTTCTGGGCGCCGTGGTGCGGGCCGTGCCGGACGCTGTCCCCGATCATCGAGCGGGCCGTGAACAACGCCGGCGGCAAGGTGAAGCTCGCCAAAATGAATATCGACGAGCACCCGTCGATCGCCGGTCAACTCGGTATCCAGTCGATCCCGGCGGTCATTGCCTTCGTCGACGGCCAACCGGCCGACGGCTTCCTGGGTGCGATCCCTGAAGGCGAGGTCAAGGCGTTCATCGACAAGATCGCCGGTGCCGATGATGCCGGCACGTCGGGCATCGACAAGCTGATCGCCGAGGCGGACGCGATGATCGCGGCGGGCAATCCGGCGCGCGCAGCGGAACTCTATTCCGCCCTCCGCGAAGCGGATCCGGAGAACATGACGGCCGTTGCCGGGCTTGCCCGCGTGGCGCTCGCTGCCGGCAATATCGACGAGGCGCGGCGCGTGCTCGCTGACATCCCGCCGGTCAAGGCCAACGACGCCGCCATTCTTGCCGCCCGCGCCGATATCGATCTTGCCGAGCAGACAGCATCCTTGGGCAGCACCGGCGAGCTCGAGGAGCGGCTGGCCAAGGATCCCGACGATCATGCCGCTCGCTTCGATCTCGCGCTGCAGCACAACGCGCATGGCGATCGCGGCGCGGCCGTCGACGACCTTCTTGCCATCGTCAGGGCGGACAGAGAGTGGGACGACGGCAAGGCGCACAAGCAGCTCCTGCAATTCTTCGATTCCTGGGGACCGAAGGATCCGGCGACGCTCGCCGGCCGGCGGCGGCTCTCCTCCCTGCTATTCTCGTGACGGAGGCGCCGCGACAGCCATGATCACGCGCAAGCGAAGACCGGTGTTCTCCGGAAATCTGCCCGACGTCATTCCCGTTTTTCCGCTGGCCGACGCGCTGCTGCTGCCGCGCGGTCAGATGCCGCTCAACATCTTCGAGCCGCGCTACATGGAGATGATCGACGACGCGCTTTCGGGCGACCGGATTATCGGCATGATCCAGCCGGAACAGGACGCCCCGGAAGGCGGCGACCCGACGCTGCAGTCGGTCGGCTGCGCGGGGCGGATCACCGCCTTTTCCGAAACCAATGACGGCCGTTATCTGATCACCCTCACCGGAATCGCGCGGTTCCGATGGCTTGAGGAGGTCGCGTCGGCCAAGCCCTATCGCAGTTGCCGCGTCACGGCTGACCCGTTCGAGACCGATTTCGACGTCAGGGGCGAGAGCGAGGTCGACCGCGACACGCTGATCGACGCGTTCCGTGCCTATCTCGAAGCGAACGACCTCGAGGCCGACTGGGATTCCGTCGAGCGCGCGTCCAACGAGTCCCTCGTCAACGCGATCGCGATGATCGGGCCCTACGGCCCGGCGGAGAAGCAGGCGCTGCTCGAGGCGCCCGACCTCAAGACGCGCGCGGAAACGCTGATCGCGCTCACCGAGATTTCGCTGGCCCGCGAGGGCTCCAAGCCGAGCCTCCAATGATGGCCGACGCCAAAGCCGCCGAAATCGACCCGAAGCTGCTGGAAATCCTGGTCTGTCCGCTGACCAAGGAGACGCTGGTCTATGACCGCGCGGCGCAGGAGTTGATCAGTCGCGGCGCCAAGCTCGCCTATCCCATCCGCGACGGCATCCCGATCATGCTGCCCGACGAGGCCCGGCAGATCGAGGACTAGGCGCTAGAGCGCCTCGCCCGTCAGAAGCCGCGGAATTCCGCGGCCGCGCCCGGCGGCTTGGCCGATGAGCGCGCGCTTGACGAACGGCACGCGGTCGACGAGCCCCAGACCGACATCGCGGATAAGCCGGACCACGGCATTGTCGTTGGAGAAGAGGCGGTTCAGGCCGTCGGTCATCGCCGCCATCTCGGTCGTGTCGAAGCGCCGCCAGCGCTGATAGCGCTCCAGCACGTCGACCGCACCGATGTCGAGGCCGAGCCGACGCGCGTCGATCAGCGTCTCGGCCAGCGCGGCAACGTCGCGGAAGCCGAGATTGAGGCCCTGGCCGGCAAGCGGGTGGATCGCATGCGCGGCATCGCCGATCAGGCAGAAGCGTGGCGTCACGAAATCGCGCGCGAGTTTCAGACTGAGCGGATAACTCTCGACCGGTCCATCGACGGTGATTGTTCCGAGATGATTGCCGATGCGACGGGTGATCTCGCTCGCCATCGCTTCGGGATCGAGATGGCGAAGGCCGTCGGCGGCGTCGGCGCGCTCGGTCCAGACCAGCGAGGAGCGATTGCCTTTCAGCGGCAGCACCGCGAACGGCCCCGGCGGCAGGAAATGCTCCTCGGCGCGGCCGTTATGCTGCCGGGTGTGGGCGATCGTGGTGACGATGCCGACCTGCTTGTAATCCCAGCCGACGGTCCGGATGCCGGCGAGATCGCGCAGTTTCGAGCGAACGCCGTCGGCGGCGACAAGCAGCGAGGAGGCGAGGGCGTCTCCGGTTGCCAGGGTCGCTTCGACATGGCCGTCCGCGACGCTGTATCCGGAGACGCCGTCGGGCCGCAGAGTGATCACGCCGGCGGATTCCGCCGCGTCCTCGATAGCGGTACGCAGCGCGCCGTTCGGCACCATATAGGCAAACGGTTCGTCGTCGCCGGCATCGTCGCCGAAGGTGAGGAAGACCGGCCGGACGGCATCCTCGGAACGGCTGTCGGTGACGATCATCTCGGTGATCGGCTGAGCGGTGCTTTCGAGCCGGGGCCAGACGCCGATCGCGCCCAGCATCCGCTTGGCGCTGGCAGAAACGGCGGAGGCGCGTTCGTCGCCGCGGACGGCACCGCGATCGACGACGGTGATTCTGAGATCGGGATCGGCCGAACCAAGTGCGGCGGCCAGGGTCATGCCGACCGTGCCGCCGCCGGCGATTACGACATCCGCATCGAGGCTCTTCACCGTCATCTCCGGTCCGCTACCGATCGCCCTCGAGCACCAGGATCTAGCATGGAATCTGCTGCCTGAGTCGGTCGCAGGTGGTGGCCTAGCGGTTCAGGAAGTCCTGATAAATCCAGCCTTCCGTCCCGTCGACGATGACGCGGCACCAGAAATTGCACTCGATCACGCCGACCTCCTGGCCCTCCGCCACGACCGTGATGATCGCCGCGGCGTTGTCGGGGCCGGACCGCATATTGACGTAGGCGTTAGCGATAGCGGGCGTCGTTTCGGGGTCGGCCCCCGCCGGATCCGGCGCGTTCGGCTCCGCCTGCTCAAGTTGCGGCTCGTTCGCGGGCGCGTTGGCGACATCGAGGGCCGGCGCGGCCGGCGTCTCGTCGGCGGGCGGCTCCTGCGCGGGCGCGGCACCGGCAGGTTCCTCGGCGTCGTTGGTGAGTGCGTCGAGCGGATCGCGGACCAGCGGCCCGCCGACACCAGGGTTGGCGAAGGCGAGCGCGGGCGATTCCAGCACGACTGCTTCGACCTGGCGAGGTTCGAACGCGTCCGGCTCTGCGCCGGCAGCATCGTCAGGCTGTGGATCGGGCTGCGGCCCGAGGAGCGGCTCCGGCTGCGGGTCAGGCTCGGGCTCGGCGTTGTTCTCGGCGAGCGCACCCGGTGAAGCCGGCGCAAGCGGCTCGGGCTCGTTCTCGGGCTCCGCCGGTTCGTCGGCAGCGGGTTCCGCCAACGCCGCTCCGAGCCCGGCGTCCGCGCGGGCTATCTCGGTCAGGTCGGGGCCGTCCGCCTCGCCGCCCGGCGTGGCCGGCTCGTCGGCCTCGCCGTCCGCGATCTCCGCCACCGCGGTTCCGCCCGAGCGATCGGAATTGCCGGTGAGTTCGAGCGCCGAATAGGTCGCCCCGGCTGCGATCAGGGCAAGAAGGACGGCGATCGTCGCGATATCGCGGCGCCGCAGGAGAGGCGCCGGCTGTGCCGGACGGCGCTCCTCTTCGACACGGTCGATGCGTTCGCCCTGCCAGAATGCTGCCGCCGGCGCGTCGAGGTCGGGTTCGTCAAACGTCGCCTCGGGCAGCCCTGGCGGCGGCTCGTCGAGAGCGAACGTGCTCGGCAGATCGCCCCACAGATCGTCGGAGACCCGCTCCGGCTCGGCCGGCGGTTCGGCGGTGAATGGGGTGGGCTCCTCCTCGGGGAGACGCGAATCCTCGGCCTCGCCGCGGAGGATCTGCTCCAGTTCGTCGACGAGCTCGGTCGCCGGGTCGGCGCAGCCGCCATCGGCGAAGGGATCGGGCTGATCGACGTCGAAGGGGTTCGTGGGGGGTTGCTCAGACTTTCGGGTACTCATCGGGCGGGACGCTCCACCTGGCTGCAGGTCGCCGTGGACCGCCAAACCCGAAGCGTCTGGCTCGACCATGTCCGGCGATCAGATCGCCCCCCGCCCCGACCATTACTCCGCCGTAACGCTCGCGTGATCCGCATAGAGGCGCTCAATTGTGTCTCCTCCTTGCCGAGAATGCGGCGGTGTTGCGGCAATTGTCCCACCCGGCCTGTCCACTTGCCGCGCGGTCCGGAATCCGCTGCCTCCTCGATAGCATTTGACGCGAGTCGTCATCACCCCTGCTTGCGCTGTATCAAGGAAAAGGCGTCCGGCATATGATTGCGGGTTAGCAGGAATCGCTTGGGGAGGTGGAAGCGATGTCACCCGCACGCGTCATTGCCGCAATCTTCGGTGTCCTGTTCGCGCCCGCCGCGATCGGTCTGCTTGTGGGCGGCATCGCGTTGGTCGCGGTCTTTGCCGCCAACCGCGACGACGACGGCTACGTGCGCACCACGGCCTATGAGCTCGCGAGCGATGGCTATGCGATCACGTCGGACGATATCGACATATCGCCCTATCCCGGTGACTGGTGGCCCTCCGGCATCGCCACGGCGCGGTTCACGATCGCGGCCGACAATGGTCCGGTGTTCTTCGGTATCGGCCCGGCCGACGAGATTGGCGACTATCTCGAAGGCGTTGCGGTCGACCGTGTCGATCGGCTTGGCTTCGGCGCCGACGACGTTCGCTATCGCGGCGAGGCCGGCGGCGCCCCTCCAGGTCCGCCGGCGGAACAGGGTTTCTGGGAAATCTCCGCATCGACGGGCGACGAACAGACACTGACCTGGGAGGTGGAGAGCGGCTCCTGGGGGCTGGCGCTGATGAACGCCGACGGCTCGGCCGGCGTTTCCGCCACCGTCCGCTTTGGCGTGCGCATCCCGGTTCTCATCTGGATCGGCGTCGGCATGATCATCGGTGGCGTTATCCTGGGCGGACTTGCGGCAGGGCTTCTGGTCTTTGCGTTTGCTGCGGGCGGCGGTGCGACGCGCGGCTTGCCGGCGCCGGCGCTCTCAGGTCGCTCGGCCGCCGACACGCCCTATCCGGTGCTGTTCGAGGCGCGGATCGACGAGCCGCTCAGCCGGTGGATGTGGCTCGTCAAATGGATCCTCGCCATTCCGCACTACATCATCCTCGCCTTCCTGTGGGTGGCGTTCGTGTTGCTGACGATCGTCGCGTTCTTCGCGATCCTCTTCACCGGACGCTATCCGCGCGGGATCTTCGATTTCAATGTTGGCGTGCTGCGGTGGTGGTGGCGCGTCATCTTCTATTCGACCAGCGTTCTGGCGACCGACCGCTACCCGCCCTTCAGCCTCGCCGACGACCCCGACTATCCGGCGCGCTTCGACGTCGCCTATCCGGAGCAGCTGTCGCAGGGCCTGGTTCTGGTGAAGTGGTGGCTCTTGGCGATCCCGCACTACATCATCATCAGCCTGTTCACCTCGGGGCTTGTGTGGTGGACGACCGACCTCGGCAATTCCGGCGACCGCGTTCTCGAAATCGGCGGCGGCATTCTCGGCATCCTGACGTTGATCGCCGCATTGATCCTTCTGTTCTCGGGCCGCTATTCGCGGCCGATGTTCGACATCCTTGTCGGCATCAATCGCTGGATCTTCCGGGTGATCGCCTATGCGACGCTGATGCGGGACGAGTATCCGCCGTTCCGGCTGGACCTCGGCGGCAACGAGCCGCACGGCCCGGTGCCGACAGCCGGCGTCTACGATCCGGCTCGGGAGGAGAACCGCGACGTTGGCAGCTAGCGCGTCGGTTTGGCGGACCGCGTCGGCCGGTCAGTCGACATCTCGTTGCCGCGCCAGCGGAAGCCCTTGCCGAGGAGCCCGGCGAGCCACAGCGGTATGACGAGAAGATCGCGGGCGATGAAGGCGAACGGCGTTGCCCAGGACAGCGGCCAGCCGGCTCGCCACGTCAGCAATACCTCCAGCCCGTACCAGATGAGCGCATAGGCGGCGGCGGCAGGCGCCGGGATGTACCCGGCCGCGGCAAGGGCGGTCGCGTAGGCGATCGGCATGAGGCCGCCGAGGAAGATCTCGAAGGCGTAGGCGGGCGGTACGCCGACGCGGCGAAGCCGCGCCCAGCGCAATTGTCGTTGCCAGACATCGGCAAAGCGGCGGCGTCCGACCGGATGGTGGAGCGGCTTCTGTGCGAGGCGGGCGCGCAGGCCGAGGCTCCACGCCATCTTGGTCGCCGCGATGTCCTCGGCCGCCTCGTTCGACAGGACCGCGAAGCCTCCGGCGCGGTCGACGAGCGCCCGGTTGAACATCAGCGACTTGCCGAGAGCGAAGCCGAGCCCGATCGAATCGCCGGCCAGCAGCCAGCGCGCCTGCATCGCGTTCAGGAACGCGCATTCGAGTTCACCCGCGAAGCCATCCGGCTCCATGCCGACGGCCGTCTGACTCACCACGCCGGTGTCACTCCGCCACTCGGCGAACTGGCGCGCAACGAAGTCGCGCGGGAGGTCGACATTGCTGTCGGCGACGATGATCCAGGGCGTGGTCGCCGCGTTCCAGCCCTTGACGATGTTGTTGAGCTTGGGGTTCGCGGAAACGTGATCGCGTCCGATCAGCAGCCGCGCATCTGCATCCGGGTGGGCGTCGATCAGTCTGCGGAGTTCGGGGACGGCGGGATCGTCTTCGTCGTCGACGCAGAACAGGATCTGTGTCCCGGGCTCCCAGTCGAGCGCGAAGGACGCGCCCATCGTTTGCGTGAATCCTTGATCGAGGCCGCGCGCCGGGCGGATCAGGGTCACCGGGCCGGCCGACTCGTCACCGCGCTTCAGCGGGCGTGCAAGCCGCACCCAAACGATTGCGATGGTCACGATGTGGCTGAGCCCATGCGACGTCATCAATGCAGCGGCAAGCCAGACCAACGTCATAGGCGGGCGGTGACCTTCTTCTCGCAGCCGCGACGTGATTGTGATTCCTCGACGAGAGGCCTACGCTCGGTGCAACGCCTGATTAACGGGCGCTTCGCAAGAAAGCCATCAACGGGAAACTGCAAGGTGAGGAGAATGAGGGATCTGACAAAGATAGCTGGCGCGGCGGCGATCGTGCTGGCCTTCGTTGTGACGCCGGCTGCGGCGATCGATGTCCAGAATGGCGGGCGCGCGGGCGCGGCCGTTACCGTCGGCGAGGCGGTCACCGACCAGAACGACGAAACCCTGGACCGCTGCGAGTGCAATGGCGGGCCGCTCGAGGAAGTCGAGCTGTTCCGTAGGGGAGGCGGCACCCGGACAACCGACGTCGAGGACATCGACGGCGCCATTGTCGAGACCACCGACGGCGTTCTCGTCGGCACGGTCATCGGCATGGGCAACAACTCCGGCGACAACGCCATCCTGATCTATGTCGAGGTCGAGGCCGGCGTGCTCGGTGATGTCGAGCGCATCAACGTGCGCCGCACGGGCTTCTTCTGGGACGACCATCCGGTGATCAACACCACGATCGGTGATCTCCGCGACTCGATCGACGACGCGCTGGCGGCGGGTGCCTGACGCCGTCGGCGACATCCACCAGGCGTGGGAGGGAGGATCATGAGGGCCCATCCAATGAAGACGGTGGCAGCGGCGCTTCTCATCGCTGCGGCTGCCGCCATGCCGGCGCTGGCGATCGATGCCCAGGCCGGCGGCCGCGGTGATGCGGTCGCGACCATCGGCGAGGCGATCAAGGATCAGTTCGACAAGGAACTGGATCGCTGTGAATGCATGGGCGGCCCGCTCGAAGAGATCGAAGTGCGCGACGCGGCAGGGGAATGGACAACCATCGCCCGTGAGGACTTCGCCGATGCCGTCGTCACGACGAATGACGGCGTCGTGATCGGCACGGTCGCCGGTCTCACGAATACGAGCGACGACCGGGCGATCGTGATCCAGGTTGCGGTCGATGGCGACGTGCTCGGCGGCGCCGAGCGGATTAACGTCCGTCGAACCGGTTTTCACTGGGTCGATGGGCCGGTTATCGACGCCACGCTGGACGAGCTGATCGAAGCGATCGCCACGGCACAGGCCGGGGTGTAGCCGACGACGTCACGGGCCGCGCGTCGGAGCGCGGTCCGGTTGCGCGCCGTGGTTCGGACGGGCGTGCTGCTGGCATCAGCGCCGTCCGCATTGTAAGGCAGGCTTGCCATCTGCATTGTGGGTGGACAAACCTCGCCGACCTGCCAAACGGCCATGGCCACCGCGAACATGTCGCTCGCCCACATTCCCCAGGATACGGTCTCCCATCCGGTCTATGAGATCGTGGAGGGCGATCCCGCCTCGCGGTTCCTGATCCTCTGCGATCACGCGAGCAATCATGTACCCGAGCAATATGGAAATCTCGGTCTCGCCGAGTCCGAGCTCGGTCGCCATATCGGCTACGATATCGGCGCCGCCGCGGTCACCCGAGGCGTGGCGGAGCGGCTCGGGGCAACGGCTGTCTTCAGCCGCTATTCGCGGCTCCTGATCGACCCCAATCGCGGCGAGCACGACGCCTCGCTCATTCTCAGCGTTTCCGACGGAACGCCGGTGCCGGGCAACAAGGATATCAGCGACGCCGAGCGCTCGGAGCGTATCGACACCTATTACCGCCCCTATCACGACGCCATCGACGCCACGATCGATGCGATGATCGCGGGTGGTGTTACGCCGGCGCTGGTCTCGATCCACTCGTTCACGCCGGTCTTCGCCGGCGTTCGCCGGGAATGGGATGTCGGTGTCCTTTGGGATACCGACCGCGCCTTCGCCGAAGCGCTGATCGACCGGCTTGCCGAGGACCCCGACCTGATCGTCGGCGATAACGAGCCCTATTCCGGCAAGGCGCCCGAATACTCCACCTTGCAGCGCCATGCGGCCCGCCGTTCGCTGCCGCATGTACTGGTGGAGATCAGGCAGGATCTCATCGGCGAGGAGGCGGGCGCCGAGGCCTGGGCGGAACGCCTCGCGACGATCCTCCGCGATCTCGATGTCAGGACCACGCCATGAACGAAGAGCCCAGCTTCACCATCGGTATCGAGGAGGAGTATCTCCTCGTCGATCGCGAAACCCGCGATCTCGTCGCCGATCCGCCGCCGAGCCTGATGGCCGAATGCGAGGCGGTGCTCGGCGATGCCGTGCGGCCGGAATTCCTGCGCTGCCAGATCGAGGTCGGCTCCTCCGTCCATTCGACGCTGGGCGAGGCGCGCGCCGAAATGGCGAAGCTTCGGCGATCGATCTCGGACTGCGCGGGCGCGCATGGCATGGCGCTCATCGCCGCGTCGACGCATCCGTTCGCCGACTGGAGCACGCAGCGAAACACCGACAAGGCGCGCTACAACGACCTTGCCCGCGACATGCAGGTGCTGGCGCGCCGGCTCCTGATCTGCGGCATGCATGTTCATGTCGCGGTGGAGGACGAGCTCCTCCGCTTCGACCTCTTCAACCAGCTGCCCTATTTCCTGCCGCACCTCCTGGCGCTGTCGGGATCGTCGCCATTCTGGCGCGGAGCCGAGACCGGCCTCCAATCCTATCGCCTGTCGGTGCTCGACGAGCTGCCGCGCACAGGACTGCCGCCGAGTTTCATGAACGCGGCCGAGTATCACAGGACGGTCGAACTCCTCGTCCATGCCGGCGAGATCGAAGATGCGACGAAGGTGTGGTGGGATATCCGCCCGTCGGCGCGGTTCCCGACACTCGAGATGCGGATCACCGATGTCTGCCCGCTGCTTGACGACGCGATTGCGATCGCTGCGCTTTATCGCTGCATCGTCCGCATGCTCTATCGTCTGCGCCGCGACAATCAGCGCTGGCGCTACTACTCGGCGTTTCTCGTCAGCGAGAACCGCTGGCTGGCGCAGCGCTTCGGCACGGGAAAGGCACTGATCGATTTCGGCAAGGGCGAGCCGATCCCGTTCGTCGATCTGGTCGAGGAGCTGATCGCGCTCCTTGCAGAAGATGCGGAGCATTTCGGCTGCGCAGCCGAGGTGGCGCGGGCGCGCGAGATCGCTGCCAACGGAACCTCCGCCTCGCGTCAGCTCGCGATCTTCCGCGAGAAGGTGAATGAGGGCGCGTCGGAGCACGAGGCGCTGGTCGCCGTGGTCGATCATCTGATGGCGGAGTCGCTCGTCGGCTGCGACGCGAAGGAGGTGGCGTGAAACGCGAACTCGGTGCCGTCCTCCTGTCGGTCGGCTTGGGCGTTGCCGCCGGGGCTGCCAGCGCGGCCGCTCAGGAAGCCGACCTTCCGAACGGCCGCTACCCCCTCGGAACGTTCTCGCCCGTGACGTTCATGTGCTCGGCGTTGCCGGACGGTTCGGTCGCGGCCAATCCGAACTGCGTCGGCTACTATGATGGCTGGGTGTCGGCGGTGTATCTCGCAGCCTTCGAAGGCGACGGGCTTTACACCGGCTACTGGGTCAGCAGCGTCAGCGGCGAGCGCTGCGATGCCGAGTTCGACGGCTCGCTCTACTGGGGCCGCGTGTCGTTCCGGTTCGACGATCTGGCCGAATCATGGACCGGTGAGTGGGGCTTCTGCAACGACGCGCCGAGCCGCGTGTGGGATGGCTGGCGCTGACCGAGGTCGCGTTCGCTGCGGCGATAACGGTGCCGAGTTGTCCGAGCATCGTCGTGCGGATAGGGTGACGGCAAGCACATGGAGCGAAGGTGCGCGCACGTCTGTGGGGACGGGTGCCGTGCCGACAGAAGCCGCTGGCAATGCGTGTCGGCGAGGGAGGCTCCAAGTGAAACGAATTCATCCGATCGCCATGCTCGCCGGCGTTCTCGTCGCTGCGCCGGTTGCCGCGTTCGATCAGGCCGATCTCGACCGGCTCAACGAAACCGGCGAGTGCGAGGGCTGCGACCTCGACGGCGCGCTGCTTGCCGGCAACAATCTCGCCGGGGCGCAGATGGCGGGCGCTGACATCTCCAACACCTTCATCCGGTTTCAGAATTTCAGCGGCGGCGATCTTTCGGGCGTCATCGCCGTGGACGCATTCTTCCTGGAATCGACGGCGATCGAGACCGTGTTCGACAATGCCGATCTCACCAAGGTCGGCACCGAGAACTCGACGATGCGCGGCGCCTCGTTCGTCGGCGCGACTCTCGTCGAGGGCAGCATCAAGAGCACCAATCTGCGGCTGGCCGATTTCAGCGGCGCCGACCTCACCGACACCGTGTTCGAAGGCGCGACGCTGAGTGGCGCCAGCCTCGTCGGCGCGACGCTGGTCAATGTCGTGTTCGATCACACCGGGCTGAGCGACGTCGACATGACCGATGCCGACCTTACCGGGGCGGCGTTCGAGTCGACGGACATCAGTTCGGTGACGTTCTGCCGGACAACGATGCCCGACGGCACCACGAACAATGACGGTTGTCCGTAGCGGCTGGTCGCTCCAGTGCGCAACGGCAATGTGGTTGGCGTCGATAGCGCCCGTCGCGGCGCGTCTCAGGCCTCCTCGGTGGCTTCGCACACCTGCCCCGCAAGCCTGCGGAACGATTTCAGCTGGTCTGCCCGAAGTTCGCCCTTCTCAGCGCGGCCGACGAAAACCTTGAACATGAAGCCGCCGTCGCTGTTGACGAAGAGCACCGAAGCCGAGGCTCGTCCCATGAACTCCCTCTCGACGAACGCAATGGCGGCGCAGCGCTCGGGGCGGAGATGGCCATGGAAGCCGCTGCGGCCCGACAGGTTGAAATAGCCGCGCCCCTCCTTGCCCGGCGGGACGGGCCCGGTGAACTCGAAGATCCCGTCGGCGGTATGGACGATCACGGTGACGTCGCCCCACGCGGCGATATCGGCCATGGCGTCCGCCAACATCTCGCCCGGCGCGAACCGAGCCATTCCTTCCGGCATCGCCTCGAGAACGGCGAGCGGCGCGACATCGTGCTCTGCCGCCACCGTTTCGAAGACCGCGCCGGGGTCGGCCGCCATCACCGCCCTGAGATCGGCGGCTGGCATCAGATGTCCTCCAGGACTGTGAAGCCCTCGAATTGCGGGTGGCCGAGATAGAGCCCGTTGCGCTCGCCGGCGTTTTTGTGAGCGTCGCGGAATTGCTCAGACTTCGTCCAGGCGATGAAGTCGTCCTCCGAAGCCCACACCGTGTGTGAGGCGTAGAGCGTGTGGTCGTCGGCCTTCGGCCCGCGTAGCAGGCTGAAGTCCCTGAACCCCTGCATTTCCCCGAGGCGCCCGGCACGGCCTCGCCAGGCGGCCTCGAAGGCCTCCTCGCCGCCCGGAACGACCTTGAACCGATTCATCGCAATGAACATGAGCCCCTCCGCTTTTGCTCCGATCAGTCTTCGACGCGCCGGCACAACATCGCGTCGTGGCGCTTGCGTCGTTATGTACTGAACTATATTAGGCAAATGCAGTAGGTCAACGACGTAATCTTACGTTGGAATAGTTATCAATTACAGGTGCTCTGTCTAGATGATTTACAAACTGCGAACGCTACTTCAGTTTAATTGGAATAACTCCAAGGAAGCGTCAGACGGCGTGCGCGCTGCGTTTCCCGCCGCGCAGCGACGAGGAGCGATCATGCAACCCAAGAACAGTTCCAGAGCGATCGGAGCTCTCCTCACCCTTGGCTGGCTCTGGCTTGCGGCCTTCAGCACCGGCGCGGCGGCGCAGGAGCCGTTCGAGCGTGCCGTCGTGATCGGCGGCTCGCTTACCGAGATTGCCTACGAACTCGGCGTCGAGGACCGGATCATCGCAGTCGATACGACGAGCGTGTGGCCGCCGGAGGCGCTGCAGGACAAGCCTGATGTCGGCTACATGCGGGCCCTCTCGCCGGAGGGCGTCCTCGCGCTCGATCCGGACCTGGTGCTGGCGCTGTCGGGGGCCGGGCCGCCGACGACCTTCGACATTCTCGAGCAGGCCGGTGCGACAATCGTGACGGTGCCGGAGGGCTACACGCCGGCCGCGATCGCCGAGAAGATCCGGATCGTCGCGGAGGTCTTCGGCGAGGAGGAGGCCGGCGCCGCGCTTGCCGAGCGCGTGACAACGGAGATCGCCGAGGTCGAGACCGCGCTCGAGGCGGTGACCGAGCCGAAGAGCGTGCTCTTCGTCTTCTCATTCGCCAGCGGCCGCATCGTCGCGGCGGGGCAGGAGACCGGCGCCGACGCCATCATCACGCTCGCCGGCGGCGTCAACGCGATGACCGGGTTCACCGGCTATGTGCCGGTCTCGGACGAAGCCGTGACCGCTGCAGCGCCGGACATCGTGCTGGCAATGCAAAACGCCGGGCCGGAGGACGTGACCGACGCGGTCTTCGAGCTGCCCGCGCTGTCGCAAACGCCGGCTGGCGAGACCCAATCCTTCATCAGCTTCGACGGTCAGTACATGCTGGCGTTCGGGCCGCGGACAGCATCGGCGATCCGCGATGTGGCGCTGGCGCTCTATCCGGAACTCGCGCCCGTGCTCCTTCCCGAGACGGAAAGCGTCGCCGAGTGAGCGTCACCACCGCCATCCATGCCGGCGACCGGCGTCGGACCGGCGCAATCGCCCTTCTGGTGCTGGCGCCCATGCTGCTGGTTTCCGCGCTGGTCTCGATCTCGGTCGGGCCGGCGGGCATCCCGCTCGGCGAGCTGCTCAGCGCGATCGGCTACTGGTTGACCGGCGCGGGCGAAGCGCCGTCGCGTGCAACCGAAGCAGTGCTCGTCTCGATTCGTCTGCCGCGGATGATGATGGGCATTGCGGTCGGGTTCCTGCTCGCGATCGCCGGCGCGATTCTGCAGGGGCTGTTCCGCAATCCGCTCGCCGATCCCGGCCTGATCGGCATCTCGTCAGGTGCCGCTCTCGGTGCGGTAACATCGATCGTGCTCGGCGGCGGCGTGCTGGCCAGCCTCGCCGCTCCGCTCGGCGACTACCAGCTGCCGGCGCTCGCCTTCGCCGGCGCGCTCATCGTCACGACCATCCTCTACGCGGTGTCGACGCGCGACGGGCGGACATCCGTGCCGACGATGCTGCTCGCCGGCATCGCCCTCGCCGCGATCGCGGCCGCGCTGATTGGCATGGTCATCTATGTGAGCAACGACCAGCAGCTTCGCGACATCAATTTCTGGATGCTCGGCAGCCTGTCGGGCGCAACCTGGGTGAAGCTGCTGGCGCTCGTTCCGCTCGGTGCAATCGTGGCGGTCGTGGCCGTAATGATCGCGCCCGGCCTCAACGCGATCACCCTCGGCGAGGCCGAGGCCGGTCATCTCGGCATTCCGGTCCAGACGCTGAAGTGCATGGCGATCGTCGCCGTCGCGGCCGCCGTCGGGGCAGCGGTTGCTTTCACCGGGACGATCGGCTTCGTCGGCCTGATCATTCCGCATCTTCTGCGGCTGACGATCGGGCCCGATCACCGCTTCCTGCTCCCCGCGTCCGGCCTGGCCGGCGCGATCCTGATTCTCCTCGCCGACCTGGTCTGCCGCACGGTGGTGGCGCCGGCCGAGCTGCCGATCGGGATCATCATGGCGCTGCTCGGCGGGCCGTTCTTCCTCTGGCTCCTGTTGCGCCGGCGTGCGCTGGCCGAGGTGTAGGGACGTGTCGTCCTACGCCGCCCACGAAGTCAGCGTGCTCTACGGCAGCCGAACGGCGCTCCACCAGGCGAGCTTCGCCGTCGAGCCCGGATCCCTGACCGCTCTCGTCGGCCCGAACGGCGCCGGCAAGAGCACGCTCTTGAAGGCGCTCTCCGGCGACGTCCGCGTTGCCGAGGGCTCGGTGCGGATCGACGACACCGATATCCGCTCGCTCCGGCCGCGCGCGCTTGCCGCAAGGCGGGCGGTGCTGCCGCAGGCCTCGACCGTATCGTTTCCACTGACCGTGTTCGAGGTGGTGCGCCTCGGCATTTCGGAGCAGGTGCGCCGCGATCGGATCGGACCGACGATCGCCGAGGCGCTGGAGCGCGTCGATCTCGCCGGCTTCGGCGGACGCAGCTATCACCGGCTCTCGGGCGGCGAGCGCCAGCGGGTCCATCTCGCCCGCGTCCTGTCGCAGGTGCCCGACCCGAAGCCCGGCGAACCGGCGCCCTATCTCTTCCTCGACGAGCCGACCACCGGTCTCGACATCAAGCATCAGGCGATGATTCTCGAGCTGGCGCGGGAGTTTGCGCGGGCCGGCGGTGGCGTCCTTGCCGTCCTCCACGACCTCAATCTCGCTGCGGCCTATGCCGATCGTGTCGCCGTCGTTCGCGACGGGCTGATCACAGCGGTCGGGCCGCCGGAGAGCGTGATCGACGACGCGATGGTCCTGGAAACCTACGACATCGCGATCGCCGTCTCGCGAACACCGGCTCCCGGTGTTCCATTCGTGCTGCCTCAGAACGTCCGTTCCGCCCGACCCGGGCCGGCCGACTCCTCCGTGGCGCGGCTCGAACCGCGGCGGCGCGATCGCCGAACGGCAGCCAACTCCCCCAAAGTCAGAGAAGGATGATGACCATGAGAAGCATTTCATTCGTTTTGCGCCCGGAGCGATCGTTGCCCCTGATTGCCGCCGGCGCGCTGACCGCGGCCGCGATTCTCACCGCAACGCTCGGTCCGGCGGACGCGCAGGACTCAGGCGGTGCTGAAGTCACCGGCGGTACCCTGACCTGGGGAATCTCGACCTACCTCAACTCGGCGAATTTCGGCCGCCCCAACCCGCTGCCCGAGGCCTATTTCGCTCCGGCGACCTTCGACGAGGAGGCCCGACTCACCACTTGGGGCGACGCTTCCGGAACGCTCAGTGACGACGGGTCGGCGTCGCTCAGCTTCGCCGGTGCGTCGGTTAACTACACCAGCACCGGGGGCGGCTGGCTGATGATCGCCGACCTTGAAGTCGAACTCGATGCTGCCGGGAACGGCACCATTACGGCCGAGGTGAGCTACGGAACCTCGCCTGGCGAGTTCGACCCCGAGGCCGAGCCGACGGCGGGCCCGGAGCGGGTGACGATCGTCACGCTCGAAGGCAATGATGCGCCGGCGATGGCCGCCGATGGCGAGGCAAGCTGGGACGGGCTCAGCGCAATCTGGTCGAGCGCGTTCACCGACTTCCTTGCCGCCGGTCCGTGGGCCTACGCCTCGACGGTCAACAATGACGAGGAAGATCGCGCGCCCGCACCGATCTCGATCAACATCGACCTCTAGCGTTGCGCTTCCCCGGCCTCCTCCCGTAGGCCGATCGCGGGCGGCGCGCTGTTGCGCCGCTCGCGGAGGGGCGCGATCAGGCGCGGCGGCTGGCGACGAGTGTGCCGATGCGTCTTCGCTCGGCGTGGAGCGCTTCGATCTCCTTCAATGCCGCTCTTTGCTCGGCGTCTCCTGCGACCTGCGAGGCAGCCAAAGCGCGGTGGCGCTCGATCTCCGCTTCCACCTCCGCCAGCCGATGCGTGGTCTTCGCGCCCTCGGTCAGGGGCGGCACGCTCCGTGCGTGGTCGAGCCAATCGCGGAGCGCGTCGTGATCCAGCGGAAACCCGGCGAGATCGTCCGGTGACGGGCGGAAGGCCGCCCTCTTCCTGCTCAGCTTCTCAAGCCTCTTCGCGTGATGCTCGTCGGAGTATCGGTGACAGAGATAGAGCCAACTGGCGATGTCGCGGCTGACGAAATGCATTGGCCAGCCCCGCGCCTCGCATTCCTCACCGATCCGTCGGTGGTTGAAGCTGAATATGGTCTCCGGGTCCGAAGGAAGCGTGAGGAGACTGGTGCCGACGGAACTTCCCTGTTCGGTCGAAGCAAAGGCCATGTCCTCGATCGGGTAGTAGCGGAGCCCCGAGTCGATAACGATGCCGGCTCGGTCGTGTCCGTCAGCGACAAGCCCTAGAGCCGCGTTCTCGATGGCGGCGAAGGCATACGGGGAGAGGCAGTCGTCATCGTCGATCCGGGTGGTGACGAGGTGCGACCATGCGTTCGCGTCCGCGAGCGTTCTGCCCTGCTCGCCCAGCACGCGATGCCGATCACAATGGAGCTCGAGTTCCAAGACGGAGGCGCTCGCGACGTCGCTCAGCAAGGCCTCCAGCCGCTTGCGGGGCCCGGCGGGCATCTGCCGGTCGATCATGACGACGAGCCGGAAGTGTCCATGCTGGCAGCGAAGCGACGGCAGCATCGTCGCCCGGAAGAGCCGTAAACGGTACTCCAGCCAGGCCGGGTCGAACACACCGATGCCGAAGCGCATGGCCACCACATGGCCCAGTCTGGCCGGGTCGGCGGCGGTGCTCATGATCGTGTGGATGTCGTCAGTCGCATCAAGGTGGCAAGCATGAGATCGGCGCCGATCGCGATGTCGTCCCAGCTGGTCTGCTCGTCCGGCGAGTGACTGACGCCACCCTTGCTCGGCACGAAGATGAGCGCCGTCGGGCAGAGCGCGGTCATCGTCTGCGCGTCGTGGGCGCCGCCCGACGGCAGGACGAGGTAGTCGATCGACTTCGCCTCGGCCGCCTCGCGCACCGCCTGCCGGAGATCGGTGTCGAGCGCGACCGGCGGCAGCCAGCTGTGCTCCTCGATCTCATGTTCGAGCCTATGGTTCTGCGCGGCCCTACGGACATGCTCGGCGAAGCCGTCGGCGAGCCGGCGCATCGCGGCTTCCTCGGCTTCCTTGAAGATCACGGAGAACTCCGCTTCGCCAGGAATGGTGTGCGGCGTGTTGGGCTGGAGGTCGACCTTGCCGATGGTGATCTTGGCGTAGTCGGTCCCGTGCGCGGCGATCACCTCCGGAATCGCCACGGCGACCTCGGCGAGGCCGGCGAAGGCGTCCGCGCGCTCGGCCATTGGGGTCGAGCCTGCATGGTTGGCGACGCCCTTGAGGCGGATGGTCCAGTTGCAGACGCCGGAGATGACGTCGACGAGACCGATCGGCTTGCCCGCCTTCTCCAGCGTCGGCCCCTGTTCGATGTGGAGCTCGACGAACGCGGCGACCGAGCCCTTGGCAAGCGCTGCGCGCGACACCCGGGCCGGGTCGAAGCCGGCCGCGGACATGACGTCCCAGAGCCGGATGCCGTCGGCGTCGACGGAGGATTGCACCCACTCCTCGGTCACGATCCCGGCCAGCGCCTCGGAGCCGAGCATGCCGCCGAAGCGGCCTTCCTCGTCGCTGGTCGAGACGACCGCGATCGAGCGCGCCGGGGCCACCCCCGCTTCCTTCATCGCCTTGATGCATTCGAGGCCGACGGCGACCCCGAGGGCACCGTCATAGGCGCCGCCCGCGATGACGGTGTCGGTGTGCGAGCCGACCATGACCAGCGGCGCATCGCCCTCCACACGCCAGGTACCGATCACATTGCCGGCGGCATCGATGTCGGCATGGAGGCCGGCATCCTCGATCTGACCGACAAGCCAGCGTCGCGCTGCCATGTCGGATTCGGAAAATGCGGGGCGGTTGAGTCCGGGGCTATCGTCTTCGCGGCCAAATTGATTGATGCCGTCGAGCAGTTCGCGGAGGCGAGATAGATTGATCGAGGTAGCGGGATGAAACGCCATAAAACAAGGCTCATTGAACAATAGTTGTGCGATGGGCGCGCCGCCGGCTGCGGGCCGATAATATGATGTGACGGGTCAGCCGCGGGGGGCAAATATTTTGTTCAGGCTGCATAGTTGCGTATCGCGCCCCCATGATTGTTAATGGGCGCCCTCCAAAAGCATAAAGGGGAGCTTCAATATGAAACGGCTTATGACTGCGGCTTTGGGCGCGATCACGATCGCACTCGCCGCACCTGCCGGTGCACAGATTCCCGACAATGTGCTGATCGTCGGACAGATTGCCGAACCGCAGTCGCTCGATCCGCAGCATGTTTCGGCAGTGAATGACTTCCGGATCCTCGTCAATCTCTACGAGGGACTCGTCCGCTACGACACGGGGACGCTGGAAGTCGGCCCGTCGCTCGCCACCGATTGGGAAATCTCCGACGATGGCCTCACCTACACCTTCAACCTCCGCGAGGACGTGACGTTCCACGACGGAACCCCGTTCAACGCCGAGGCCGTCGAGTTCAATTTCGAGCGGATGACCGATGAGGACCATCCGTACCGCTCGGGTACCTTCCCGCTGGCGTTCTACTTCTCCGCCATCGAGTCGGTCGACGTGGTCGACGAGTTCACGGTCGAGTTCACACTGAACGAGCCGTTTGCTCCGTTCCTGTCGAACCTTGCCTATCCGGCCGGCCTGATCATCTCGCCGACGGCGGTGATGGAGTCCGGCGAGGACTTCGATCGCAATCCGGTCGGCACCGGTCCGTTCGAGTTCATCGAATGGCAGTCCAATACGCGTGTCGTGATCGAGCGCTACGAGGACTATTGGGGCGAGCCGGCCGGCATGGAGACGATCGTCTTCCGGCCGATCACCGACGCCAACACCCGCGTTGCCGAGATGCTCGGCGGTGGCATCGACGTCATGGTCGAGGTTCCGCCGGACAACGTCGCGCAGTTCGCGGAGAGCGACGACTTCACCGTGCTCGAGCAGGCAGGGCCACATCTGTGGTTCCTGATCCTCAACATGCGTGAGGGACCGTTCACCGACGTTCGCGTCCGCCAGGCGGTCAA
Organism: uncultured Bauldia sp.; assembly: GCA_964611195.1. GTDB lineage: Bacteria > Pseudomonadota > Alphaproteobacteria > Rhizobiales > Kaistiaceae > JADLGL01. The sequence goes on from CAZSXA010000004.1 coordinate 26,839, forward strand.
TTACGCCGTCAACAAGGAATCGCTGGTCGAAAACGTCCTGCAGGGTACCGCCACGGTGGCCGCCGGGCCAACGCCGCCGGCGTTCAACTGGGCCTATAACGAGGATCTCGATCCCTATCCGTATGATCCGGATCGGGCGCGTGAACTCCTCGAAGAGGCCGGTGCGGTCGGCGCCGAGCTTACCTTCTACGTCACCGAAGGCGGTTCGGGCATGCTCGATCCGGTCGCGATGGGAACGGCCATTCAGGCCGATCTCGCCGCCATCGGGCTCGACGTCACCATCGAGACCTATGAGTGGAACACGTTCCTCGGGATCGTGAATCCGGGTCTCGAAGGCAAGGCCGACATGGCCGAGATGGCGTGGATGACCAACGATCCGGACACGCTGCCCTTCCTGGCGCTGCGCACCGCGGCGTTCCCGGAAAATGGCGGCTTCAACTCCGGCTATTACTCCAATGAGGAGGTCGACGCTCTCCTGGAGCAGGCCCGGACCTCGACCGATCAGGCCGAGCGTGCCGAGCTCTACAAGCGGATGCAGGAGATCGTCTATGAGGACGCGCCGTGGCTGTTCGTGGCGAACTGGCAGCAGAACGCTGTCACCGCGGCGAACGTTTCGGGCCTCACTCTCGAGCCCTCCTTCCTCCTCTACCTTGAGGACGTAACCAAGGAGTAGGGCGAACGCCCGACTAGACTCCGCCGGCGGCCTGCGGGCCGCCGGCTCCTTCCTCGCGGGGGCGCTGGGGTATGGCGAGTTACATAGGCAAGCGACTGCTTGCCATGATTCCGGTGCTCTTCGGGCTGTCAGTGATCGTGTTCCTGATCATGGCCCTGATACCGGGCGATACCGCCACCGCGATCCTCGGCGCCTACGCCACTCCGGAAAACGTCGCGCAGGTGAACCGCGACCTCGGCCTCGACAAGCCGCTCCCGGAGCAGTTCTGGATCTGGTTCACCAATGTCCTTCAAGGCGATTTCGGCCGCGCCTACAGTCTCAGCCGTCCGGTGCTGGACGAGGTGCTGGAGCGCTTCGGCGCGACGCTGATCCTCGCCGGCACGTCACTGGTACTGTGCACGATCCTCGGCCTTCTGGCCGGTATCGTCTCGGCGGTCCGCCAGTTCGGCTGGACCGACCGGATCGTCACCTTCTTCGTGCTGATCGGGATCTCGGTCCCGTCCTTCTTTCTCGGTCTGATCCTCATCGTTCTGGTGGCATTGCCGTCGCGGTCGATCCCGGAGAGCGGGATGTATCTCGCCTATGGCGGCGGCGATCTGCCCGATCTCCTCCGCCATCTGATGCTGCCTGCGATCACGCTCGCCGTCGTCGCCACCGGCGTCATCGCCCGGCTGACGCGCGCCTCGATGCTGGAAGTGCTGCGCCAGGACTATGTCCGTACCGCTCGCGCCAAGGGCGTCAGCGAACGCAAGGTGATCTACAAGCACGCCTTCAAGGCGGCGCTGGTCAATGTCATCCCGGTGATCGGCATTCAGGCGGGATTCGTGCTCGGCGGCGCGGTCTACATCGAATCCGTCTTCCAGTGGCCGGGCATCGGCCAGATGCTCGTCACCGCGATCCGCACCCGTGACATCCTGCTGGTGCAGGGTGGCGTGCTGATCGTGGCGGCCGCCTATGTTCTCTTCAACCTCCTCGCCGACGTCGCGCAGTCGCTGCTCGATCCGAGGGTCAAGACATGACCGAGGCGCAGGCGGCCGGGCCACCCGCAGCGGGGAGCCGCAAGGGTAAGGAGAAATCCTCGCGCCCCTCGGCGTGGAAGCTCTTGATGAACAACCGGCTCGCGGCGGTCGGCTTCTACGTTCTTTCGGCCATCGTCATCATCGCCGCGCTGGCACCGATCCTGCCGATCCCCGATCCGGACATCACCGACCTCGACAACCGGCTGCAGAAGCCACTCACCGACGGCCATATCCTCGGCACCGATCAGGCCGGGCGGGACATCCTTTCCCGCGTTATCTGGGGAACCCAGGTCTCGTTGCTGGTCGGCGTTTCGGCGTCGTTGGTGGCGGCCTTCTTCGGATCGATCATCGGCCTCGTCGCCGGCTTCGTCGGCGGCCGCACCGACAATTTGATGATGCGCGGCATCGATATGCTGATGGCGTTTCCGTACATCCTGCTCGCGCTCGCCATCGTCGCGGTGCTGGGGCCGGGCCTGATGAACGCGCTCTATGCCATCGCGGTCATCAACATCCCGTTCTTTGCCAGGAACGTTCGCGGCGTGACCGTCGGCCTCGCCCGGCGCGAATTCGTCGACGCGGCGCGGCTCTCCGGCAAGAGCCCGCTGTCGCTGGTCTTCACCGAGGTGCTGCCGAACGTTGCGCCGATCATCGTCATCACGATGTCGACGACGGTCGGCTGGATGATCCTCGAGACGGCGGGCCTCTCCTTCCTCGGCCTTGGCGCGCAGCCGCCGCGTGCCGATCTCGGTTCGATGCTGGACGACGGCCGCGACGTGTTCCTGGTCACGACGCATCTCGCCATCATCCCCGGCATCGCGATCTTCCTGATCGTCATGAGCATCAATCTCCTAGGCGACGGCGTTCGCGACGCGCTCGATCCTCGGCTGCGTGCCGGGGCGCTGGTGCGGCCGTCGCGGGTAACAGCGATTCGGCGCGACAAGAACAAAGTGCCGACGCTGACCCGCACCGGCGAGGACGCTTCGCTCGAGGTCAAGGAGCTCGAGACCGGCTTCGAAACGAACCGCGGGATCGCGCCGGCGGTGAAGGGCGTCAGCCTCGTGGTCGAGAAGGGCGAGTGTCTCGGGCTCGTCGGCGAGAGCGGATCGGGCAAAAGCGTCACGGCGCTGTCGCTGCTTGGTCTCGTGCCGTCGCCGCCGGGTATCATCACCGGCGGGGCCGTCGGCATCGGCGGCGTCGACGTGCTCGGCCTGCCGCCGGGGGCGATGTCAAGCTATCGCGGCGGCCGCGTCGCCTATGTCTTCCAGGACCCGCTGACGACGCTGCATCCGCTCTTCGGCATCGGCCACCAGGTGGCCGAAGCGATCCTCGCCCATCAGTCGATTAGCCGGGACAAGGCGTTCGAGAAGGCGATCGATCTTCTCGAACAGGTGCGCATTCCCGATGCGCGGGCGCGGGCCAAGGCCTATCCGCACGAGCTTTCGGGCGGGCAGCGCCAGCGCGTCGGCATCGCAATGGCGCTCGCCAACGACCCCGACATCATCATCGCCGACGAGCCGACCACCGCGCTCGACGTCACCGTGCAGGCGGAGATCCTCAAGCTTCTGCAGAATCTGCGCACCAGCCGCGGGCTAGCGGTCCTTTTCATCACGCATGATTTCGGCGTCGTTGCCGAGATCTGCGACCGCGTTGCCGTGATGCGCTACGGCGAGATCGTCGAGACGGGCAGGACCGACACGGTGCTTCGCGATCCGCAGCACACCTACACCAAGCGTCTCATCGCTTGCGTGCCGAAGATCGGGGAGGGTCGGACGTTCCTGGAAAACGTGCGCAAGCTGCCGAAGGAATCGGAGGCGGTGCCGTCGTGAGCGAGCCCGCCGCCCGTCACGCGATCGAGGTCACCAACCTCACCAAGACGTTCGGCGGCGGGCGAACGCTGTTCGGCGGGCGCCGCCATGAAGTGAAGGCTGTGCGTGACGTCACGCTCGCGCTCCACCATGGCGAGACCCTCGCCGTGGTCGGCGAGAGCGGTTCCGGCAAGTCGACGCTGGCGCGGATGGTCGTCGGCCTTGAGAAGCCGACCAGCGGAACAATGCAGATCGACGGGCAGGATGCGGCGATCCTTCACAAGGAGGGACCACGCGCCTTCGGGCAGGCGATCCAGTATGTGTTTCAGGATCCGGTCGCCTCGCTGAACCCGCGCAAGCGGATCAAGCAGATCCTCGAGACGCCGCTGCGGCTCCTCGTCGGCATGGACAGCGATCGGCGTCAGACGCGGATGAAGGAACTGCTCGATGCCGTATCGATGCCGACCGATACGCTCGAGCGCTATCCGCACGAATTCTCCGGCGGTCAGGCGCAGCGCATCGCGATCGCACGGGCGCTCGCCGCCGAGCCACGCATTCTCGTCCTCGACGAGCCGGTCAGCGCGCTCGACGTCTCCGTACAGGCGCAGGTTCTCATCCTGCTGGAAGACCTAAAGGACGAGTTCGACCTCTCCTACCTCTTCATCAGCCACGATCTGGCCGTGGTGGAGAGCATCTCCGACCGCGTTGCCGTGATGTATTACGGCGAGGTCGTCGAGGAGGAGGACGCGGACAAGCTCTTCGCTTCGCCGCAGCACGACTACACCAAGAAGCTGATCGGCAGCGCGCCGCGGATCGAAGCCTAGGCCGCGTTCGGGTCGCAACCCGATCGGTCGGACTCGCTTTGCCCGTTCATGGGCATTCGCGGGCCGATGAGGCAGCCGATGGGCCTCGGCGCCTGGCGGGCCGCGCCCGCCCTGCCTGTCCTATCGGACAGCTACCGAGTCGTCACAGTTGGCGCCACCATGGCCCTTCATTTCCGGTCGCCAGCAATCGAGCAAGGAAGGCCAATCATGAAGGCGGTTCGAACGACGGCAGCGATGGGCGCGCTGATCCTCGGCTTCGCGACGGCCGGCGGCACGCCTGCCGCCGCGCAGGATTCCTACATGGGGCAGGCGCTGCTCGTCGGATTCAATTTCTGTCCGCGCGACACCATTTCAGCCGAGGGCCAGCTGCTGCCGATCGATCAGTTCCAGGCGCTCTACAGCCTGTTCGGGACGACGTATGGCGGCGACGGACGGAACAGCTTCGCCCTGCCCGATCTGCGCGACAAGGCCCCCGTCGACGGCATGCGCTACTGCATCGTGGCCTACGGAATCTATCCGCCACGGCCGTAGGACGCCGCGGCGGCACTCAGCCCGCCGTCGCAGCGATTTGCCCTCAGGCCTAGTCGACACACAGCTGGCAATCATCGGGGGGCGCGACAGGTCCCTGTGGAGGGGCCGGACCGGGCGAGGGGCCGATGGGGCCGCTGCCTCCGCCGCCTCCGCTCGACCCTTCAACCGGCCCAGGAGAAGGAGCCGGTCCAGGCGAAGGACCGCCAGAACTGTCATCGTCGGGTGATGCAGGCGTCAGCACCGCGTTCTGCTCCGCCTGCACCTGTCGCATGTAGGCGTTCCAGTGGTTGACGAGATCGTCGGGCTCAGAGACACGGCGGAAGCTATGGATCGATCCATAGTAGTCGTCGCAGTCGTTCTGCTGCCACTCGCGCATCGCCTCCCGCATTTCGTCGACGGCGCGCCAGAACCAGCTCCAGTTTCCGTGACTGGCGTCCAGCTCCGCCTGCCGCTCGGCAAGATCGAAGCTGAGCTGAATCAGCGAGCAGATATCCTGATCGATTGACGGGACGTCGTCCCTGCCGTCGACGTATCGCGCGGTCGCCGGAAACGCGACGACCGCGGCCATGAGCGTCGCGGTCATGGCAAGTGCAGCGCGGGAAACGCGGTCTCGGCCGCTTGCTCTGAAATTCCTCCGGGCCATCGGCATCACGTTCTCCGTACTGGCATTGAGGTGGAACCGTACAGAAACGAAACGTAGACGCAATTGCCGCCGATGTGGCGGCGATGCCCGCATGGACGATCGGGGTAGTGACGCTCTGCTATCTGTCCCCTCGAAACGCCCTCTCAGCGCTCCGACGCGCTCGCGGTTCCGAGCTTTCGACGGCCTCCCAAACTGCCGCGTTCGGCCGTTCGCGCGATGTCGGCGATCTTGGAGCGGG
>CAZSXA010000005.1:0-4925 GCA_964611195.1 uncultured Bauldia sp.
CCGCCGTCCGATCATCGACGCCGTCCGGTATCGGAACCAGCCGGTCGGCCGCGATCAGCCGCGCGGCGGCGTAGGCGCCGCTCGCGCCGGCATAGGCCACGCGATCGCCGGGCCTGAAGCCGACCACATCAGGCCCGATCGCCTCGACGATGCCGGCGGCTTCCATACCGGGCGTGAACGGCAGATCGATCGGGTAGAACCCGCGTCGTTGATAGGTGTCGATGTAGTTGACCCCGATCGCGGTGTGCCGGAGGCGCACCTCGCCGGCGTCCGGTTCGCCGACTTCAAAGCCGGTCTCGGCATCCAGGACCTCCGGCCCACCGTTGGTATTGACGCGGATGACGACACCCATGGGTGCTCCTATTCGCTCGCGATCGTCCGGTAGAAGACGAAATCGTGGTCCGGCAGCGTGCCCGGGTGAAAGATCTCGATCAAATCACGAAGGATCAAGTCGGGACGCAGCACACCCAGTTCGAAGAAGGCGACGCCGCCGGACGCCGTCGAGATCCGGTCATAGATCCAGACATTTCCGGCTTCCGCCGCCGGCAGCGTTGCTAGCCGGGGGTCGTCCGCGGCGATATCCGCGAGAGTGCGGTATCCGGTCGCGGCATTGACCCAGACATCGACCTCCGATCCCGCGGCGATGATCTGCTCGAGGTCGCCGAAGGAGAGGCTCGACGTGCTGTCATTGTCGCCGAACACATAGCGTCCGCCAGCGGTTTCGATTGCCTCGACCGAGTAGGAGCGGCCGCCGGGTGCGTAGAACGTGCCTTGAAACGACGACCCGGCAAGGACCAGCGGACGCTCGGACTCCGGCAGACCGGCCACCGCCGCCGCGGCGTCGAGATAGGACGTTTCGATGTCGTTGAATACGGCGTTGGCGGCCGCTTCGGCGTTGAGGAAGAGGGCGATGAACTTCACCCATTCCGCCCGCCCGAGGAGGCTGGTCTCCAGCCACTCGGCGTTGGCAACGACCGGAATGCCGGCATCCGCGATCGTCTCGTAGGCTTCGTTGTCGCTGCCTCCGGTCATCAGCATGTCAGGGTCGCCGTCGATGACGACCTCGACGTCCGGCGAGCCAGCCGCCGCATACTCGATGACTTGCCCGGCCTCGCCGGCCGCGAGAAACGCTTCCGTTGTCGCGAACGCGAGTGACCCGACGCCCGTCACCCGATCGACCGCGCCGAGGGCGTCGATCATCGGCAGGTGCGTCGTGCTCGCGGAGAACATGGAGCCGATCGGCACTTGAATGACCGGCGCCTCGGCGAGATCGCCTTCAAGGATCGGTTCCGGTGCCCCGCATTGCACAAGGACATATGTCTCCAATGGCCCGCCGGCATAGGCCTCTTCGACGGTCACGATCTTGTAGAAGTCACGGTAGCTGACGGTGAAGTTGCCTGCATATTCGGGCTCGATCTTGTCGGGGAAATAGTCGACGCCGGATTCGAAATCCTCGATGCATGCGGTTTGTTCCTCCGGCTGCGCCGTTGCCGGAACGGCGCTGACGATGCCGACGAGCGTCGACAGTGCGAAAAGATGCAGGCGGCTGAGCATGGGTGATCTCCCTCAGTGGTTCGCGATGGACGGGGCGGTGATGGCTGGCGTCGGCTCGACCTCACGCGCGGCCGCTGAGCGCCGGGCATAGGCGGCGAGCGCCCCGAATGTCGTGCCGGCGACGGTGGTTCCGTCGTCCTTGACCTGCCAGCGGCGGCCGTCGGCGGCGAGTTGGACGGTCAGATCGGCGCGCGCGTCGGCGGCCACGACGGTGAATCCTTCGCGGGCAAGGGCTGCAGCGGCGAGGCGTGCGCCTTGCGCGGGGCCGATGACTCGAGCAGTCGGGATTGGCGCATCGGAAGGGTCGCGCTCGCGCGAAGTCCCGAACGTCGCCTCTACCGCGCCGTCGGCGACGAGGTCTTCCGGCGCGCCGTGGCAAAGCGATCCGTCCTGGCGGATCAGCCAGGCGGTATCGGCATGAGCGAGCGCGAGGTCGAGATCATGGCTCGACGCAATGATCGCGACGCCGCGTTCCCGCGACAGGTGGCCGAGCAGGGTCATCACCTCGCGGCGGGCGGTCACGTCGAGAAACGCCGTCGGCTCGTCGAGGATGATCGCGGCCGGTTCCTGGGCCAGGACGCGCGCCAGATTGAGCTTCTGGCGCTCCCCGTCGGAGGTTTCCCGGCAGTCGCGATCGACGAGATGCTCGGCGCCGACGGCGCGGATCGCCTCGTCGACGGCCGTCCTGTCGGCCGCGCCGAGCCGGCCATTCCACCTGGTGTGGGCATAACGGCCGAGGGCAACCATTTCCCACGCCTTCAGCGCCCCGACATCGACCGGCTCGGGGAGGACCACGCCGATCGCCCGCGCGCGTTCCGCCGCCGTCATCAGGGCGAGGTCGCGTCCCCGGAACCGGACGCGGCCGGCGACCGGCTTCTGGAGGCCAGCCAGCGTGCGGAGCAGCGTCGACTTGCCGGTGCCGTTGGGTCCAAGCAGGCAGGTGAAGGTTGCGTCCGTCACCGTGACGTCGAGCCCGGTCAGCACCGGCCGCGGCCTCCTGCGGCTCCGATAGCCGACGGCAAGGCGGGAGGCGTCGAGAACGATGTCCGGGCTCATCCGACGAACGCCCCGCGGCGACTGCGCAACAGCACGAGAACGACGATCGGTGCGCCGATCACCGACGTGACGGCGTTGAGCGGCAGCACGGCGTCGCCAGCAAATCCGAGCGACACGATCTGCGCGAAGAGGGCGAGCGAAGCGCCGGCGAGGATCACCGCCGGAACGAGCACGCGATGGTCGGACGTGCCCGTCAGCGCGCGGGCAATATGCGGCACGGCGACGCCGAGGAACGCGATCGGCCCGCAGAACGCCGTCACGACACCGGCGAGGACAGATGCCCCGGCGAGGATGACGAGGCGCGCACGCTTCGCGTTGAGCCCGATCGAGCTGGCATAGGTCTCGCCGAGGAGGAGCGCGTTGAGCGGCTTGGTCGAGGCGAGGACGAGTCCGATGCCGGCGAGAAGCAGCGGCGCGAACAGTGCGAGTTGTGGCCGCGTGACGCCCGTAAACGAGCCGAAGCCCCACGATATCCAGCGCTGCAACTGCTCGAATGATGTCCCGACGACCAGGAAGGTGACGACCGCCTGGACCGCATATCCGAACATCAGTCCGACGATCAGTACGGTGGCGGCACTGCGCACGCGCGCCGAAATCGCCAGCACCGGGATGAGCGCTGCGATGGCTCCGATGACCGCGGCCGCCGCTACCGCCGCGTCACCGGCGAGGCCGAGGCTGGAGCCGAACATCGCGGCGGCTCCGGTGCCGACCCCCAGCACGACCAGCGCGACGCCGAGGCTTGCGCCGGACGTGATGCCGAGCACGAACGGATCGGCCAGCGGATTACGCAGCAGGGTCTGCATCTGAAGGCCGGCAACGCCGAGCGCAGCGCCGGCCAGGAGGGCCGTGACCGCCCGCGGCAGGCGGACATCGAGGACGATGATGTCCCAACTGGCCCGGTCCACCTCGCCGCCGATGAGAACCGTCAGGATTTGGTCGAGCGGGATCGTGACGCTGCCGAGCGCGAGGCTCAGCACGAGGCCGGTGACGACGAGGCCGCCAAGCGCGCCGAGTGCAACGCGAGCCCGAAGGCTGCGCCGTAGTGGCCGCGCTTGCGCCTCGGCTGCCACGACGTCGTCCAGAGACGCGTTCGAACGCTGGGGCGCGCTGCGCTCCAGGCCAATGGTATCTGCCACCGACAACTCCCCGTTGCCGCGAGGTGTCGGTGAGGCGCTGCCGGAATCGAACGGGAGGAACCCGTGGGCGAGCGACCCATCGGGACACCCCGCCCCGAATCAAGCCTTCGCCGTGGCAGGTCTCCTGGCTCGCGGGTCGTCGCCTTCCGCTGACCTTCCCGGCGCACCAGCGCCAGTGGCGTTCTCAGCGGGCGGCTCGCCGCTCACAGTTGCGGGGGCAGCCTCGGCATAGCCCCAAGGGGCGCACCGAGTTCCCTCTTAGCTCGCCGCGACCGGAACGGGACTCGGCGAGAACCAACGACGGCGCCAATGGGCCGGAGGTGGAACTTGATGTCAAGGAGGGGCGTTTGCCCTGGGTGGACAAGCCGGTCGCGATTGCCGAGCCGAACGGGTGCCTGAACCGGCCCGGTTGCTTGACAATGACGGGCGATGCGGGCCACCCCGATAAGCGAGGGCGGGTGAGCATTTGGTCCCTAAATGGGCCGCAAACAACGTCAACCGTCGTTCCCTGAGCGGCGGCAAGCAGAGGAACGGAACAACCATGAGCATTGCGAAACGATTCCGGTCGGGCGCCTCGCGGGCGACGATTGCAGCAATCCTGGTGGCCGCCGCCGGCGCCGCGCAGGGACAGGAGGGCGACCTTCCCGATGCGGGCGATTTCGAGCTGACGGTGTCGCTGGTCTCGACCGACGATCCCGACGCGGTCGGAATCGGCGTCGCGCGAATGGCGCAGGCGGTGAACCAGACCGTGCATCTCTTCAACCCCGCCGGCACGGACGCTTTCCTCGATTACGCGGTCGGCAATTGCGTGACCTTCCAGGTCGTCGATGTCGCCGAGAACACCGTCGAAATGAACGGCTACTGCAACTACCGCGACGCCGACGGCGATGTCGCATTTGAGCGGTTTGCCACTGACGGCGCGGTCCCGCTCGACGCGATCGTGGCCGAAGGCGAGTTCATCGGCGGCACCGGCAAATATGAGACTCTCACCGGTACGACCGAGACCGAGCTCTTCGCGACCGTCGAGAATCGCGAGGCAAACCTCGTCGGCGGTACCAAGGTCGGCACGTTTGAGCTCGCCGAGGCCGCCGCCGCGGCGGACGAACCGGCCGCGGAGCCCGTTATGGGCGGCGAGCCTGAAGAAGACGGCGCGGTCGAGCCGGTCGGCGACGACGAAGC
>CAZSXA010000005.1:5025-23427 GCA_964611195.1 uncultured Bauldia sp.
GAGCCGGAGCCCGAAGAAGCCGCCGCCGGGGAGGACGATGAAGGGGACGACATTGCTGCCATGATCGCCGAGGGCGAAGGACACTATCAGGACAATTGCGCGGCCTGCCACGGCGCTGAGGGAGGCGGCGGCGCCGGCCCGACACTGGCAGGCAACAATTACTTGCAGTCGACCCGGTCGACGATCGGACAGATCCTCGCGGGCAATCCGGGCCGCGGCATGCCGGGGTTCGCCGATGTCTTGAACGACGAGGAGATTGCGGCGATCGCGACTTACATCCGCAACAGCTGGGGGAATGAGTTTGGCCCTGTCGCGGCCGACACAGTCGCCACCTATCGCTGACGGAAAGCCGCCGCCTGCTTGACATCGCGCGGCGGATCGGCCACGGCAAACAGTTGCGGGATGCTTTGGGGCGACACTCCCCGTGTCGCCCCGCGGGGAGAACTGGCCGGGTCACCGGCGGGATTGAGAGGAGCAGATATGACGACAGCAACTTGGCGCAGCCGCGCCAGGATTCTCGGCTTTGCGGCGGCATTCTCGGGTGCCGCGCTTCTTGCCGTTTCCGGCGCAAGCGGGCAGGGCGCCCCAGAGGACAATCCGGAGCTTTTTGACGCGCTCATGTCCGAAGGCGAAGGTGCATACAACAGCAATTGCGCCGGCTGCCACGGAGCTGACGGTGGCGGGGGGGCTGGCCCCACACTGGCGGGCAACGACTACCTGGCTTCGGTCCGATCGCTGGTCGGTCAGACGCTCGCAGGCAATCCGGATCGCGGCATGCCGCCATTTGCGGGCTTAAGCGATCGTGAGATTGCCGCCCTTACCACCTACGCTCGGAACAGCTGGGGCAACGCTTATGGCCTCGTGCTTGAAGAGACGGTCAGCGCATATCGCTGATCGCTGACAGCGACCTCGCAAGAAACGACGGAAAGGGCGCCCTACGGCGCCCTTTCTGCTTTCGGATTGGCGCCATGCCGGCGCCCGATCGAATTCGTGTTATTGCCGCCCGAAGATAATGTGACTGCATCACTCACCTTTCACTGGACAACGACCGCCATGCTGCGTTTTGCTGGGGCCGAACCCGGAAAGGGATGCGCTATCCGATACTGCGCACAACGAGACCGCTAGGGAGAAGACCTCAAATGCTCGCCAATTCGCTCGCGAACGCACTTCGGATCGTCGCTCTCGCGACCTTGCCGGTCGCCCTGCTGGCCGGCCCCGCATCTGCCCAGCTCGGACCCGATGGGGACATCAAGATCGGCATTATCCTTCCGGATATCCCGGAAGATGCACCCGTGTGGCGTCAGGAGCTGCCGGAGCAAGTGCTGCACGGTGCAATCCTCGGCCAGGAGGAGGTTGCCTTCAACGCCGAGCTCCTCGGCATCGGTTTTGAGGTCTTCTACGAGAACGCAACCGGCCCCGAAGCCGCGGTTGCCGCGGCGGAGCGGATGGCCGAAGAGGGCGTGCTCGGTGTTGTCGGCGGCTATTCGCTCGAAGAGGCGCTCGCGCTCGGCGACTGGGCCGAAGAGACCGGAATCCCGTTCATCAATATCGGCTCGCAGGCCGACGCGCTGCGCAACGATCAGTGCGGGTTGAATACCTTCCATGTCGAGGCGAGCGCCGGCATGTATCTCGATTCGCTGGCCGGCTGGTATATCCGCGATGGCTACAGGCGTTGGTATGTCGTCCGCTCGGACAATGCTGAGGGCGATGGCCTCCAGGACCGTCTCGACTGGTCGCTGAACAACAGGCATTTCGGCGTGGATCAGGTCGGCGATGCCGTCTACGTCGAGGGCACCACGACGAGCGACATCATCGCCGGTTTCGAGGACTCCGGTGCCGATCTGCTCGTTCTCCTGCTGGACGCCGGCGAGCAGCTCGAGGTCATGGCGGGTCTCGAAGAGGCCGGCTTCGACGGCCAGGTGGCCGGCTATCCGCACGCCGCGACACAGACGCGCGAATACTTCGTCGCCCTTTCCGAGGTTGCGCCGTCGATCGAGCACTATCGTGCCGTCATCTGGGAGCCGACCCTCGACACCTCAGGCTCGATCGAATTCAATCTGCGCCACCGCAATCGCTGGGATGGCGAAACGATGGATGGTCCCGCCTGGGCCGGCTATCACGCGGTGAAGATCCTGTTCGATTCGGCGTCGTTCAGCCGGTCCATCGATCCGGCCGAGATCATGAGCTACATGCGCTCGCCCAACGCCGTGTTCGACCTTCACAAGCTTCTTGGCGCGTCGTTCCGACCCTGGAACCAGCAACTTCGCCAGCCGCTCTATCTCGTCAATATCGATCCGCAAGAGGAGTCGAAGTTCCAGATGGGACTCCTCGTTGGTCAGTTGCCGTCGCTCTACCTGCCGGGCACCGAGCCGAACGAGCGGCTCGACCAGATCGGCGATCTCGCCAACGGTTCGACATGCGACATCCAGGCGAGGCTTGACGGCTAGCGCCGCGTATGGCCAATTGTTGAACTCAGAACTCATCAAAGACAACTGGCGGATCAAACGCTAGGTTGAGGGGGAGAATTGGGTTTCACGCCGGAACGGCAACCGCTCGCGACAGGTCGACATCCTTTGACTGATGCCGACCCGTCGTCCGCCCCCGATCGGTCCACACAACCCACATCTGCTTAGCCAGAGGAATCGGAGCACCATGCAAATGAAGAAAGCAGCTAGAGCGTTCGCGCGCCGGCGACAGACTTGGGGGGTGGGCCTGCTTGCCTCCACCGCGATCGTCTCGGCGGTCGCCTTGTCGACGTCGGCCCCGGCCCAGGAAGAAGGGGGCGCCGACTACCTCGTCTACGTCGCCAACGAGTACAATGCCGACATCTCGGTCATCGACCCGGATCTCGGCGAAGTCATCGCCACTATTCCGATCTCCGGCCGCCCCGGTGACGTTCGTCCCCGCGGCATGGCGGTGAGCCCGGACGGTCACACGATCTATGTCTCGATCAGCGACTTCAACCCGGAGTTCGAAACGCCGGAAGACAAGATCGTCGGTATCGACGTTGAAACCAACGAGGTCGTTCTGGAACTTCGCGCAGGCGGCAACCCTGAGCGCGTCGCAATCTCTCCGGACGGCACGGAAGTCTGGGCCAGCCTTGAAGCGCTCGCCCGTGGCGCCGGCTACGATATCGCCACCGGGACAGAGATTGCCAACTTCGTCGTCGGCGTCGAAGCGGAAGGCGTCGCGGTAAGCCCGGACGGCCGATGGGTCTACGTCACGGCGGAGGCCACCCATACGACCACGGTCTGGGACCGCGAGAACATGGAGGTGGTCACCCATATCCTCGTCGGCAACCGCCCGCGCGTTGTCGAGTTTTCGCCTGACGGCGCCTATGCCTACGTCTCGGCCGAAATTGGCGGGACGATCTCGGTCATCGACACCTCGACCCATGCGGTCGTCGAGACGATCAATCTCGGCCTCGACTCGCGCCCGGTCGAGATCGCTGTCGATCCCAACGAGCCGCGCATCTTCGTCGCCGGCGGCGGCACGAGCGCGGTCTACGTCGTCAACGTCGAGACCTACGAGGTCGACACTGTCATCCGCGAGCAGATGGGTCGGCGTCCCTGGGGCATCACCATCACCGGCGACGGCAGCCTCGTCTATACGGCCAACGGCCTGTCGGACAGCATCTCGGTGATCGACACCGACTGCCTGTGCGTGATCGACAATATTCAGGGCGGCCGCGGCCCCCATTCGGCCCAGATTGGAGTGGTCCCCCAATGATCAAGAGCAGACTGCGTTCATCAGTTGCCCTCGGGGCACTTGCTGTTGGTCTGACGGCTGCCGCGCCGCAGGTCATCGCTCAGCAGAGCGACTACACCTACCAGCCGTTCTTCGACTGGACGGTGGATCAGAGCCGCGCGATCGGACTCGAACTCGCCGCACAGAGGCTGCGGATCGTCATGGCGCTCGAGCCGCCCTACGACGACGAGTTCGCCGAGGTCGTCGAGAACCTTACCGGGCCGGACTGGCAACGCTTTGCCGGCACGCTCGCCGAGGCGGACGAGGAGTTCGCCGAGGAACTCCACGAGATTCTCGACGAGATCGCCGAGGGCATCGAGGACGGTGAGGACGTCGAGGATCTCGTACCGCAGGCGCTGGAGATGCTCGCCCAGGCCTACGATATGGTGATCCCGGCCGATCTCCAGAACGACACCGCCTTCCAGGGCGGTGTCATGGCCCAGCTTCTGCTGGGCGAAGGCGGCGTCGCCGAAGGCCTTGAAGAGGCCTTCGAGGAGGAGTGGGAGTACGCCAATGGCTGGGCGGCGACCCAGCGCATCAAGGTGTTGTGGTCGGGCATCTCGGACATGGCTGGCGAACAGATGCAGGCCGATGTCGAGGAAGCCATCGCGGCGTTTGACGCGATTTATCCTTCGCCCGAGCCTCCGAACTCCTTCGCCGGAACCGATCCCGAGGAGGCCGAGACGCCGGCCCAGCGGATGGTCGGCTTCCTGGAGACCGTGGTCGATGCGCAGCTTTATTCGGGCCGCAACCAGGCTGTCCTCATCGCCCACCTTGAGGAACTTGCCGTCACCGGATGCGACCATTATGAAGCTGGCGAAGACGAACTCGGCCGGGAAGTGATGTATGCCGTGTTCGACCACTACGCCGGCGAAACAACCGGACTGGGCGACTTGATCGGCCTGTTCGCGCCCGAGGTGAACGAAGAAGCCCAGGAGGCCTTCGAGAGCCTGGTCATCGTTGAGGACGACGACGACGACGATGATGACGACGATGGCGACGATGACGATGATGACGCCATGGGCGATGACGACGACGCCATGGACGACGATGACGACGACGCCATGGACGACGACGATGATGCCGAGGAAGCCGGCGACGATGACGACGGCGAGGGCGACGATGACGACGATGACGACGACGAGGGCGAGGCCGCTATGGGCGGCACCGAGGCCTGTGAGGCACTGGTAGAAGCTCTTGGCGAAGGCAGAGCCGTCCTCGGAGGTTAGCGCCTCGACATCGCCGGGTTCGCGCCCGGCCATTGAGGCCAAGAATATCGGCCGCCGCTACGGAGACGTAGCGGCGGTCGATGATTTTTCCTTTGGCGTCGCGCCGGGCGAGTTCTTCGCGCTGCTCGGCCCCAACGGTGCCGGGAAGTCAACTCTCCTCCACATGCTGACGACGATCATCCCGCCGACATCGGGCACCGGTTCGGTTATGGGGTTCGACATCGTCAAGGAGTCGAGCGAGGTTCGCTGGACCCTTGGCATGGTGTTTCAGGACCCGGCCGTCGACGATCGGCTGACGGCACGCGAGAACCTGCACATCCACGCTGTTCTCTATGGCATTCCGCGAAAGCAACGGAGCGAAGCCATCGACCGCGCGATCGAATGGGCATCGCTGACCGAAACCGGCAAGCGCCGTGTTGCCACGTTCTCCGGTGGCATGAAGCGGCGGCTTGAGCTGGCGCGCGCGCTGATGCATGGACCGCGGGTTCTGTTTCTCGATGAGCCGACGATCGGGCTCGACCCTCAAGGCCGCCGCAACCTTTGGGAACGCATTTCGACCCTTCGAAGCGAAGGCATGACCGTGTTCATGACAACGCACAACTTGCCCGAAGCGGAGGCCTGCGATCGCGTCGGCATCATGGACCGCGGCAAGCTGGTCGAGGTCGGGCCGCCCCATGAACTGATCGAGAAGCATGGTGGGAGCGAGAACGCGAATCTGGAGGATGTGTTCATCAACCTCACGGGCCGGCAGTTGCGCGATGAAGTCGCGACCGCTCGCGATCGGCTTGTCAGCTTCGGCAAGAAGGGCGGAGAGCACACGCGATGACCGATGACGTGATCGGCCGCGCACCGTCCTCGGCGCCGGTGACCATCCACCGCGCCCGCGGCGCAATCGTGCCGTCGGTCGTTTTCGTGATGTGGCGGCGCGAACTCCTGCGCTTCGCGCGCGACCGTTCGCAGATATTCGGTGCCCTGTCGCGGACGATACTCTGGCTCATCATCCTCGGCTACGGCCTCGGCGTCGCCTTGCGGGAGGTCGAGGGCTACCCCTACGCGGTCTATGTGCTGCCGGGCGTCATCGTCCTCAATGTTCTCTATGCCTCTCTGCAATCGGCGATATCCCTTGTCTGGGACAAGAATGTCGGCCTCCTGCGCGAGGTCCTGGTGTCACCGGCGCCGGTCCTGTCGGTGACCCTTGGAAAGCTCTTCGGTGGCGCCACCGTCGCCGTGATCCAAGGCTCGATCCCACTGCTCTTCCTGCCGATTGTCACCACGGACGTCGAATACAGGGACGTGGGCTTTGGCGAGCAGGTCGGCGACTGGCTCGAGGGATTCGGCGAGGCATTGGCCGACATCGCCGTCATCGATATTTTCGCCGCCTGGGGCGTGATGTTCCTTCTCGGCGTGACCATGACGTCGCTCGGCGTCTTCATTGCCTCCAGGATGCGCACCTTCGAGGGCTTCGGCGCGATCTCGAACGGCGTCATCCAGCCGCTCTACTTCCTGTCCGGGTCGATCTTCCCGCTTCGTGGCGCGGTCGGCGGCACCGGCTTCAGCCAGATCCCGGCCGAACTCCGAGTGGAACTTAGGCGCGTCGGCGTGCGGGTGGCGTCGGGAATGTGGTTCGTGACGCTGCCCTGGTGGCTGCAGGCCCTCGTCTTCGCCAACCCGGTATCCTACGTCCTCGACCTCCTGCGGTACATCCTGCTCGATTTCGAGCAGTTGCCGCTGTGGGCAGATTACACGGTCACCTTCACCCTGCCGCTGCTGGCCGTGGTGGTTGCGGCCTTCGCAATGCGACGCATGCTGCGGCCGCGCTGACGAGACGGCATGATTGGCCGGGTCCGGGCAGACGGTGCCGCCCGGACCGTCAGCCTAGAGGCTGCAGGTCGTATCGTCCGGTCCGTCGCCGAACAGATCGAGGCGGGCCCCCGGATCAAGGTCGCCGTCCGCCGATGGCAACGTCTCCTCGTACTCGGCGATGCCGATTCTGGTGCCGAGGCGTGAGGGAACCCATTCGGCTTCCTGGTCGACCTCGACGACGTAGAGCGGCTGGCGCAGCTGATGATCCCACGGACGGAACGACGTGCCGGGCCCTTTGAGGACGTCGAACACGGCCTCCGGGCTTTCCAGATAGGAAATGATCGCGTCCGGCTCGGTGCTCCCCGCCGCGACGGCGGCCTCGAAATACATCTTCACCGCGCTGTACGAGGTCCAGCCGGTCGGATCGACGACTTCGCTGAAACGCGACGTGTAGCGTTCGTTGAAGGCATCGGCCCCGTGTTCGGTGAGAGTTGTCTCCCAGAGCTGGATACGATGATCCGGATTGGTGTTCGGCGTGCTGAGTCGGAGCGCAGCGAGATAGTCGCGCGTCTGGGCGATGGCGGTCGGGAAGGGGACGGCGAGCACGTCGAGTTGTCCCGTCTCCATCTGGGCGAGGAACGCGATCTGGTCCACGGCGCTGCGCAGGACCAGAACCGTGTCGGCCCCGGCCCGGGCAGCCTGATCCATCTCTTCGAAGTAGAACGGCTGCTCGACAATCGCGCCCGCCGCGCCGACCACTTCGCCGCCTTCGCCGTGGCGGGCAACCGAGGTCAGCACGCGGCGCTGCATGGCGCGTCCCCGCTCGTTGTCCTCATGCAGCACAAACCAGCGGCGTGACCCCTGGCTGGCCGACCAGGCGACCATCGCGTCGAGATACATCGCGTCGCTGGCTTCGACGTGGAAGATGTGCCGGTCGCACATCGTCTCGCGCAGAACACCGCTCGACGTGCCGCAATTGAAGAAGGGAATGCCGGCCGCAATGGCGACGCCGGCAATGGCTTCGAACTGGCCGGGGCCGACGCCGCCGACAAGCGCGTCGACTTCCTCCGCCTCGACCAGACGCTCGCAGGCACGAATCGCGGCTTCGGCGCTCGGAGCATTCGACTGCAGTACGACGAGATCGATGCCTTGCTGCGCGGCGACGTCCCCGATTCTCTCGTTCGCCATCAACGATCCGTAGCGGCCGCCGGTCCCGATGAAGTCGGTGAGGCCGGTACGGACGCGGGTGAGGCCGCTTCGCGCCGGGAACACTGCACCGATTCTGATGCGGTCGACAGACGACGACTGGGCGATCGACGGCATCGGCAGAACCGAGGTCGTCGCGGCCGCCCCGCCGAGTGCGAGGAGTTGGCGGCGGTTGGGTTGCCAGCTCATTGGGTGGTCTCCTCAAGGGTCAATGTCGGCTTGGGCAGCGGCATGGTCGGGATGCCATAGGAGTCGATGACGGCCTGGATCTCGTCCCAGCGCCGCACGAGGGCAATGTCGAGAAGGTCACGTAGCGACTCGTCGCCAAGCCGTGTGCCGATTCCGATGTTGAGATAGAGCGGGATGAATGGCGGCTCGAAGGGCGGCACGGGCTGGACCACCAGTTCGACGTCCTGCTGGTCGGCATAGTAGCCGGCGGCCGGGCCCCACACGATGGCGACATCGAGCTCGCCCTGCGCCACGGCCTCGATCGCAGGCTCGAGCGGATCTTCGGAGTCGCCTCCCAGGAACCCGAACTCGGCATCGATGTTCTGACCCAGACCGCGCACCATCAGGGCGCGGTGGGCAGGGCCCTCGGCCGGCTGAATGCCGATGGAAAGCTCGGCAAGGATCGCGTCGTCGAACGTCCGGATGTCGTAGTCCTCGTCGGCGCGATACACGAACACGAACGGCGCTCGGTAGTAGGACAGCGTCCCCAGAATCCCCGCCTGATTGCCGGCAGTGCTCATGATGAGATCGCAATAGCCGGTCCGAAGCCGTTCGGATGTCATCGCCGCGATCTGCGGATACCACTCGTAGGTCAGCGTCGCATCGAGGTCGTCGGCGATGATCTCGGCAATGCGGTTCTCGAAACCGGACTCCTCCCGGTGCGAGAAGGGCAGGGAATTGGGATCGGCGCAAACGCGCAGTTCCCATGCCTGGGCCGACGTCGACGCGACCATCGTCGTCAGCGCGGCGGCGGCGATCGCCGTCGCCCCCAGGAGCGACGCCCCCCCAAAGCCTCTTCGAGTTGCGCGTGGATAGGTCATTTCCTCACTCGATCGTTCTGTTGATGTCTAACGACTTATCTAGCGCGCCGAGCGAAGGAATTCTTCCCGAATGCGGGCGCTGGGAGCGGCGGATCAACGCATCGTGACGGTGTCCCGAAGGCCACGATGAGACCGCGCCGAAAAAGAAAAGGCCCCGGCGCGAACGCCGGGGCCAGGATCGAAAGGTCGGACCTTACTCGCCGGCGACCGAACGCGGCAGGGCGAAGACCTGCAGCGTCGAACCGGACCGGGCGTAGCGGTCGGCGTCGTTCGCGGCATCGTCGAAGTTGACCTGGCCGTCGCCGGCCGCAGCCGACGCGATGATGGCGAGGTACTGGCGGCCGTCCGGACCGATATAGGACACAGGCGTCTGCCAGTACTCCGAACCGGTGCGGAAGGTCCACACGATCTCGCCAGTCTCGGCGTTGAAGGCACGCATGACGCCCTCATCGGTGCCGCCCTGGAAGACCAAGCAACCGGCGGTCGCGTGAACTGGCACGTTGTTTCCGACAGGCCACTCGACTTCCCAAGCCACCTCGCCGGCAACCGGGTCGTTCGCCTCAAGCGTGCCCGTGTAGTCGATCGGGCCATCGGCGTTGTAGTAGGTCTGACCGCCCATGACGTTGAAGCCGACCAGGAGGTAGCCTTCGCCGGCGACATACTCGCCTTCCTGAGCAATCAGGTTGCCGCAACCGTGGATGACCGAGGTGTAGAGCAGCTCGGTCTGAGGCGACCAGGCGTCGTTGTGCCAGTTACGAGCGAAGATCCACGGGCACCACTGGATTTCGGTGCCGGCATACTCCGGATCGTTGATCTGGTCGTCGGTGAACTCGGCGCCGGCATCCTCGAGCGTGAGCCCGTAGTCGGACAGGAACGCCTCGCGGTCGTCGACGTCGGTGAACATCATGTCGAGCGGGTTGTACCGCGGACGGCCCGTCTCGAGGTTCACGCCGTCCATGAAGTCGACATAGGCGAACTGCCACGGATCGTTCAGAATCTCGCCGGTGTTCCGATCCCAGACATAGAAGTAGCCGTTACGGGCAGCGAGGATCGAGGTCTGCTCGTCCTCGCCGTCGCCATCGATGTCGATGTCGACCAGGGGATTGGTCAGCGGCTCGTCGATATCCCACTGATCCTGCGGCGTCATGTTGTAGGCCCAGATCAGCTCACCGGTGGTGGCGTCACGCGCAAGACGCGAGGCGCAGTAGTTGTTGCGGTAGGTGTCGAGGCCGTTGTCCTCGTCGAGCTCGACCACGCCCCACTCACGACGATAGTCCGGGTTCCACGGACCGCAGTTGCCGGTCGAGTAGTGGAACATGTTGGAATCGACGTCGTAGGTGAAGTAGCCCCACACGGTGCCGCCGCCGCGACGCCAGGAGTCGCCCCACCAGCTGTCGAGCGCCGGGTTGGCACCCTGATCGTCCGCGTAGAACGGATCGAAGCGCGGGCCGATGCCGACCTCGTTGTTCGGGCCCATGTTGTACATGACCCACTGCAGGTTGCCGGTGTCGATGTTGAAGGCCTGGACCTTGCCGCGGACGCCGCGCTCACCGCCGGCGTTGCCGGTGATGTAGAGGTCGCCGACAACCAGTGCGTTGCCGGTCAGGGTCTCGGCGATGGACAGGTCCGCGCCGATCGAACGCCACAGCGCCTCACCGGTCTCGGCGTCAAGGCCGAAGACCTGACCGTCGAGGGTCTGGTAGAGGAGCTTGCCGTCGGCATAGTTCATGCCGCGGGTCTGGGCGCCGCAACAGGCGGCCTGAATGGTGCGATCAAGCTCGGGGATGTCCGGACGGAACTCCCAGACGATCTTGCCGTCCTGGGTCAGGTCGAGTGCCAGCACGATGTTGGCGCCGGTCGCATCGGCCGGGCTCACCGTGTACATCATGTCGCCGATGACGAGCGGCGGGGCCTCGAACGCGTCGAGAACGCCGAGCTGCATCGTCCAGGCAAGGCTCAGATCGCCGACATTGTCGAGGTTGATCTGATCGAGCTCGGAATAGTTCCAGCCGGCGTAATTGACGTTCGGCATGACCATGTTGGCCGGATCGGCCGACAGGTCGAGATTGGACTGGTTTGCCAGCGCCGACGTGGCCAGGCCACAGCCGGCGAGCACGGCGACTGCCGAGGCAGTGTACTTGAAAGTCTTATGAGTTCTCACGACTCACCCTCCTTGGTTACCCGATTGTTTTTACTCGGTACTTGCGTTCTCGTTATCGATGCCTTGCGTGATGCTTCTTCTGGCCTCCCTCCTTGGCGTCTTCGATGACGATCCGTCCCGGCCAGCTCAGCGCTGACCGGCTACGTAGGACTCGGTTGTTATACCGAAATCATTGCCCCAGGCGTTCCGAATGTAGGTGGAAACGGCCGCGATCTCGCGATCGTCGAGCACATCGGCAAAGGCCGGCATTCCGTGGTCTACAAAGCCTGCGAGAATGCTGCCGACAAGCGCGCGGTTCGAGGCGGGATAGTCGCTTCCGGCAAAAGGCGGACCTGCGCCGCCCCCACCTTCCGCGCCGTGGCATCCGGCGCAATACTCCCCGTAGATGGCCGTGCCTTCGCTGAAGAGGGCGTCGAACTGCGCTTCATCCGATTCGGCCTGGGCGACTTGCACGTCACCCGAAGCGGCGACCGCCTGGGCAACGAAGAAAAATCCAGCGGCACTTGCGATACCCGCAAGCGCGGCGAAACTACGTCTTCTCATACGGTAGGGGTTCCTTCCTCTGCGCTCCCCTCGCGCCGATCGCGCAACGCACGTCGACGTTCTCTTTGCGGATCGTCTCCGATCACACGGTCAGACCATTAGCATGGCGCCCGTGCCGGTGCAACGGAACGAGGGCTCAAAACGACTGCCGGAAAGGTTGAACGGGTCACGACCGCCGCGAGCGTTGCATCACTTCAAAATGCCACGTATCTGAGCACTACAACAAATAAAGGCGATGTGACGCATCGCCGAAGACGTTCGCGCAGGGCCCGACCTTGTGAAACGCGCGTCGGGAGAGGAAGAGATGAGAGGACCCCGGAGCAAAGCCGGGGGCGCGAGCCCTTCGGCGATGTCGGTGCCGGTGCCGTCGTGGCAGCGGCCGGAGGGGCTGATCGATCTGCGGCTCGGCACGATTGTCGAGACGTTGATGCTCGCCGGGCGTCGCGCCGCGCTCCGGTCGCTCGTCGAGAACGTTCTGGTGAGCGTTACGGTCGGGCTCGCGCTGTTTTGCGCGCTTGCGTTGGCAAATTGGGTGCTCGGCGGCCTGTCGCCGTTGCTCTCGCTCGAGTGGCTTGCGCTCCCTGCCTGGCTCACCGATGCCGCGCCGTCTCCCATTCCGTATCACCTCGCCGCGGCGCTGTTCGTCAGTATCGCGACCCTCCTGACCCTCGAAATACTTCGATACTCGCGGAGCCGCGGAATAATCGGCCTGGCCGTCGCCGCGGACCGTCGCTTTGCGGCCGCCGAAAGACTGTCGACCGCGCTTACACTGGCCCGTCGCGGCAGCACCGGCGGCGTGGTCGGCGAAGCGTTGATTCAGGACGCCCTGCGTTGGTCGCAGAAGGTGAATGAGGACGAGCTGGTGCCGTGGCGTTTGCCGCGGACTGCGATGGCCATCCCCGGACTCGTCCTGCTTGCCGTCCTGCTGGCCTGGCTTCCTCAGGCGATTGGCGACGACGACAGCCCGGCGCCGGCCAACCCTTCGCAGGTGGAGGCGCAGGCCCCTGAGCCCGAGCCCGAGCGGCTGGCCCTGGCGGAAGACATTCGCGCCATCGCCGCCATCATCGCCCAGGACGGACGATCGCGAAATGATCTTGAGATCCAGGGAATTGCCGGAGAATTGAACGAGCTAGGGCGGGAAGTTGCCACGAACCCTGAGCTCGATGCCGGGGCGATCGCGAACGAGCTGGAACGGCTTCGCGAGCTTGCCGCAGGCGCGTATGACCGCGTCGGCCTCGACGAGGAGGACGCAGGCAATAACGCCCGGCTCATCCAGAACGCGCTCAACGAGGTCGATCAGGATGCCGACGTGATGGCCGGGGCCGAGTTCGGCGAGGACCAGCAGCCGGCGCCCCCCGCCGACGACAACGCGGAAATCGGCGGAATTGGGCTTCAAGGGGGCGAACTGCCGGAGGGCGCTCCGATGGTGGCGCCGCCCGGCACGGAAGTCGACCCACAGAACCTCAACAACACCGACGCGCCAGGAATCGTGCAGGCCGAGCCGATCGGCGCCCCGCCACTGGCGAACTACGACACGCCCTATGACGAGGACGTGCCGATCGATCGGCCGATGCCCGAGGAGGGGGAACTGATCGGCGTCGGGGACGGGTTCGAGGGCGACGTCGCAGGCCTCGGCGCCGCCGACCTCTTCGGGCCGGACGGAGAGATTCTCGTGCCCGGCGACACCGAGGGCGAATTTGTTCTCGTCGACGAGGATCCCGCGGACGGACGAATGATTCGGCTCAACCTGCCGCCGATCGCCGAACTGATGGCCGTCGATGGCGAGACGCTCGCGGAAGGCGACGGCTGGCAGCAGTTCGACGAGCAGGAGGTACAGAGGACGACCGTGCCTGCCGAAGCCCGCGCCGCCGTGGGGCGCTATTTCGAAACGCTCTCGGCGGGTGAGGCCGAGTGACTTTTCTTGCTCCTATCTGGCTCGCAGTCGGCGCGCTTGCCCTTGCCGGCATTCTCGTGCTGCACATGCGTCAGCGTCGGCAGTTCGATTTCCCGAGCGTCCTCCTCTGGCGCCTGATCGAGCATGCCGGATCGCCACGGCGGGCGCTCAAACGGCCGCCGCTGAGCACTCTTCTGGTCCTGCAGTCGCTGTTTGCCGTCCTTCTTGCGCTTGCGCTGGCGCAGCCGATCTTCGGGGCGGAACGGGGCGGCGTTCTGGGTCACACTGTCTATGTTCTGGACGCCTCGGCGAGCATGCGGGCGACGGATACCGCACCAAGTCGTTTCGAGGCGGCGCTGGGCGGACTTCGGGACCGGATCGAATCGATCCCTGACGAGGCCGATGCCCGTGTTTCGCTGATCGTTGCCGGGCCGCAACCGCGCATCGAGATCGCCCGACAGAGTGATGTCGACGGTATCCTGCCGCTCCTCTCCGGCCTGTCGGCCACCGATGGCGGTGCTGACTGGGTGGCGACCGCAGCGCTCGCGCAATCCCTTGCCACCCCGGACGAGACGCCTCGCTACGTCGTCCTGACCGACGGATCTGACCCCGCCGCCTCGGCGATCTCGGAGCAACTGCCGGATGCCGAGATCGACATCGTCGCATTCGGCGAAGCCGACACGGCCAACCTTGCGCTGTCGGTCACACTCGCGCCGGCGGAGGAGGGTGCCGATACCCGCGTTCTCAGCGGCACCATCACCTTTGCCGGCGAGGTCCCGGACGAGCCGGTTCTGGTAGACGTCCGCTTCCGCCCGGAGGGCACACAGAGTTTCGTCGAACTCGCCGAGATCGAGGTCGAGCCGCCCGAGGCCGACGAGGAAGCCGCCGACGAAGACGAGGCGGCGACGCCGGTATCGGTGACATTCGAGACCGACCTCGGGCTCGCCGGCAATGGCGCTCTGCTTGTCACCATCCCGGACGACGCCGGACCCGCCGACAATGCGGTGCGGATGCTTGTTCGGTCCGAACCCGTCCTTGCCCGGGTGCTCTATCTCGGCAACCAGTCGCGATCGCTGGTAGCGGCCCTGCAGTCGCTCGAAACCGTCGAACTGCTCACGACAGAGACGCTTCCGAGCGACGTCTCGGACTTTGACCTCGTCATCGTCGACAACGTTGTCGTATCGCGCCGGCCGGCGACCAACGTCCTTTGGGTTGGCTCCGGCCGGGTTGCCGGAATGCCCCAACCCGTACTTATCCAGTCCCCGACGATCAACGAATGGGAGGAAAACCATCCCCTTGCCGACAGCGTGAACTGGGCCGGGCTTGAGCCGGAGATCGGATACGGCATAGCTCGGCTGGCCGGCGCGACGGTCCTCCTTGGCTCCGGTGACGTGCCCCTCATCCAGGCGAGGACCACGGCCGCCGGCCGCGAGATCCGCGTAGCTTTCGACATTGTCGGGTCCGGCTGGGTGGAGCAGCCGGGTTTCCCGGTCTTTGTCGCCAATCTGGTCTCGTGGCTCGAAGGCGGCTTCGGCGCCGAGCCGCCGCAGCCCTGCGCGGTCGGCTCCAGCTGTCCGCTCGAAGCGCGGCTTCTCACCGGCGAAGTCGTGGACGGCGAAGGCAACACGGTTTGGCAACTCGGCGGCACCGGCGGCACGTTCATTCTGGAAGGACTCGACCGCAGTTTTGTGCCGGCACGTGCGGGTTTCTATCGTCTTGTCGACGGCGACGAAGAACGCCTTCTCGTCGTCTCGCCGAGCACCGCGGGCGAATCGGACTTGGCATCGCGCCCCGACTTGGGAACGGCGAGCCTTTCCATCTCCTGGCCGAGCCTCTGGTGGTGGCTGCTGCTGGCTGCGCTTCTGGTGCTCCTGGCAGAGACCTGGATCGCCGGTCGGGGATCGGAACAGTTTCTGCGCCGCACGGGTGTTGCGCGAACCAACCCGCTCTCCACGCGCCGTAGGGCCATGCTGGCGACACGACTTGTCGCCGTCCTGCTCGTCGCCGCGGCGGTGGTCGGTATTCCTTGGCTATCTCGGGTTCCGGCAGAGGATGTCGTCGTCGTCGCCAGTTCTGCGTTGGACGGGGCAGGAGGCAATGCCGACCGCGACCGCCTGCTCGCCGAGGCCGCCGAGAACCAGGATGGCGCGCGGGGCACCGTGGTCGATGCAGGCGGCAATGGTGGTCTGGGCGCCAACCTTGAAGAGGCTGCCCGTCTCGCCGCTGCGCTGGTGCCGGGAGACCGTGAGGGCAGGATCGTCCTTGCCACCGACGGCAACGAGACCGCCGGCGATATTGCGATGGTGGTCGAAGAGTTGGCCGCCCGCGGGATCACCGTCGACATCCAGCCGCTCACCGAGCTGCCGGCCGGCGAGGTTCTGGTGGAGCAGATCACCGCCCCGCCGCGCGTCTTCGAAGGCGATACCTTCTTCCTCGAAGCGGTGATCTTCAGCCAGCAGGCGGGAACCGCCAACGTCACGATCTCGCGCGCCGGCGAAGTCGTGCTCGACCAGGAGGTCGCCCTTCGCGAAGGGCGTTCGATGGTCGAGACAATCGTGCCGGCGGGGGAGGCCGGGACGCTATTGGTCGAGGTCACCGTCGACGCCGAGGGCGACACCTACGCCGTCAACAACACCAACGGCCTCATTGTCGAGGTCGAGCCGCCGCCGGCGATCGCGATCGTCACGCCGCAGCCGCCCCTCGGCGAGTATTTCGAACAGGCGCTGACCGTGCAGGGCCTGTCGGCCGAGATCATTCACCCCAACGATGCGCCGACGACGATGGAAGGCTGGCTCGAGTACGAGGCTGTCGTGCTCATGAATGTGCCGGCGATCGCCTTCGACACGGACAACCAGGAGCACCTGGAAGAACTCGTCACCGTGCATGGCCGCGGCCTCTTGCTGCTCGGCGGCGAGAACACATTCGGCCCAGGTGGCTACTTCGAGACGCCGCTCGAGGACCTCTCGCCGTTGTCGTCGAGAATTCCGCATGAGGCTGCGCAGGTCGCGATGATGTTCGTGCTTGACCGCTCCGGCAGCATGAACGCGCCTGTGCAGGACGTCACCCGCCTCGACATCGCCAAGCAGGCTACCGTCACCGCCACCAGCCTGCTCAATCCGGACGCGCGGGTTGGCGTAGTCGTGTTCGACTCGCAGGCAACGCCTATCGTCCCTCTGACCGAGAATCGCGATGTCGAACTTGTTGCCGAGCGCCTCGGCCCGCTCGTCGAGGGTGGCGGCACGAACATGTATCCGGGGCTCCAGCTGGCGATTCAGCAGCTGGCCGCCGTCGACGCCGCCACCAAGCACATTGTCGTCATGACCGACGGCATCACCAACGCGGCCGACTTCCCGACCCTTATCGAGGCAGCGGTGGAGGCAGGGATCACGATCTCCGCGGTCGGGATCGGAGCGGGCGCCGACGACCGTCGACTGACACAGATCGCCGAACTCGGCGGCGGCGACTATCACGCGACCGGCGACTTCAGGGCGCTTCCGGCGATCCTCTCGCAGGAGGCGCTGATGCTCGCCAACTCGCCCTTCGAGGAAGCCATCGCGCCGGTGGCCTGGGCCGACCGCAGCGCGGAGTATCTTGCCGGTCTCCCGGACGAGCTCCCGCCGGTCTACGCCTATGTGCGCACTTCGGCGAAGCCCGATGCCGACCTCCACATGACGCTGACCGATCCGGACGGCGACACGCTGCCGCTGATGGCTTCATGGCGACGCGGCAATGGTCACGTCCTCGCGCTGGCGACCCACGGCGCTGGCGCCGGTACCGCCGACTGGATCCAGATGCCGCAATACCCGCTGATGTGGTCGCAGATCATCCGCCACTTCCTGCCCGATCCGCTCGGCCCGGGCCTGCATCTCGACCTCGTTCGCGACGGCGACGTGATCAACGTCAACGCACTTCTCCTTGGACCTGACGGCGAGCCGCAATCCGGGGAGCAGGTCACGGCCGTCGCCGACAAATCCGGCGAGGCGATCGTCCTCGAAGAGCAGCGGCCCGGTCACTACGCGGCAAGCGTGGAGGCAGGCATGGGAACCCATGCCTTTACGGCGACAGCGGGCGAGCTCACCGACGAAGCCTCGATCTATCTCGCCTATCCGGCACGCTACAATTTCGGCCGCTCCGACTTCGACAAGCTCCAGGCGCTGGCCGCGGCGACCGGCGGCAGTGTGCTGCTCGGCGACGCGCCCGCGTTCAGCGATGAGAGGGTCTGGGTTACCGTTCCGGGCTGGCGCATCTGGGCCGTCGTAGCGCTTGTCTTCTTCATGCTCGATCTCGTGATGCGTCACGCACCCGGCCTGCTCAGCCTCCGGCGCAGGTCGTCGCAACCGGCCGGCTACGCGATGCCGGCCTGATGGCAGCGGCGTCGTATGGGAGCACACGCCCCCGGTCCGGCACCTAACCGGAACGGAGCGGGACGGTAGCGATGGCGTCGGCCACGATGGTCTCCAGCGCCGCGGCGGGATGGCCGGCTCGAGCCAGCGTATGCAAGCTCACATAGACCCCAAGCAGACGCCGTGCGACACGAGTGCGCTCGGGCCGCATAGGGATCGAGTCGCGGAGCGCCTCGCCGATCACGGCTTCGAGCCGCTTCAGCCCGGCGCGCACCACGTCGCCAACCTCGTCGTCCAGAGCGGCCTGATCGACCGGTTGGAGTCCACTTTCTTTCAAACCTTCCTCGAACACCTTGTCGCCAAACTGGTCAAGTACCTGTCCCCGAACGGCATCGATGCCAAAACGTTGAACGACGACGTTATAAGG
>CAZSXA010000005.1:23437-31023 GCA_964611195.1 uncultured Bauldia sp.
GCCGGGCCTCGTCGTCCAGACCGGCCTGATCGGATGCTGCGCAGCAGAGAAAGCATCCACGTCGATCTCCGGCCGAAACCCGGGTCACCGCGCCACGAAAGAACCGTCCGAAGCGATCGCGCACATGTCCAGGTCCAAGGACGCCGTCCACCGTCTCGATCAACTCGTCGACGTAGGCTGACAGGACCAGAATGTAGAGGCTGCGTTTGTCGCCAAACGCGGCGTAGAGGCTCGCCTTCTGGACGCCTGACTCGGCCACGAGCTGCGCCATCGAAGCGCCTTCGAAACCGTGTTGCCAGAACACACGTGTGATGTCGGCGAGTGCGCGCTCGACATTAAACTCCCGTGGCCTGCCCAGCCTTCCTTCAGTGTCCGCCATCTCGCCTATGTTGACCGTACGGTCTGGAATATCGCCGCCATTGGGGGCTCCGACCCGCCATCTATGCCTATCTAGACCGGTTGGTCAATTACAGTCTGCCGACGCCAGCTTGTTTGACCATGGCCGTCTCGGCGAGCTTCGTCGGAACAGGCCCCCCATACGCCCAGTCCAGAAGCTCGACGGTGTGGACGATCGGCGGATCGAACCCTTTGGCTTCTGCGCCTTTCGATATCTGTACGATGCAGCCGATATTGCCGGTGGCAACGATATCGGGTCGAACCTGGGCGATGTTGTCGACCTTCCGGTCGCGAAGCTGCGTGGCGATCTCGGGTTGCAGGATGTTGTAGACGCCAGCCGAACCGCAGCAGATGTGACCTTCCGGAACGTCTTTCACCGTGAAGCCGGCGGCCGCAAGAAGCCGTTTCGGTCCATCCTTCAGCTGCTGGCCGTGCTGCATCGAGCAGGCGGAATGGTAGGCGACGGCGATACCCTGCGGTTCCGCGATAGGCTCGATTTCGATCTCCGAAAGGAACTCGGTGATGTCCTTGGCTATCGCGGAAACCCGGGCCGCCTTGTCGGCGTAGTTCGGATCGTCGCGGAAC
Organism: uncultured Bauldia sp.; assembly: GCA_964611195.1. Lineage (GTDB taxonomy): Bacteria > Pseudomonadota > Alphaproteobacteria > Rhizobiales > Kaistiaceae > JADLGL01. Next base: position 24,419 of record CAZSXA010000005.1, read on the forward strand.
ATGTGGCCATAGTCCTTGATCGTCGTGCCGCAGCCAGACGCGGTGATGACGATTGCGTCGAGCCCGTCGCCATCGATTTCCCGCATCCATGAGTCGATGTTTGCAGTTGCTGCCGCGTGGCTTGCGCTGTCCTTGCCCATGTGATGGACCAGCGCCCCGCAGCAGCCCTCGCCGCGGGGCAGAACGACCTCGACGCCGAACCGATTGAGGAGACGGACAGTCGCTTCGTTGATACCGGGATCGAGCACCGGCTGCGCGCAGTTGCGAAGGAGAGCGACGCGCTTGCGGCGTGTCCCGGCCGCGGGAAACATGTTGCCCGGTTTCTGCATTTCGCGCTTGCGCCGCCCGGTCGGAGCAAGGTCGAGCATGGCTTTCAATCGTGGGCCGATCGCCGGAACGGCGCCGAGCAATCCGGCGAAGGGCCGTCCGAGTTTTGCGCCCAACAGGGCAAGCCTGAAGCGGCGCGGATAGGGCAGCACCTGCGATAGCACCCAGCGGATCAACCGATCGTGCCATGGACGCCGGTAGGTCTCCTCGATGTAAGCGCGTGCGTGATCGACGAGGTGCATGTAGTGGACGCCCGACGGGCAGGTCGACATGCAGGAAAGGCAGGAGAGGCAGCGGTCGACATGCGTGACGACCTCTTCGTTGGCCGGCTTGTCCTCCTCCAGCATCTCCTTCATCAAGTAGATGCGGCCGCGCGGCCCGTCGAGCTCGTCGCCAAGCAAAAGATAGGTCGGACAGGTGGCGTTGCAGAAGCCGCAATGGACGCAGGTTCGGAGGATCTTCTCCGACGTTGCGAGCTTCGGGTCGGCCGCGAGCCGCTCGGGGGCGAATTCGGTCTTCATCGCTCAGATGTCAGCATACATCCGCCCGGGCTGAAACACGCAGCTCGGATCGAAGCTCTGCTTCAGGCCGCGTGTCAGCGCAGCCACTGTTTCGTTCTGCGGCTGGAAGACCGGGACGCTTTGGCGGATCGCGTCGGGCGCGCGGACGAGGGTGGCGTGACCCGAAGTGTGCGCCAGGGCTTGCCGCACCGCCGCCGCTCCTGCGTCGTCGGCGCCTTCGATCGCAAGCCAGATCAACGCGCCGCCGAGATCGAAGAACCAGTGCGCCACTTCAAACGCGCTGGCGATTTCTACGGCGAGGTCGGCCGCCTTGCTCGGTATGCAGGCGATCCGCCAGATCGCCGCGTTGCGCGCTTCCGACAAGAGAGCCGCATCACGGACGCTTCGCCATAGCCCGTCCGCCTCGTTGCCCTCTATGGTCTGCGTCGCACCCCAGCGGGCAAGCGTCTCGGCGAGAGCGGCGCGGCGGTGATCGACGGAATCGGAGAACCCCTCAAGGCGGACGAGCGTGCGCGCCTCGGTGACCCGTGCGTTGGCTGGAATGTGAGCGGCGCCGCTCGGCTCAAACGGTGACCCAAGCGCTGAGGAAAGGGCGGCGATGGCGTCCGCGTCGGTCAGGCCGCCAAGCATGACCGTAAGCGAGCGTTCCGGACGCGGCAGCACCTTGAACACGACCTCCGTCAGGAAGCCGAGGGTGCCGTGCGAGCCACACAGCGGCTTGGTGAGGTCGAGCCCGGTGACGTTCTTCATCACCCGTCCGCCGGACTTGATGATCTCGCCCTTGCCGTTGACGAAGCGGACGCCCAGCAGCGCATCCCGGGCAGCGCCAACCTTCACCCGTCGCGGTCCGGACGCGTTCACCGCAACCACGCCACCGATCGTCGGCTCGCCGTCGCTGCCAAAGAGCGTACGGTGATCCATCGGCTCGAAGGCGAGCATCTGACCGTGCTCGGCAAGCGCGGCTTCGATCTCGCGCACCGGCGTCCCCGCCTTCGCCGCGATGACGAGCTCGGCCGGTTCGTGGAACACGACTCCGGTCAACCGGCTCGCACTGAGTGTTGCATCCGTCTCGATCGGCCGACCGAGGCCGTGTCGTGTGCCGCCACCCTCGACGCCAAGCCGGTGTCCGGCCGCGGCGGCCTCGGAAACGACGGCGGCAACTTCTTCCTCGCTTGCCGGCGTCAGGGTCCTCGGCGCTTCGCTCACGCGACTCTCGCCGCCGCCTCCGGCTGATTGCGGAGCTCAAGTGGAAAGACCTTGGCCGGGTTCAACAGCCAGTCAGGATCAAATACCGTGCGGACGGCCATTTGCTGCCGAAGATCGGCCTCCGTGAACTGATGAGTCATGAGATCGCGCTTCTCGAGCCCGACGCCGTGCTCGCCGGTGAGGCAGCCGCCGACCTCGACGCACAGCTTCAGGATCTCGTTGCCGGCTTCCTCGGCGTGGCGGAATTCGGCCGGATCGTTGGCATTGTGAAGGATCAGCGGGTGAAGGTTGCCATCGCCGGCGTGGAAGACGTTGGCGACACGAAGGCCGTGCTCGGCGATGATCTCGTCGATGCGCCCGAGGACATGCGGCAACCGGCCGGTCGGGATGGTCCCGTCCATGCAGATGTAGTCGGCGATGCGGCCGGTGGCGCCGAAGGCCGATTTCCGACCCTTCCAGATCGCCGCTGCCTCCATGGCGGAGCTCGACTCCTTGACGATGCGGACATTGTGCTTGTTGGCGATGTCGACGATGCGCTTCAGTTCGGCGTCCATCTCGGCGTCGGAGCCTTCGACCTCGATGATCAGCATCGCGCCGGCGCCGGCCGGATAGCCGGCCTTGGCGAAGGCTTCGCAAATCTCGATCGCCTGAGCGTCCATGAACTCCATCGCCACGGGGATGATCCCGGCGCCGATGATGGCGGCGACGGCCGCGCCGGCTTCCTCGCTCTTGTCGAAGGAAAGGAGAACCGGCCGGGCGCCTTCGGGCTTTGGCAGGATGCGCACCGTCGCCTCGGTGACGATGCCGAGCTGGCCTTCCGATCCGCAGATGAGCCCGAGAAGGTCGTAGCCGCCCGTGTCGCCTACAGGATCGCCGATCTCCGCGATTGTACCGTCGACAAGCACGATCCTGACGCCCAGAAGGTTATCTGCGGTTACGCCATATTTGAGGCAATGCGCGCCGCCGGAATTCATCGCGATGTTGCCGGCAATGGTGCACGCGAGCTGTGAGGAGGGGTCGGGCGCATAGAAGAAGCCGTCCGGCCCGACGGCATTGGAGATCGCGATGTTGGTGACGCCGGCTTCGACGCGTGCGAACCGATTCGCAGTGTCGATTTCAAGAATGCGGTTCATCCGCGCAAGTGAAACGACGACCGCGTCCTGCTGAGGGATGGCGCCACCGGCCAGCGACGTGCCGGCACCGCGCGGGATCACCGGAACGCCATGCCTGCTGCAGAACCGAAGGACTGCTGCCACCTCCTCGGTCGTGCGCGGCAGGGTCACTGCAAGCGGCAATTGTCGATAGGCCGTGAAGGCGTCGGTCTCATAGACGCGGCGCTCGTCCTCCTCCGTCACAAGTGCGTCGGCCGGCAGGAGTTTCGCCAACCCGGCGATCAGCGCGTCCCGCTGTGCGAGGATCGCGCGGTCGGGTTCGGGGAATGCGATGAGCTGATCCATGTCGCTGAAATCTGAACCGGAGCCGGCCGGCAATCAATCCCGGTCGATCAGGATCGCGCGAAAGTCGTTGACGTTGGTGAAGGTCGGGCCGGTCACGAGGAGATCGCCAGCCGCCTCGAAGACGGAGTAGGCGTCGTTGGCGGCAAGCCGCTCCGCCGGGTCGATGCCGGCCGCACGGGCGCGTTCCAGCGTGTCGGGGGCGAGGAGGGCGCCGGCATTGTCCTCGCTGCCATCGATCCCGTCCGTGTCGGCCTCGATCGCCCAAATCCGCGGATGGCCGTCGAGCTCGAGCGCCAGCGACAGGAGATACTCCGTGTTGCGGCCGCCGCGGCCGCCGTCAGTGGCGATCGTCACCGTCGTCTCGCCACCCGACACGATGGCGGTGGGCGCGACATCTGAGCGCGTCGCGTCGGCCAGGGCCATCTCCGAATGCGCTGCGCCGACCTCTCGCGCCTCGCCCTCCACCAGATCGCCGAGCGGGATGATCTCGTAGCCGGCAGAGCCGCCGACTTCCGCGGCGCGATCCAACGCGAACTTCGCGGTGCTGACCACGACGTTCTCGACTAGCGCGAACTCCGGAGCGCCGGGTTTGGGCGTCTCCGAGGCAGGGCTCGCCAGAAACCGCGCGACGCCCCGCGGCACGTCGATGCCGTACTTCTCGATCACCGCCCGCGCGTCGGCCGATGTGCTGGGGTCGGGTACGGTGGGGCCGGAGGCAATCACGGCAGGGTCGTCGCCCGGCACGTCCGAGATGATCAGCGAGACGACCTTGGCAGGGGCGGCCGCCGCGGCGAGCCGGCCGCCCTTGATCGCCGACAGATGCTTGCGGACCGTGTTGATTTCGCTGATCGCCGCGCCCGAGCGGAGAAGCGCGCGGCTGATGGCCTGCTTGTCCCCCAGCGTCAGCCCCGGGGCGGGAAGGGCGAGCAGCGCAGAGCCGCCGCCTGAGATCAGGCAGAGCACGAGGTCTTCCGGCCCGGCGCCGCGGACCAGGTCAAGGATGCGCACCGCTGCGGCGGTTCCGGCGGCGTCCGGTACGGGGTGCGCGGCCTCGACAACGTCGATCTCCGATGTCGGCACGGAGTGGCCGTAGCGGGTGACGACGACGCCCTCCAGCGGTCCGTCCCAGACTTCTTCGACCGCCGCCGCCATCGAAGCCGCCGCCTTGCCGGCGCCTATGACGATCGTCCGACCGGGAGGCGGATCGGGAAGATGCGGCGGCACGCAGAGATCCGGCGAGGCCGCCGCGACGGCGGTCTCGAACATCTCCCGCAGCAGCGTCCGGCGGTCGGTCATGTTGGGCGAGAAGCCGGTTGGCCTAGTCCGGCATCACCGTATGGCCGGCCATGATCTCCAGGGCCTTCACCAGCGCAGAATGATCCCACTCGTCGCCGCCATTGGCTGCGCAGGCGCTGAAGAGCTGCTGTGCGCTGGCGGTGTTCGGCAGCGCCATCTTCAGGCTCTTCGCCGATTCCAGCGCGAGATTGAGGTCTTTCTGATGAAGCTTGATGCGGAAGCCCGGATTGAACGTCCGCTTGATCATGCGCTCGCCGTGGATCTCCAGGATCTTCGAGGAGGCGAAACCGCCCATCAGCGCCTCGCGGACCTTGGCCGGATCGGCGCCGGCCTTGGAGGCGAACAGGAGCGCTTCGCCGACTGCCTCGATGGTGAGTGCGACGATGATCTGGTTGGCGACCTTTGCCGTCTGGCCATCGCCGACGCCGCCGACCAGCGTGATGTTCTTGCCCATGAGGTCGAACAGCGGCTTGACCTTGTCGAAGGTCGCCTGCTGGCCACCGACCATGATCGACAGTGCTGCGTTCTTGGCGCCGACCTCGCCGCCGGAAACCGGGGCGTCGAGATAGTCGCAGCCGGCGGCCGCGATCTTCTCGGCGAAGACCTTGGTCTCGATCGGCGAGATCGAGCTCATGTCGACAACGGTCTTGCCCGCGGACAGCCCCTCGGCAACGCCGCCTTCGCCGAAGAGGGCCGCCTCGACGTCGGGCGTATCGGGCACCATGACGATGATGATGTCGCTCTTCTCGGCGACTTCCCTGGCCGAGCCGCAGGCCGTGGCGCCCTTCTCGACGAGCTCGGACGACACCTCCTTGATGTCGTAGGCGGCGAGCGTATGGCCGCCATCGATGAGGTGCCCGGCCATCGGCCGGCCCATGATTCCAAGTCCTACAAAGCCGACATTCATGTGCTTCGTCTCCTCGTGCGATTTCGTCGCGTGTGTCGGATCAGGCGTGCTCGGCGATCCAGCCGAGGCCGGCCATGGTGTCGCCGGCGGGCTTGTACTCGCAGCCGATCCAGCCCAGGTAGCCGATGGCGTCCAGGTGCTTGAACAGGAAGCGGTAATTGATCTCGCCGGTGCCGGGCTCGTGGCGACCCGGATTGTCGGCGAGCTGGATGTGGGCGATCTGAGGCAGGTTCCGCTCGATCGTCGCGGCGAGCTCACCCTCCATCCGCTGCATGTGGTAAATGTCGTACTGGATGAAGAGGTTGTCGCTTCCGACCTCGGCGATGATGTCGAGCGCCTGGTTGGTGCGGTTGAGATAGAAGCCGGGGATGTCGAACACATTGATCGGCTCGATCAGGAGCTTGATCCCCGCCGCCTGAAGCTTGCCGACGGCGAAGCGCAGATTGCCGATGAAGGTATGGCGGAGCTCCTGCTGCGAGGATTCTGCCGGCGCGATCCCGGCAAGGCAATTGACCTGCTTGCAGTCAAGCGCCTCGGCGTATTCGATCGCCTTGTCGACGCCCGCGCGAAACTCGTCGACGCGGTCCGGCAGGCAAGCGATGCCGCGCTCGCCGGCATCCCAGTCGCCGGCGGGGAGGTTGAACAACACCTGGGTGAGGTCCTTCGCCTTCAACCGCTCGGCGATGTCCGAGGCCGGGAATGCGTAGGGAAAAAGATACTCAACGCCCTTGAAGCCGGCGTCGGCGGCCGCCGCAAAACGGTCGAGGAACTCGACCTCGCCAAACAGCATGGAAAGGTTCGCCGCGAACTTCGGCATGCCTGAAACCCCCTCAAAGATATCGGATGGACGGCTCGGCTACTCGGCCGGCTCGGTCTGGCCGGCCGTCTGAG
>CAZSXA010000006.1:0-30610 GCA_964611195.1 uncultured Bauldia sp.
AGAACTATTCCCCCTCTCAGATCTCCGCCTTCATCCTGCAGAAGATGAAGGAGACCGCCGAGGCCTATCTCGGCCAGAAGGTCGAGCAGGCGGTCATCACCGTACCCGCCTATTTCAACGACGCGCAGCGCCAGGCCACCAAGGATGCCGGCAAGATCGCCGGCCTTGAAGTCCTTCGCATCATCAACGAGCCGACGGCTGCAGCGCTCGCTTATGGCCTCGACAAGAAGGACGGCAAGACCATCGCCGTCTACGACCTTGGCGGCGGTACCTTCGACATCTCGATCCTCGAGATCGGCGACGGCGTCTTCGAGGTGAAGTCGACCAATGGCGACACCTTCCTGGGCGGCGAGGACTTCGACATGCGCCTCGTCAACTACCTCGCCGACGAGTTCAAGAAGGAGCAGGGGATCGACCTCCGCAACGACAAGCTCGCCCTCCAGCGCCTCAAGGAAGGCGCCGAGAAGGCCAAGATCGAGCTGTCGTCCGGCCAGCAGACCGAGATCAACCTGCCCTTCATCACCGCCGACCAGTCGGGTCCGAAGCATCTGACGATGAAGCTCACCCGCGCCAAGTTCGAGGCGTTGGTCGACGATCTCATTCAGCGCACGGTCGAGCCGTGCAAGGCCGCGCTCAAGGATGCCGGCCTTTCCGCCGGCCAGATCGACGAGGTCGTCCTCGTCGGCGGCATGACCCGCGTGCCGAAGGTGCAGGAGGTCGTGAAGCAGTTCTTCGGCAAGGAGCCGCACAAGGGCGTCAACCCGGACGAGGTCGTCGCCATCGGCGCCGCGATCCAGGCCGGCGTCCTCCAGGGCGACGTCAAGGATGTCCTCCTCCTCGACGTCACGCCGCTGTCGCTCGGCATCGAGACGCTTGGCGGCGTCTTCACCCGGCTGATCGACCGCAACACGACGATCCCGACCAAGAAGAGCCAGACCTTCTCGACCGCCGAGGACAGCCAGAATGCGGTGACGATCCGCGTCTTCCAGGGCGAGCGCGAGATGGCGGCCGACAACAAGATGCTTGGCCAGTTCGATCTGGTCGGCATTCCGCCGGCGCCGCGCGGCGTGCCGCAGATCGAGGTCACCTTCGACATCGACGCCAACGGCATCGTCAACGTTTCGGCCAAGGACAAGGGCACCGGCAAGGAGCAGCAGATCCGCATCCAGGCTTCCGGCGGTCTCACCGACGACGAGATCGAGAAGATGGTGCACGACGCCGAGACCCATGCCGAGGAGGACAAGAAGCGCCGCGGCCTGGTCGACGCCAGGGTCGAGGCCGAACGCCAGATCCACGCGGCCGAGAAGTCGATCGAGGAGCTCGGCGAGAAGGTCTCCGAGGCGGACAAGTCCGCGATCGAGGCGGCCATCGCCGATCTGAAGACCGCGGTCGAGGGCGAGGACGCCGAGGCGATCACCGCCAAGACGCAGGCGCTGGTTCAGGCTTCGATGAAGCTCGGCGAGGCGATGTACCAGTCGGCTACCGATGAGGCCGGCGAGGCGCCCGCGGACGGCGAATCCGAGACCACCGAGGATGTCGTCGACGCCGACTTCGAGGAAGTCGACGACGACGATCAGAAGAAGTCCGCCTGATTCTCCGGCGGAGAGTTGTCGGGGATGGCGTGCACCGGCATTGAAGCTGGCGCCCCGCTTCCTGACGATGTGACGAGCGCTTTGGCCGCCAATCGGGCGGCCAAAGTTGCATTTGAGCGACTGGCGCCGAGCCACCGGCGTGAATATCTTCAATGGATCGCCGAGGCCAAGCGGCCCGAGACACGGGCACGAAGGGTCGTCGGAATGATCGAACGGTTAGAGATTCCCGGAACGAATGAGCACGATGGCAAAGCGTGATTTCTACGAAGTGCTCGGGGTCGACCGCGGCTGCGATGCCGCGGCGCTGAAGACCTCCTTCCGCAAGCTCGCCATGCAGTTTCACCCCGATCGCAATCCCGGCGATGCGACGGCCGAAGTGAAGTTCAAGGAAGTCAACGAGGCCTATGAATGCCTCAAGGACCCGCAGCGCCGCGCGGCCTATGACCGCTTCGGCCATGCTGCCTTCGAGCGCGGCGGTCCCGGCGGCGCCGGCTTCGCCAGCGACTTCGCTTCATCGATGTCCGACATCTTCGACGACATCTTCGGCGACTTCATGGGCCGCCGCGGCGGCGGCGGCCGTTCCGGCCGCGAGCGCGGCGCCGACCTCCGCTACAACATGGAGCTCTCGCTCGAGGAGGCCTATGCCGGCAAGACGGCGCAGATTTCGGTGCCAACCAAGATCGCCTGCGACACCTGCTCCGGCACCGGCGCCAAGCCGGGCTCCTCGCCGAAGAAGTGCCCCGCCTGCGACGGCCGCGGCCGCGTCCGCGCCTCCACCGGCGGCTTCTTCTCGATCGAGCGCACCTGCCCTACCTGCCAGGGCCGCGGCGAGGTGATCTCCGATCCGTGCGAGGCCTGTGGTGGCGCCGGCCGCGTCACCCGCGAGCGGACGCTCTCGGTCAACATCCCCGCCGGCATCGAGGACGGCACCCGCATCCGCCTCGCCGGCGAGGGCGAGGCCGGTCTCCGGGGCGGTCCGGCAGGCGACCTCTACATCTTCCTGTCGCTGAAGCCGCACGAATTCCTGCAGCGCGACGGGGCCGACCTCTTCTGCCGCGTGCCGATCTCGATCACCACGGCGGCGCTCGGCGGCCAGTTCGAGGTGCCGACCATCGACGGCGGCCGCGCCAAGGTGAAGGTTGCCGAGGGCACGCAGAACGGCGAGCAGTTCCGCCTCAAGGGCAAGGGCATGCCCGTGCTGCGCTCGCCCAAGCTCGGCGACATGTACATCCAGGTCGCGGTCGAGACGCCGCGCAAGCTCACCAAGCGCCAGCGCGAGCTCCTCGAGGAGTTCGAGGCGGCGTCCTCCGACGAGAACAATCCCGATTCAACCGGCTTCTTCTCGAGGGTCCGCGAGATCCTCGGCGGCAAGACCGGCGCCTGAATGAACGCAGCGGCCGACGTCGTACGCTTCATCCGGACCTGGGGCACGACCGGCGCAATCGCGCCGTCGGGACGCGCCCTCGCCCGGCGCATGGTCGAGCATGTCGACCCGGCCGCCGAACAACCTGTGCTTGAGCTAGGCCCTGGCACCGGCGTCGTCACCCAGGCCCTGCTCGAACGCGGCGTGCCGGCCGAGAAGGTGGTGGCGGTCGAGTACAATCCCGAATTCTGCATCATCCTTGGCGACCGTTTTCCGGGCGTCCGTGTCGTCGAGGGCGATGCCTACAAGCTCGGCGCAACGCTGGGCGCGATTCACGAAGGCCGGTTCTCGGCCGCGGTTTCCTCACTGCCGCTGCTGATGCGACCCCCGACCGAGCGCCGCGCATTGATCCTCGATGTCATGGCGCGGCTCGAGAAGGGTGGGGCGCTCGCGCAATTCTCCTACTCGCCGAAGCCGCCCGTACCGGCCGCCGCGGAGTATGACCTTGCCGGCAGCGGCTGGATCCTCATGAACATGCCGCCGGCCAAGGTCTGGACCTACCGGCCGACGACGGCGTGATTTGACGGGCCGGGCCTTAAGTTGGACACGGAGTGCCAACCACACAGGAGGCCCCCCTTTTGCCGAACCCCGAAATCCTCGTCTTTGGCGGCTCGATCCGCACCGGCTCTCTCAGCGCCAAGCTGGCGGCGCTGGCGGCCAAAGAGCTTGCCGTGCTCGGCGCCGATGTGACGCTGATCTCGCTCGCCGACTATCCACTGCCGATCTACAACGCCGACATCGAGAAGGATGAGGGCTACCCCGAGAACGCGCGCAAGCTGGCGCAACTGATCGCCCGCCATCAGGGCGTCTTCATCGCGACGCCGGAATACAATCACTCGCTGCCGCCGCTCCTGAAGAACGCGATCGACTGGGCAAGCCGGCCCGGCCTCGCCAAGGAGTACAAGCACCGCGGCCGCGTCTACGCGATCGGCAGCAGCTCCAACGGCATGGTCGGTGGCGCGCGGGCACTCATCGACCTTCGCAAGGTGCTTGCGACGGCGCTCGGCGCCTGGGTGGTGCCGAGCCAGGTGTCGATTTCGCAGGCCGGCAGCGCCTTCGACGATGCCGGCCATCTCGTCGCCGAGCCTCCGGCCGATCTCCTCCGCTCGGTCTGCCAGCAGCTGGTTGCCGGTGCAGCCCGCTTCCGGCCTGACGATTGATGGCGCGGCCCGGTAGCCCGCGCGACCGCCTGATCGTCGCGCTCGACCTGCCGACGGTTGCCGACGCCGAGGCGATGATCGGCCGCATCGGCGATAATGTCGGCGTCTACAAGATCGGCCTGCAACTCGTCTTTGCCGGCGGCGTCGATCTCGCCCGCCGCCTCGCCGGCGAGGGCAAGGCCGTCTTCCTCGACGTCAAGCTTCTCGACATCGACAATACCGTCGCCTCCGCAATCGACAGCATCGTCCGTCTCGGCGTCCGCTTCGTCACCGTCCACGGCTATCCACAGGCGATGCGCGCCGCCGTCGCCGCGCGCGGCGATGCGCCGCTCAACCTCCTTGGCGTGACGGTGATGACTTCGATAGGCGAGGATGATTTCGCCGCCGCGGGCTATGCCGGGACGATCAGCGATCGCGTTGTCGCCCGCGCTGCCGATGCACGTGACGCCGGCATGAACGGCGTCGTTGCCTCGCCACTCGAGATCGCGGCGGTGCGTGCAGCGGTTGGCGAGGACATGGCGATCGTCACCCCGGGCATCCGTCCCGCCGGGGCCGACATCGGCGACCAGAAGCGGATTGCCACGCCCACCGACGCGATTGCCGCTGGCGCCGACTACCTTGTCGTTGGCCGGCCGATCACTGCCGCCGCCGATCCGGCCGTGGCCGCCGCGGCCATTGTCGACGAGATCGCGGCGGCAGCTTGATGACCGAGGCGCGGTTCAGCGTCCGTGCCAGCCGCGTCGCCGATATCCCTGCCTTCGCCGCCGTCGAGCGAAGCGCCGCCGAACGCTTCAAGGGCACCGACCGCGCCTGGGTGATGGCCGATGCCCCGACTGTGGACGAGGTGCACCGAACCGCGATTGCCGAGGGCCATCACTGGCTGGCGGAAGTGGACGGCGAGATCGCCGGATTGCTCCTCGCCGAGCGCTTAGGCGAGACGCTTCACTTGGCCGAACTCAGCGTGGCGATGCCGTTTCAGGGGCGCGGCATCGGCACGGCGCTGATCGCAGCCGCCGAACGCGATGCCCGCAACGCGGCGTTCTCCGCCCTGACGCTCACGACCTATCGCGACGTCGCCTGGAACGCGCCGTTCTTCCGCCGCCGCGGCTTCGTCGAGCCGGGGCGCGAGGCGATTCCGCGGCACCTGACTGAAAGACTCGAGCGCGAGGCCCGCGCCGGCCATGATCCCGCCCTCCGCTGTGCGATGATAAAGCCTTTGCGCTGAGCCCCTTGCGACGGGTCAGCCGAGCGTTTACCTCCTCGCCGAGGCCGAAAGGCCATGAACCCCGGAGGCAGGATGAGCGAGATGCGCGCCGCAGTGGCGGGCGCCGGCGGTCGAATGGGCCGCGCGGTGATACGCCTTCTCGCCGAAACCGAGGGCGCCTCTCTCGTCGCGTCGATCGAGCGGACGGGCTCTCCGCATGTCGGGCAGGACGCCGGCTCCGTAGCCGAAATCGCGGCGAACGGCGTCATCATCACCGATGACCTCCAGGCTGCGCTTGGCGATGCCGACGCCGTCATCGATTTCTCCGCGCCCGCCTCGACCGTCGCGCTGGCGCAGGCTGCCGCCGAGGCCGGCGTCGTGCTCGTCACCGGAACGACGGGCCTCTCTGCCGAGGACGGTGCCGCGCTCAACGAGGCCGCCCGCAGCATCCCGGTCGTGCAAGCCGGCAATATGAGCCTTGGCGTCAACCTCCTGGCACAGTTTGTGCGGCAGGCTGCGCGAGCGCTCGATTCGTCATACGATATCGAGGTCGTGGAGATGCATCATCGCCACAAGGTCGACGCCCCGTCCGGCACCTCGCTGATGTTCGGCGCTGCCGCCGCCGAGGGTCGCGGGGTTGCGCTTGCCGATGTCGCGGTGCGCGGCCGTGACGGCCACACCGGCGAGCGCCCCGAAGGCGCCATCGGCTTCGCCGCCCTCAGGGGCGGCACCGTGGTCGGTGATCACACCGTCATGTTTGCCGGCGATGGTGAATCGATTGAACTGACGCACCGCGCCTTCGACCGCGCGATCTTCGCCCGCGGTGCGCTCGCCGCCGCCCGCTGGGCGATTGGCCGCCACCCCGGCCGCTATTCGATGGCCGACGTGCTCGGCCTTTCCGAGGAGAAGAATCCTGACTGACCGATTGCTTGTGCTTGTCCGCCACGGACAGAGCGAATGGAACCTCACCAACACCTTCACCGGCTTCACCGATGTCGGCCTCACCGACCGCGGCCGAGAGGAAGCCCGGATCGCCGGACACCTGCTTGCCGAGCGCGGCTACCGCTTCGGCGTCGCCTTCACCTCGGCGCTGAAGCGCGCCCATCAGACGCTCGACATCATGCAGGAGGAGCTCGGGCTCCCCGACCTTCCGGTGATCCGCGACGCCGCCCTCAACGAGCGCGACTACGGCGACCTTACCGGCCTCAACAAGGATGCGGCCCGCGAGGAGTTCGGCGAGGAGCAGGTGCATATCTGGCGCCGCTCCTATGACATCGCCCCACCGGGCGGCGAGTCGCTGCGCGACACCGGGGCGCGGGTCTGGCCGTACTACATCCACACCATCCTGCCGCGCGTGATGCGTGGCGAGGGCGTGCTGATTTCGGCGCACGGCAATTCGCTGCGCGCATTGATCATGGCGCTTGAGGGGCTGACGCCCGACGAGATCGTCCACCGCGAGCTCGCGACCGGCGTGCCGGTGGTCTACCGGCTCGCGGCCGATACCTCGCTCGAGGAAAGCCTGATCCTCGAGCACAGCGAGCACACCAAGACCGTCAACGCGTAGCGGCCGCCGCTTCGGACGCGATACCGGCCTCCCAGCCGAGGATCGCGCGCTTGCGTGTCGCGCCCCACAGATAGCCGGTGAGGCTGCCGTCGGCGCCGAGCACGCGGTGGCAGGGCACGACGAAAGAGATCGGATTGCGGCCGACGGCGGCGCCGACCGCACGCGCTGCCTTCTCGCGGCCGATGCCGCGCGCCACGGCGCCATAGCTCGTCGCCGCGGCGAACGGGACGCCCAGCAGCGTCCGCCACACCCGGATCTCGAAATCGGTACCGATGAGAACCAGTCGGAGCGGCGTTCCGCCTTGCCATTCCGACCGGTCGAAGATGCGGCGTGCGAGCGCCCTGGTCGTCTCCTCGTCCCGTACATAGCCGGCCTTCGGCCATCGCCCGGCGAAGTAGCGAAGCGGGCTCTCGCTGTCCTCGACGAAGCCGAGCCCGGCCAGCCGGCCGCCATTGGCGAGAATGATCACGTCGCCGAAGGGCGACGGATGGACGCCCCATTCGAACTGCAGCCCTTCTCCGCCGCGTCTGAACTCGCCCGGCGTCATCGCCTCATGGGTGACGAAGAGATCATGCAGCCGGCCGGGCCCCGACAGGCCGAGGTCGAGGCTCGAATCGAGCAGCGACCGCTCGCCGGTCAGCAAGGCGCGGGCCCGGTCGAGCGTCACCGACTGGAGGAACGTCTTCGGCGTCAGGCCGGCGAGCCGCGTGAACCGCCGCTGGAAGTCGAGGGGCTCGGCACCGACATGCCGCGCCACCTCGGCGAGCGACGGCTGCCTCTGCCAGGCCTCGCTGATATAGGCGACCGCATCCTGCACGAGCCGGTAGTCCGGGTGCTCGGCAACCGGTTCCGCCTCGGTTCGAATCGATTCCGCGATCTCGATGCTCATGGGCAGAGGCTAGGCGCCATGCGCTGCAGCGCCACCCGATTCTCGCAAGACGCTCAGGCGGGATGCGGCGCGCGCGCCCGTGCCATCGCCTGATCGAGCGCTCGGGCAAAGGATTCCCGGTCGTTCGGGTTGAGATAGCGCCCGATCACCAGCTTTCGCCCGCTGCTCGTCAGCAACAGCCCGGCGATCCCCCAGCTGCGGCGGTCGACGATCAGCCGCGTCCAATAGGGGTGGAAGGCATGTTCCACCGATCGCCCGAGCGATGACACCTGACGCACCAGCAGCTGGTCGCGAGTGACGTCGATCTGCTCGAAGGCCCGCGCGTCGCGGTAGTTGCGCCGGAACGCGATATAGACGAGCAGGGCGTCGAGCCCGAAGAAGCCGAACACGGGCCACGCGCCCATCATCAGGAAGCCCATGCCGGCCAGGAACGACACGCCACCGATGAACGCCATCAGGATGTTGAAGCCGCGCAGGGACAGCGAGCGATGCGGCGACAGCCGCACGCTGAAGATCGGACGCTCGTCGACACCTTCGGGCTGGACCGCTTCGCTCATGCTGGATCCCGGAGCAGCATCATGAGCGTAACTCAGCCGAAAAAGAAGGCGGCGGCAAGACGGTCAGGAGCCGCAGGCAGGGGAGGGAGAAGCCGGCTGACCAGGGCCGAGATCGCGGAGATGTTCCGGCGCTTCGCCGAAGCCGACCCCGAACCGAAAGGCGAGCTCAACTGGACCAACCCGTTCACGCTCCTGGTTGCCGTGGTCCTGTCGGCTCAGGCGACCGACACCGGCGTCAACCGGGCGACCGAAGCGCTGTTCAAGCGCGCCGACACGCCGGAGAAGATGCTGGCCCTCGGCGAGGAGGGCGTCACCGAAGCGATACGGACGATCGGGCTGTTCAGATCGAAGGCGCGGAACGTGATCGCGCTGTCACACCAGCTGATCGAGAGCCACGGCTCAAAGGTGCCGCGGGACCGCGAGGCACTGGAGGCGCTGCCCGGCGTCGGCCGCAAGACCGCGAATGTCGTCCTCAACACCGCCTTCGGCGAGCCGACCATCGCCGTCGACACCCATCTCTTTCGCCTAGGCAACCGTACCGGCCTCGCCCCCGGCAAGACACCGGCCGAGGTCGAGGCGGTGCTGGAGCGCGTCGTGCCGGACGGCTCGAAGCGCCACGCCCATCACTGGCTCATTCTCCATGGCCGTTATGTCTGCAAGGCGCGCCGGCCCGAGTGCCCGCGCTGCCTGATCGCCGATATCTGCCGGTACGCGGACAAGACGCCCGGCTAGAATAGATCGGGCGTCGGCTGGCCCGAGACGACGGCGGCAACGTAGATCAGCCCGAAGAGAAGCGGCTGATGAATCAGATAGATAGCAAGGCTCCAGCGCGCCGCCCAGACGAGGCTCCGACCGATGAGGGTTCGCGGAGGCCGTTGCGAAAGGCGCTCGTAGAGCCGTCCCCACAGCGCCACTTTCGCGACCGCTATGCCGGCGAGCGTCGCCCCGACCCAAGGCAGCAGCGGCACATAGTCGAGCATCCGCGGCACGGTCGTCGACAGGCCGAGCCACACCCATGCCGGGTCGTTGAAGGCGTCGGACGCCAGCAGCGAAGGTGCGGCAAAGGCGAGCGCGGCGAGGGCAAAGAGGCCCACCGCCGGCAGGCGAATCACGAGCGCGCCGACGACGCTCGCCGCCGCGATCGCATGCAGGATGCCGAAGCGCACATAGCTGTCCGGCATTGCCAGCCGCGTCACGACCGTGACCAGGAGCGCCGCACCGGCGATGATCGCGAGCCGCCGCAGGAACGGCCGCATTCGGAAACCGTCGCGGTGGGCGAGGATAAGGCTGACGCCGGCGAGGAACAGGAAACTGCCGGCGATCAGCCGCGCGGCAAGCTTCAGCGCAGGGTCCTCGGCGGCGTTGACGGCGATGAAGCCGAAGAAATCGGGCCCGAGATCCCAGGTCGCGTGATAGGCGACCATCGCGACGATCGCCACGCCGCGCGCGATGTCGACGATGGTGAGGCGTCCACGCCCGGCTGCCGACAACTCCGCCACGCTCGATTGTCCGATTGAGCTTCAAAGACGCTGCGGCTTGTCCCACGCGCGCGACCGCCGAACAACCATCGGCGCCGTCTCCGGCCGGGCAAACGTTTTTCGCCTGCGGCGGTTAGATGTTTGCCTTTCGTTCCTGTCGTGGCAAAGTGCCCGGATGCTGCTGACAGAGCCGCTTCTGCCACCGGTCGATGGGCGCCAGTCCGAGCGTGCGCTGGCGATTCAGCGCGGCGTCGGGCGCTTCCTCAGCGCCCACCGGATGGCGATGGTCACCGAATTGCCGCTGGCATCGGGCCGCCGCGCCGACATCGTCGCAATCGACGGCCGCGGCGAGATCTGGATCGTCGAGATCAAGTCGTCGGTGGAGGACCTCAAGGCCGATCTCAAATGGCCCAACTACCGGCACCATTGCGATCGGCTGTTCTTCGCCACGCATGACGGCGTGCCGTCGGAACTCTTTCCCGAGGACTGCGGGCTGATGCTCGCCGACGCCTTCAGCGCCGAGATCACGCGCGAGGCGCCCGAGCACCGCCTCTCGGCGGCGACGCGGAAGGCGACGCTGCTACGCTTCGCGCAGGCAGCGGCGCTGCGGCTCCACAGGCTGCACGATCCCTCGGTCGACGGGATGATCGATTGAGCTAGCGCGGCGCGCGCTTGGCGAGAATGCGCTGCAGGGTCCGGCGGTGCATCGACAGCCTCCGGGCTGTCTCCGAGACGTTGCGGTCGCAGAGCTCGTAGACGCGCTGGATGTGCTCCCAGCGGACGCGGTCGGCCGACATCGGGTTCTCCGGCGGTGGCGGCTTCTCGTTTGCCTCGCCCGTGAGGGCCGCATAGACGTCGTCGGCGTCGGCGGGTTTGGAAAGGTAATCGACGGCACCGAGCTTCACCGCCGAGACGGCCGTTGCGATGTTGCCGTAGCCGGTGAGGACGATGACCCGGGAATCCTCTCGGCGCTGCCGGAGCGCCTCGACGACGTCCATACCGTTTCCGTCATCGAGGCGAAGATCGATCACCGCATGCGACGGCGGCGATGTCTCGATCTCCTGGATGCCGTCGGCGACGGTCTCGGCGCTGCGCACGGAGAACCCGCGCGACTCCATCGCACGAGCAAGTCTGCTCAGAAATGGCCGATCGTCCTCGACGATCAGCAGATCGTTTTCGGTAGCTGACATGGCTTCTTAACCCTCAGCGGCGCCTAGGCGCTCTTTTTCTTCATCAGGGATATAGGCACGATCTTCCGCCGTGCCAAATCGCGGCGCGTTCGGGGCGTCCATGCCCTGATCCGAACCGGCCCCATAGGCCGCGCGCGGCCATGTTATGCGGACGATCGCACCGGTTTCGGGTGGGGTCCGGTTCGATAGACGCAGCCGCGCACCGCTTCGCTCAAGGAACGTCTTGGCGATGAAGAAGCCGAGCCCCATGCCGCCGGCCTCGTGATCGGGCGTCTCGCGGTCGTCGCGCGGGGCGCGGGTGGTGACATAGGGCTCGCCGATGCGATCGATGATCTCCGGCGCGAAGCCGGGCCCGTCGTCCGATACCTCGACGGCGACGTTGCTGGCGTTCCAGCTGGCCTGGATTTCGACCCGTTCGCGGGCGAAGTCCACGGCGTTCTCGATGAGATTGCCGATCCCGTAGAGAATCGCCGGGTTGCGGCGGTCGCGAGGTTCGGGGCCCGTATTGCCCTCGGCCCGGATGGTGATCTCGACGTCGGCGTCGGCATAGGGCTCGATCGCCTCGGCCAGGAGGTGGGTGATGCCTCGCCGCCCGTGGCTCCAATCCGACTGGGTGCCGAGCGAGGTCAACCGGCCGAGAATCTCGCGGCAGCGGCGCGACTGGCTGATGAGAAGCGCGACATCGGCCTCTTGCGGAGAATCCGGTCCGAGCTCCTTCTGCAGCTCCTTGGCGACCACAGCGATCGTCGCGAGCGGGGTGCCGAGCTCGTGCGCCGCGGCCGCGGCAAGCCCGTCGAGTTCCGACAGATGGTGCTCGCGCTCCAGCACCAGCTCGGTCGCCGAAAGGGCATGGGCGAGCTTCCGCGCCTCGTTGGCGACGCGGAACGTATAGACTGCCGCGAAGGCCGAAGCGGCGAGGATCGCGATCCAGACGCCCGCCATATAGAGCGAGGGCAGCGGCACGAACGCGCCGGGCTCCCAGGGCAGCTGTAGATGGAAGGGCCACAGCAGCGTAGCCACCAGCGCGGTAAGCGCGCCGAGCGCCATCGTGTGCTTGAGCGGCAGGGCCGTCGCCGAGACGATCACCGGCACGATGAGCAGCGGCGCGAACGGGTTCTGCAGGCCGCCGGTGAGGTAGAGAAGGCCGCCAAGCTGCAGCGTGTCGTAGCCCAGGAGCAGTGCGGCCGGGGTGTCGCGAAGCCGGAGATTGGACGCGTAGCGGATCTTGAGGAACAGGTTGAGCCATGCCGACAGGGCAGTGAGCGCGAAGCACTCCGCCACCGGCATCGGGTAGCCGAGCCACAGCCACACCACCAGAATCGAAGCCGTCTGCCCGCCGATCGCGATCCAGCGAAGGCCGATCAGCGTGTCGAGCTTGATGCGGCGCGAGACCCGCCTCAGGATCTTGTCGGCTCCCGCCATCGTGTCGGCTCCTCAGGGTTCGGCGCGGATTATAGCAGCCCCGTCAAGGGATTGCCGCAGGACCGCTTGTCCCGGCCATAGCGGCCAAATCCCGCCATTGGCAATTGTGATCCAAATCGGGCGCAGACAACTTGAAACCCCGAATTGCGCACCCATCTCCAAATCATCGTTGGACGAAGGGGAGAGGATATGAACCACTCACTGACTATCCGGCCGGACTGGACTCCCGTCACCATCGGCTTGATGGTACTCGGCTTTCTGGTTGCCTGGCCGCTCGGGCTTCTGATGCTCGCCTATATTCTCTGGGGCGATCGGATACCCGAATTCCGCCGCAAGTCGGAAGAATTCCGCCATCGCGCGGGCTTTGGGCCGCAGGCGCCGGTCTACAACAGCGGCAACGTCGCCTTCGACGAGTATCGCGAGCGCGAACTGAAGCGGCTTGACGAGGAACGTCGCCGGCTCGACGAGGAGCGTCACGAATTCGAGACCTATGTGCGCAATCTGCGCCGCGCCAAGGATCAGGAAGAGTTCGACCGCTTCAGGTCCGAGCGCCGCTCCGGCGGCCACGGCGACGAGGCGACCGCCCTCTAGTCGCTTCGATCGGCCAAGGACAGCATCGCGGCGGCGGACCCGGTTAAGGGTCCGCCGTTTTTTTGCGCAAAGCGCTGGCCCTTCGCCGCCTGTCGCGGCATGATCGCGGCCGGAATCAGGTGGGTAGGGGTGCGATGCCGTTCTTCACGCGCGCCAAACGGGCACAGAATGTCCCGGAGAGAATCGAATTATTCCTTGGCGGACAGGATGTTAGCATCCGCCTCCGGGCCAATGCGCGGGCTCGTCGCTATACCCTCAATCTCGGCGTCGCCGGCGCGGACCCGGTCCTGACCATCCCGGCCGGCGGAAGCTTTCGCGGCGCGCGAGCTTTTCTCGACCGCAACGTGGAGTGGCTGGAAACGCGCCTGCTGACGCGGCCGGCCGCCCGCCCCTTTCGGCCCGGACGCCTCGTTCCGGTCCGCGACGTCAAGCACCGCATCAGCCATCGCCCCGACATCCGTGGCACGGTATGGATCGAGGATGGCGACCGGACCCCGATTCTGGCGGTCGCCGGCGACCGCGAGCATCTCGAGCGCCGCGTCTTTGACTGGCTGAAGCGCGAGGCCCGCATCGATCTCGAGGAGGCGGTCTTCTACTACGCCGACATCATCGGCGTCCGGCCGACTGCGATCCGTCTCCGCGACCCCAAGGGCCGCTGGGGCTCCTGCTCGTCGCGCGGAACGTTGTCGTTCTCGTGGCGCCTGGTTCTGGCGCCCCCGATGGTGCTCGACTACCTGGCCGCCCATGAGGTGGCCCATTTGCGAGAGATGAACCATGGCCGCCGCTTCTGGGACCTGGTGCGGACGATGTGTCCGGCGACCGACGAAGCGGAGGCGTGGCTGAAGTCGCACGGCGCCGGCCTGCATGCCTATGGCAGCCCGGCCGCGCCCGATGCGGCTAGTTCCCGCCGAACAGCCGCCTGAAGATTCCGCCACCGCCGAAGAGCCCGCCGCCCTGCTGCGGCTGTTGCTGGAGCGCCGGGGCCGGTCCGCTGGCCGGCTGTTGACCGACAGGTGCCGGCGGCAGGGGCTGAGCGTTGGGGTCGAGCCGCGGATCGTATTGCGGATTATAGCGCTCCGCGTCGCCCTGGAAGTTGGGCGGCGGCGGCAGCGGGTCGTAACGGCCTTCGTACTCGTTATAGACGCCGCGCTGATTGATGATGTCGTCGATATTCTGCGGCCCGCCGGCAAGGGCGGCATCGGAGAAATAGTACTCGCCCGGAAGGCTCGCGACCGGAACGCCGGCATGGGCGACCGTCATGAACTCGTGCCAGACCGATGCCGGCAGATTGCCGCCCGAGGCGCGGTTGGTCGGCGCGTTGTCGTCGTTGCCGATCCAGACACCCGTGACGAGGTTGGCGGTGTAGCCGATGAACCAGGCGTCCCGCCAATCCTGGCTGGTTCCGGTCTTGCCGGCGGATGGCCAGTCCGTCATCGCCGCCCGTCGCCCGGTGCCGGTCGCGACCGTTTCCTGCAGCATGGAGTTCATCATCGCCACGTATTGCGGGTGGACGACCTGGCCGGTATCGCCGCCGCTGCGCTCGTAGAGGATATTGCCGTCCTCGTCGTGGATGCGGCGGATCACGTAGGGAATGACGCCGCTTCCGCCGTTGGCGAAGGTGGCGTAGGCGCCGGTCATTTCGAGCAGCGAGACCTCGGACGTGCCGAGCGCGATCGAAAGATGCGGCTCGATCTGCGATCCGATGCCGAGCCGCCGCGCCGTCGCCACCACGGCGGCCGGGCCGACCTCCGCCGTCAGCTGCGCCGAGACCGTGTTGAGCGAAAGCGCCAGCGCCCGCTGCAGCGACACCGGGCCGAGATACTCCTCGGTGTAGTTTTCGGGCGTCCAGCCGTCGATATTGACTTCCTGGTCGAAGCGGATGGTCTCCGGCGTCAGCCCGTATTCGAGGGCCGCCAGATAGACGAAGGGCTTGAACGCGGAGCCCGGCTGGCGCTGGGCCGAGACCGCGCGGTTGAACTGGCTTTCCGTGTAGTCGCGCCCGCCGACCATCGCGCGCACCGCGCCGTCGACTTCCATCGAGATGATGGCGCCCTGGTCGACGCCGAGAGCTTCGCCGTTCTCGTCGAGGCCCGCGGCGAGCTGCGCCGCTGCAACCGACTGGAGGTCGGGGTCGATCGTCGTGTCGACGGTGATGTCGCCCTGGATGGCGCCGATGAAGCTCGGCACCAGGTCGGCGACCCAGTCGGCCACATAGTTGAGGCTGCCCGACGCCGTCGTGTCGACGGTGGCGACTTCGCCGGCCGCGGCGAGGTCCGCCTCGCGCTGGGTGATGTAGCCGGACTCGACCATGGCATCGAGCACCAGCAGCTGGCGGTTCCGCGCCGCTTCCGGATTGGCGGAAGGGCCATAGCGCGACGGGGCCGGCAGCACGCCGGCCAGCATCGCCGCCTCGCCGAGTGTCACGGCCGAGGCCGGCTTGCCGAAATAGACCCGGGCGGCGGCGTCGATGCCGTAGGCGCCGGCGCCGAAATAGACCCGGTTCATGTACATCTCGAGGATTTCGTCCTTCGAGTGCTGGATCTCCAGCCACACCGCGAGGATCGCCTCCTGCGCCTTCCGCTCGAACGTGCGGTCAAGCGAAAGGAACAGCGTTCGCGCCAGCTGCTGGGTGATCGTCGAGGCGCCCTGCGGCCGGTCGGTCGAGGTCGCCGCGTCGATCAGGACGCGGCCGAGCCGGATCGGATCGATGCCGAGATGGGAATAGAACCGCCGGTCTTCGATCGCGACGATCGCCTGCGGAAGATACGGGGGCAGCTCTTCAAGCGTCACGTTCTCGCCGCCGGTATCGCCGCGATTTGCGATCACGGAGCCGTCGGCCGCGAGAATCTGGATGTTCGGCGGCCGCTCGGGAACCGCCCATGAGGTGAGGTCCGGAAGCTGCGAGGCGTAGTAGGCAATCACCGCGCCGACGGCGACCACCAGCATCGCGAACGCCATGACGACGACGCGGAGCGCCCGGCGGAAGAAGCCGCGCTTCGGCCGTTCGTTGCGGGTCCGGGAGCCGCCGCGACCACGGCCATTGCCGCCCGAGCGACCGGTCGCTTTGCCGCGCTTGGCGCCATTGCCGCCGCGCCGCGCGGAGCCGCCGCGGCTCGGCCGGTCGCGGTCGGTGACGCCGATATCCAGATCGCCGCCACGGGCCGACTTCCGCCGGAGTGCCGGTTCGACCCGCTCTTCTCGGCGTCCGAAAGGTGCCATCGGTGGGGAGTCGTCCATCAAGGCTCCAAACGCGAAGCTGCATTGGAGCGTTCCGGTTGAACGCTAATTGTGCCGGTTTAACGGGTCGTTAAGGACATTTTGGCGGCCCGCCAATGGCTGAAATGCGGCGGGAGAAACCGCCCTGATCGCTGGCGCTTCACGAACGCCGAAGGCATAACGAGCCTATGCCGGCTGAACCTGCCATGAACGAAGCGGCCTCCGCGACGGCTGGGCCGGGGCGCGCCCCCGGACCGGGCGACCAGGTGTTCCTCGTCGACGGCTCGTCCTTCGTCTACCGCGCCTATTTCCAGTCGATGAACCAGGACGCGAAATACAACTACCGCTCCGACGGCCTGCCGACCGGAGCGGTCCGGCTGTTCTGCACCAAGCTCTATCAGTTCCTCTCCGATGACGCCGTCGGCGTGAAGCCGACCCATCTCGCCATCGTCTTCGACAAATCCGAGGTGACGTTCCGCAACGAGATCTACCCGGAATACAAGGCGACCCGGAAGGAAGCGCCTGATGACCTTGTCCCGCAGTTCCCGCTGATGCGGGAGGCGGTGCGCGCCTTCGGGCTGGAGCCGGTCGAGCAAGGCGGCTTCGAGGCCGACGACATCATCGCCACCTATGCCGGCGAGGCGGAGGCGGCGGGCGCCGACGTGCTCCTTATCTCGGCCGACAAGGATCTCCTCCAGATCGTCACCGACAAGGTGCAGTTCTACGACTTCGAATCCGGCTCGCGCGGCAAGCCCGGCTATCGCCCCGAGCGGCGCATCGATATCGAGGGCGTCATCGATTACTTCGGTGTGCCGCCCGACAAGGTCACCGACGTCCAGTCGCTGATCGGCGACCCGTCGGACAACGTCCCCGGCGTTCCCGGCATTGGCAAGAAGACCGCGGCGCAATTGATCGAGGAGTATGGCGACCTCGAAACGCTGCTCGCCCGCGCCGAGGAGATCAAGCAGCCGAAGCGGCGCGAGAACCTCATCGAGAACGCCGAGCAGGCGCGCGTCTCCAAGCAGCTCGTGACACTCGACCGCTCCGTCGACGTCGAGCAGCCACTCGCCGCCGCGGCGCTGGGTGAGTTCGATGCCCGCCGCTTCATTGCCTTCCTGAAGGCGATGGAGCTCAACTCGATGACGAAACGCGTCGCCGAGGCCTATGGCATCGATCCCGACACGGTCGAGGCCGACGCCGAGCTCCGGCCGAAGG
This sequence comes from uncultured Bauldia sp., assembly GCA_964611195.1. Classification (GTDB taxonomy): domain Bacteria; phylum Pseudomonadota; class Alphaproteobacteria; order Rhizobiales; family Kaistiaceae; genus JADLGL01. The sequence goes on from CAZSXA010000006.1 coordinate 17,502, forward strand.
GCCGCGGCACCGCCGCCCAGCCCGGACAGATCGGCTCGATGGTCGGCGGCTATACCTCGGGGCCGGTCGAGCGACCTTCTCATGGCGGTGGCGATCTCTTTGGCCGCAGCGACGTCGTGGTCGAGGCGAGCGGCGACGAGCCCGCCTTCGTCGATGTTGCAACCGGCGCCGCCGCGATCGCCGATGCTGTCGCAGCGATCCCGTTCGACGCTGCCGGATACCGCACGCTCGACGATCTCGCCGCGCTCGACGCGCTGCTGGCCGAGGCGACCGAAGCGGGCCGGCTGGCGGTCACCATCATCACCAACGCCGCGCTGCCGATCGGCGCCAGCACCCTCGGCATCGGGCTTTCGACGCGGCCGGGTCAGGCCGTCTACGTGCCGCTCGGCCACCGCAACGACGCAGACGATCTTCTCGGCGACGGACGCGTCGACGGCCAGTTGCCGGAGGCCGCGGTCTTCGAGCGGCTGAAACCGGTCCTCGAAGACGAGGCGGTGCTCAAGATCGGCCACGATCTCAAGGCCGAGGCGCTGCAGCTGCTGCGGCGCGGCATCGCCATCGCGCCCGTCGAAGATGTCATGCTGCTCGCCTATGCGCTGGAGGGTGGCCGCCGCGACGTCTCGCTCGGCGGCCTTGCCGAGCGCTGGCTTGGCCACGCGCCGACGACCCTGAAGGATCTTCTCGGCTCCGGCCGCAACGCGGTTCCGGCGGAACGCCTCGAGATCGCAACGCTGACGCCGGTTGCCGCCGAGCAGGCCGACATCGCCGTCCGCCTCGCCGAGGCGCTCCGGCCGCAGCTGATCGCCGCCCGTGTCACCAATGTCTACGAGTCGCTCGAGCGGCCGATGGTGCCGGTACTGGCCGCGATGGAGCGCGCCGGCATCAAGGTCGACCGCCAGATACTCTCCGAGATGTCGCACGACTTCTCGCAGACCATGGCACGCCTCGAAGACGAGATCGCAACGATTGCCGGCGAACCGTTCAACATCGGCTCGCCCAAGCAGCTTGGCGAGATCCTGTTCGAGAAGATGGCGATCCCGGGCGGACGCAAGACCAAAACCGGCGCCTGGACCACCGGCGCCGACGTGCTGGAGGAACTCGCCGCCGCCGGCCACGAACTGCCGGCGAAGATCCTCGAATGGCGTCAGGTGTCGAAGCTGAAATCGACCTACACCGACGCCCTGCCGGAATATATCGACGCCGACACCGGACGCGTTCACACCACCTACGCGCTGGCCGCGACGCCGACGGCGCGGCTGTCATCGTCGGACCCGAACCTTCAGAACATCCCGATCCGCTCCGAGCTCGGGCGGAAGATCCGCACCGCCTTCGTCCCGGAGCCGGGCAACAGGCTGATCTCGGCGGACTACTCGCAGATCGAACTGCGCGTGCTCGCCCATATCGCCGACATCCCGCAGCTCCGTCAGGCGTTCGCCGACGGCCTCGACATCCACGCGACCACCGCCTCGGAGATGTTCGGCGTCCCCATCGAAGGGATGCCGCCGGAGGTCCGCCGCCGCGCCAAGGCGATCAATTTCGGCATCATCTACGGCATCTCGGCCTTCGGCCTCGCCAACCAGCTGTCGATCCCGCGCGGCGAGGCGAAGGAGTATATCGAGCGCTATTTCGAGCGCTTCCCCGGCATCAAGGATTACATGGAGGCCACCAAAGCCTTCTGCCGCGAGCATGGCTATGTCGTCACCATCTTCGGGCGGAAGTGCCACTACCCGCTGATCCTGTCGCGCAATCCGGCCGAGCGCGCCTTCAACGAGCGCGCTGCGATCAACGCGACGATCCAGGGCTCGGCCGCCGACATTCTCCGCCGCGCAATGATCCGCATGCCGGCCGCGCTCGACGATGCCGGGCTCAATGTCCGCATGCTGCTGCAGGTGCACGATGAGCTGGTGTTCGAAGCGCCCGAGGCGGAAGCAGACAAGGCGATCCCGCTGATCACCGAGATCATGGAGCATTCACCCGAGCCGTCACTGCAGCTGAAGGTGCCGCTCCAGGTCGACGCCCGCGCCGGCGGCGACTGGGGCGAAGCGCATTAGGTTTCGCACAGGGTCGGCTGAGCCGCGGTCACGATCCTGGCTACGGTAGCCTCAAACCCCTCCCCTCGATGGGGAGGGTCGGCGCGAAGCGCCGGGGAGGGGTGAAGCGCTGCCGGGGCACCCCCGCCCGGTCGGCAGGGACGTCAGGTAAGCCCGACTGCCGCCCCGCGAATGCCGACCGACCTCCCCCATCGAGGGGGAGGTTTGCTAGCGCCGTCCGCGCCGCCACACTGTCAACGTGACGCCGGCATCGGCGTCGAGTACCTCGGCTTCACCGGCGCGGAGGCCATGGCCGCTCAGCACGGCTTCCGCCGAAAGTCCGTCGGCGCAGGCGCCGAACACCGGCACGCCGCCGGGCAGCATCACGCCTGCGTTGCGGGCGAGGTGGAAGGCGTCGAAGCCGGCGCCGAGGAAGAAGTCGAAGACGCCGCGACCGCCCGGCACCGCGACGAGGCCGCCTTCGGGCGCCGCTGCGTCGAGCGCGTCTTGGAGCAGCACGCCCTCCGGGTTCCACCACCAGCCGTCAACGCGTTGTTCGAGCCCGGCGACCGAGCGCGACATCACCAGCCGGTTGCGGCCCTTCGGGTTCGGTGTCGTTTCGTGCGAGCGCCGGCCGAGCACGACGAGCGCGGCCTCGTCGAGCGCCGCCTGAAACCGCACCCAGTCGGCCGGGTGTCTCAAGGCTGGCGGCATCGCCCCGCTGGCATCGGCGATCATGTCGTCGACTGAGACGATCGCATGGCCTTCGATGCTGAACGAGGCGATGAGACAGGCTCCGTTCGTGCCGAGACCGGAATCCAGTGGCAATTCGTTAAGGCGGGTTAGGAAAACCTCAACCCAAGTCGCCTCGATTAACGTCCTGTTTACCATAAACCCCAAATTCTTCGCTGATCGCATTGAGAGTGACGGCCCAATCGCGGCGAGATTGTCGAGGCCGGGCTCCTCGACAGGTCGATGGGGTGGGGATGAATCCTGGCGAGACACTGCCGCAGAACAGGCATGACGACGCCGAACTCGGCGAGGCGCTGCACCAGCGGCTCTCGCAATTGGCAGCGCGCCTGCAGCGCCTGACCGGCGGTCTGGAGACCGGCCAGTCGGCGGGTGGCGAATCACTTGCAGCGGCGCAGAAGGCATCCGATTCCTTTTTCGATTTCGGCGAATCGTCCGGTCGCGAAGCGCGAAGCGAGCCGGATCGGCCGCTGCCGATCGCACGGCCGCAGCCGTCGCAAGGCTATCAACCTGCCGCGGAGGCGCCGGCGGCAACCCCCGCCCGCCAAACGGCTGCCGAGAATGATCACCGCGCCGCCGAGGAACGGCTGCGAACCATCCGCAATCGCATCGAGGCGCTGAAGGCCCGTCATAACGGCACCGACGACCGCCGGCCTTCCGTCACGGCCGAGGCATCCGGCCGGACGCCGGAACCGGCCTCTTCGCGCAAGGGAATCGATTTCAACGCGGCGATCGAGGAGATTGCGGCACGCCAGCGCGCCATCGACGAATCGGCCTCGACCCGAACGCCCGCATCGACCGAGGCGAAGGCGCGCCCTCCGCGGTCGACAGCATCGGCACCGGCCGCCCCGCGAGACGATTCCGAGATCGCTTCGCTCCGCGACCGCATCGATCAGCTCAGTCGTTCGATCGACGAGACCAAGCGCCCCGAGCCTGCCTCGGGACTTGGAGGCCCGGCGGAGGTACGCGGCTTCGAGCGCGGAAGCGAAGATCCCCCGAGCCGAGGCAGCGGTCCGGAAAGCGATGCTCTTGCCGAGCTTGCGGCGCAGCTTCGCGACTTGAAGGACGGCATTGCCACCATTCCCAACGGACCCTGCCTCGAAGCGATCCACGCCAGCCATCACGCCATCGAAAGGCGGCTGGAGGAACTGGCGTCGCGTCCGGCCGGCGGCGACTTCGGCGACCTTGCCCAGCAGATTTTGAGCCGGCTCCCGACAGGCGAGCGGATCGATGCGCTCTCCGCCGAGATCGATCGCCTGACCGAGCGGATGTCGTCAGCCGATCAGTCCGGCGCCATGACGCAGATCGCGGAACGGCTGGCGGCCTTCGAGCAACAGATATCCGGCCTACAGGCGACGACCGGGGCGTCGGGGATCGACCGACGCATCGAGGCCGAGATGAGCGGCCTTCGCGATGCCGTCGAGGGGCTCTACCGGATGCTGCACAACAATGGCAGCCCGGCGCTCGCCCGTCTGGAGGATCGCCTCAACCAGGTTTCGTCGCGGCTCGAATCGGCCCTTGAGAGTGCGCCGCGCGCAGACTCCGTTTCCGATCTTCTCTCCCGGCTCGAACTGATCGCCGCCCGGGGCGAGTCCGCGCCTGCTGCGCTTGAGTCGCTCGCCTCCGAGATCGCCGAGCTTCGCGCCCGCGAGCGCTCCGAGCTTGCCAGTCTCGATATGCACATCCAAACGCTGGCCCAGCGTCTCGACGACGTCATCGCCGACCGCTCCTCTGGCCCTGCCGGCGCCGAGGTCGAAGCGCGCATCGAGGAACTGACGCGCCGCCTCGACGAACTTTCGCAGTCGCCGCCGAACGAGACCAGCGGTGCGGAGATCGAGCAGCTGGAAACCCAGCTCGCGCATCTCTCCTCGCGCCTTTCCAATCTCGGCGCCAATGACGGCTCGGAAGGCGGCCTGACCCGGCTCGAGCAGCAGGTCGCCTCGCTGCTGCAGCGGCTCGAAGTTCTCTCGGCCGATCACGACACGCTTCGTACCGTTCAGGACAACCTCTCGCGGCTGGAGTCGATCGTCGTCGATTCCGAGGTCAACGCCGTCGACAACCTCCAGGCTGCTGCCCGCGACGCCGTCCGCGAGCTGTCGGGTCTTGGCGGCGACAACTCCGAGGCGCTCGAAGCTCTGAAGGCCGATCTTCGCGAGTTGCAGGCGGCGGCGGACAGCAGCGACCGCCAGACCAGCGCCACGCTCGACACCGTCCACGACACGCTCGACCGTGTCGTCCACCGCCTGTCGAGCCTTGAAGCCGATCTTCGCGGCGGTGAGGCGAAGCCGGCCGCCGCACCTGCCGCCCCGGTTTCTCGGGCCGCGGCTCCCGAAGCGGCAACAGCCACCGCGGCCACTGGAGCCACGGGCCTCGACCGTCCCGCCGCTCCGGCGACGACCAAGCCACGCGAAGCGAAGGCCGCGCCCCAGCTGGGCGATCCGCAACCGCCGTCCGGTGCCGCATCGGATCGCGATCGCCGAGCCGATTTCATTGCCGCCGCACGCCGCGCCGCTCAGGCCGCCGCCGCCGAGCATGGCGCCATGCGGCGGACCTCGGTTCTGGAGGACCGCGAGGAGGAAGACGACAGCCCCGGAGCGCTGGCGCGCCTCAACGGTGCCATGAGCCGCCACCGCCGGCCGCTGCTTCTCGCTGCCGGCGCGATCGTCCTCGCCATCGCCGCGTTCCAGATCGCCCGCCCGCTGCTCGGCTCCGAGCCCGACAATCCGGAGCCCGTGGTGGAAGAGGCCGTGCCCGAAGCCGGCGCCGGCGATCTCGATGCGCCGGTGCTCGACATTCCGGCCATCCCGGCCCCCGCGGCCGGCGCAGACGACAACGCGGCCGAGGTCGCCCCTCCGGCCTCGCCGGCATTCGTTCCTCCCGCTGGCGTCGTGTCGCCGCGATCGGTCGATGCTGCGGCGCCGAATGCCGGCGCGGCCGTCGAGGAGGGCGGTGGCGCCGCCGCAGAGAATGGCGCGGGGGTTGCCGCGGTCAATGGCGCCGACGCCGTCTACGACATGCCCGAGGAGGCGATCGGTTCGGTCCGGCTCCGCGTTGCCGCCGCCGCCGGCGATCCGGCCGCGCTCTATGAGGTCGGCGCCCGCTACGCCGACGGATCCGGCGTTGCCCGCGATCTCGACGCCGCGGCGCTGTGGCTGGAACGCGCGGCGGAAGCCGGTCTTGCCGTCGCCCAGCATCGCATCGCCACGCACTATGAGGCCGGGCTCGGCGTCCCTGAGGACCGCGCGATCGCCTTCGAGTGGTACAGCGCTGCCGCCGAGCAGGGCAACGTGATGGCCATGCACAATCTCGGGGTGATGTACTCGCAGGGCATCGAGGGCGAAGCCGACTTCGCAGGCGCCGTCGAGTGGTTCACCAGGGCGGCCGAGCGCGGCATTCGCGACAGCCAGTACAATCTCGGCGTGATCTTCGCGCGCGGCATCGGGGTCGACCAGGACCTTCCCGCTTCCTATCGCTGGTTCGCGATCGCCGCCCAGCAAGGTGATACCGACGCCGCAGCACGGCGCGACGAGGTGGCCGCCGCCCTCGGCGAGGAAGAGCTTGCCGCGGCGCGCGCCGCCGTCTCGGCCTTCACCCCGATCGGCGCGCCGGCCGACGCCAACATGGTCGAGTCCCCGGAGGGTGGATGGGACGCCGAGGACGAGCGGGTCAGCACCGACGATGGCGCCGAGCTCGTGATGACGATCCAGGGCCTTCTCGCCGAGCGCGGTTACGAACCCGGACCGGCCGACGGCGTCGCCGGTCCGATGACGGTCGACGCGGTCCGGGCGTTCCAGTCCGAATCCGGCCTCGAACCCACCGGAACGATCGATACGACGCTGCTGGCGGCGCTGTCGCAATAGCCGGGGCGTGCCGGCCGGTTTGACAGGGTTCGGGCGCGGGGCTTTCTACTCACGCGGCCGTTCGCCGCCCTTGTCCGACTGAACCCCTTCGGTTGCGCCCGTGCAGCTTTACCTGCCCATCGCCGAGATCCCGATCAACGTCATTCTGATCGTCGGGATCGGCGCGGCAATCGGCTTCATTTCCGGCCTGCTCGGCGTCAGCGGCGGGTTCCTGCTGACGCCGCTGTTGATCTTTGCGGGAATCCCGACCGCGATTGCGGTCGGGACCTCGGCCGCCCAGGTCGTCGCCTCGTCGTCCTCGGCCGCGCTTTCCTACTGGCGAAAGGGCAGCGTCGACTTCCGCCTCGCCTTTGTCCTCATCGCCGGCGGCGTCGTCGGCTCGGCGGTCGGGGTGTTGTCGTTCAGGCTGCTTCGTGAAGGCGGGCAGCTCGATGTGATCATCGCCATTGCCTACGCTGTTCTCCTCGGTGGGGTCGGCGGGACGATGCTGGTGGAATCCATCCGCTCCAGCCTTGCGGTTCGCCGCGGTCGGCCGGAGCAACTCCTTCGCGAGCCGCGCCGTCGGCCCTCAAGGCTGCCGTTTCAGATGCGCTTTCCCGTCGCCCGGCTCCAGATCAGCGCGATTCCGCTGGTCGGGCTCGGCTTCGCAATCGGCCTTCTCGGCTCGTTCCTCGGCGTCGGCGGCGGCTTCCTCGTCGTACCGGCGCTGATCTATTTCTTCCGAATCTCGACAAGCGTTGTGATCGGGACATCGCTCGTCCAGATCGTCGGAACGATGGCGGTTGCGACCGGCCTCCATGCCGTCGCCAATCACAGCGTCGATGCGATCCTGGCGATCGTTCTGATGACCGGCGGCGTCGTCGGCGCCCAGTTCGGCGCGCGCTCGGCTTCGGTGCTTCGCGGCGAGACCCTGCGGGCGCTGCTGGCAATCCTCGTCCTCGCCGTCGGTGTTCGTTTCATGGTCGATCTCGTCGCCACGCCGAGCGAGCCCTATTCGATCAGCGAGGAGGCATGATTATCGAGGGCGCGGTCGGCGCGCTGCTTCTGGCCACGCCGGCCCCGGAAGCGCTCATCCTCTCGCTTTCGTCCGACACCGTCGAGATCGAATCCAACTTCACCGGCGCCAGCATCGCCGTGTTCGGAGCGATCGACGGCATGACGGTCGCCGACCCCGAGGCGCTTGAAATCGTCATCGTCGTCCGGGGCCCGGAGGAGACGGTTACCGTCCGACGGCGGGAACGTGTGCTCGGCCTTTGGCTCAACGCGGCGTCGCGTACATTGGACGACCTGCCCGCCTTCTATTCCCTTCACGCCTCGGCTCCGCTCGGCGAGATCGCCGACGAAGCGACGCGCGAGGCGCTCGGGCTCGGCCTGGATGCGATCACCGTCGCGCTTGACGGGTCGTTCGCCGAAGCCGCGGTCCGGTTGCGGCGCGAGGACAATCTGTTCGACGAGGACGAGGGCAATGTGGAGTGGCTGGGCGCGGGGGTCTTTCGCGTCGGTGTCGAGCTTCCCGCCAATGTCCCGATCGGCGACTACGCGGTCGAGGCCTATCTGTTCGACGACGGGGTAGTCGCCGGAACCGCCGAGCGGCCGCTCACCGTGGTGAAGACGGGAACCGAGCAGTTCATCGCCGAAGCGGCGTTCGAGCAGCCCTGGCTCTATGCGATCGTGATGGTCTCATTCGCCGTGGCGGCAGGCTGGCTCGGCGGCGTCATCTTCCGGCGGGACTGATCGATGGCCTCGAGCGATGAGCAGAAAGCGGATACGAGGACCAGGCGCCAGCAGACACCGCTGCGCGCGCGTATCCTCGGGTTCGGATCGCTCGTTCCCCTCGCCGCGCTTGTCGCACTCGCCGTGCTCGACGGCGGCGGAGCGCTCGAGGCAGAGGAGGCGGAGACGGCAATCGTCACCTACGCGCTGATGCTGGTGGTGTTCCAGAGCGGCGTGCGGAGCGGCCACGCCATCGGATCTTTCGGGATTGCTCCGGTCGCCCTTGCCGGGCTCGCCGCGCTGATCGCCTCAGTCGCGCTGTTGTTCGCGCCGGCCGCGGTCGCCCTTGGGGTCACCGCATTAGGGCTGGCCGCGCAGGGCGCTCATGATGTGTGGTCGTCGGAGCGCGGACGACTGCCGCCATGGTTCGGACGCCTACGCATCCAGACCGCCTCACTCGCCGTCCTGTTGACGGTGGCCGCTCTCCTGGTCGTCGAGGGGTCCTAGCCAGACGCCGCCTGCTTCTCGCGGCGGATCTGCGGATGGTAGGCGATCCGCGAGTGATACTCGCAATAGGGTCCGTTCTCGCGCGGCTCGTGACCGCAGAAGCAGAACTCCTCGTCCGCCGGATCGCCGATCGGCCAGCGGCAGGTCTTTTCGTTCAGCGTCAGGATCGTCGCCTTCAACGGGATCGGGACCACGACATCCTCGAGTACCGGCAGCCGCCGCGGCTGCGGCGCGCGCTGAATCTTGAGCGCCGTGTTGCCGATGGTCTGCGGACGGGCGGCACGCGGAGCGCGGGGCGAGCGGGCGCGCTTCGGCCGCGGACCGCTCGCCGCCTTGGCGCGGCCGGTCAGCGACAGGCGATGGACCTTGCCGATCACGGCGTTGCGCGTGACGCCGCCAAGCTCGGCGGCGATCTGGCTGGCGCTCAGCCCCTCCGCCCAGAGTTTCTTCAAAAGCTCGACGCGCTCTTCGGTCCAGTTCATCTGCTGCCCTCGCCTTGGTTTCGGCACCGAATCCATCCCCGTTCACGGCCAAACGTCTGGTGCCGCGTGACGCAACAGGTAGGGGTATGAGTGTGCTCGAAGCCCGATATGTCGTATCCGACGATCAGAAAGCTACAATAGGCGAAGACTCGCTGACAAGCGCTGCAGGTGTTTTCCCACGCTCGATCTCGAAACGCCGGTTAATTGCGGGGTTGATGCGCGAATTGACTTGTTGAGACGGGGTTATGGTAGATTGCGGCAGCAGCGGTGCCGCCCCGGCGGCGCCGTTTGGTTTTTGAGGACCTGTCAGGATTACGACCGGTGTCCGAGACTGCGATCTATGGGACCTATGGGCGCTCGCCCTTTGCCGTTGAGAGCGGCGAGGGCGTTTGGCTGACCGCGAGCGACGGTAAGCGCTATCTCGACTTCACCTCGGGCATCGCGGTGAACGCGCTCGGCCATGCCCATCCCGCGCTCGTCGGCGCCCTCAAGGAGCAGGCCGACAAGCTCTGGCACACCTCGAATGCCTTCCGCATTCCCGGGCAGGAACGGCTCGCCGAGCGGTTGGCCGCGGTGACCTTTGCCGACCGCGTCTTCTTCACCAACTCCGGCGCCGAGGCGGTCGAATGCGCGATCAAGACCGCACGGCGCCATCACTATGTGAACGGCGCCCCGGAACGTCAGCGCATCATCACATTCGCCGGCGCGTTCCATGGCCGGACGCTGGCGACGGTCGCCGCCGGGGGTAATCCGGCGCACACCGAGGGCTTCGATCCTCTTCCCGATGGCTTCGACCAGGTGCCATTCGGCGACATCGCCGCGGTCAAGGCGGCGATCGGCCCGAGCACTGCCGCCATCCTGGCCGAGCCGGTGCAGGGCGAGGGCGGCGTCCGCGCGCTGCCGATCTCGACGCTGCGCGAGCTTCGCCGCCTTTGCGACGACAACGGGCTGCTCCTCATCCTCGACGAGGTTCAAACCGGCATCGGCCGCACCGGACGGCTGTTCGCGCATGAATGGGCCGGCGTCACGCCGGACATCATGGCCGTTGCCAAGGGCCTTGGCGGCGGCTTCCCGATCGGCGCGTGCCTGGCGACGGAAGAGGCGGCGAAGGGCATGACCCAGGGGACGCATGGCTCGACCTTCGGCGGCAACCCGCTGGCGATGGCGGTCGGCAATGCCGTTCTTGATGTCGTCCTGGCCGACGGCTTTCTCGAGAACGTCCGGCGCGCAGCGCTCTATTTCAAGCAGCGGCTTGCCGGCGTCGTCGACGCCCATCCCGATCTTGTCGACGAGCTGCGCGGCGAGGGCCTCCTCATCGGCCTCCATTGTGTGCGGCCGAACAAGGAGATCATCGCCGCTCTCCGTGACGCCGGCCTGCTCGCCATGGGCGCCAGCGACAATGTTGTCCGGCTCTTGCCGCCGCTGATCGTCACCGAGGCCGACATTGACGAGGCGATCGCCCGCGTCGAAGCGGGCTTCGCCGCCTATCAGGCCGAGACCGCTGCCGCGGTCTGACGGAACAAGCCGATATGACCCGCCATTTCCTCGACCTCGACGCCGTCGATTCCGCCACCCTTCGCCGCATCGTCGACAATGCGCTGACGCTGAAGCGCGACCCTTCGGCCGCCGGCAGTCTGCTGGACGGCAAGGTGCTCGCCATGCTGTTTGAGAACCCGTCGACGCGGACGCGCATCTCGTTCGATGTCGGCATGCGCCAGCTCGGCGGCTCGACAATCGTGCTTTCCGCCGGCGACATGCAGCTCGGCCGCGGCGCGACCATCGCCGACACGGCGCGGGGGATGTCGCGCTATGTCGATGCGATCATGATCCGCACGCCCGAACCGGCCAAGCTGACCGAGCTCGCCGACAACGCGACGATCCCCATCATCAACGGCCTCACCCGGCATTCGCATCCCTGCCAGGTGATGGCCGATATCGTGACCGTGATCGAGTGGCACGGCGAAATCGCCGGCGCGACGATCACCTGGGTTGGCGCGGCGAATAACGTACTTACATCATGGCTGCACGCCGCGCCGGCCTTCGACTTCACGTTACGGATTGCCACGCCGCCGGAGTTCGCTCCGCAGGAGGCTCTCGTCCACGAGGCAAGGTCGCGAGGCGGTCGCATCGAGATTGCCGAAACCGCCGCCGACGCTGCGGATGGGGCAGACTGCATCGTGACCGATACCTGGGTGTCGATGGGCGACAGCGACGCCGATCGCCGCCGGGAACTCCTGAAGCCGTTCCAGGTGACCGAGGAGCTGATGGCTCGGGTCGCGTCAGGCGGTTTCTTCATGCACTGCCTCCCGGCCCATCGCGGCGAGGAGGTGGTGGACGCAGTCCTCGATGGCGACCGGTCGGCGGCGTGGGACGAGGCGGAGAACCGCCTTCACGCGCAGAAGGGCATCCTGCTGTGGTGCCTCGAAGAGGACCTTTGATGACCGGACAGACATCCGTTCAGGTTTCCGCGCCCGTCGGCGACGACGCCGTGCGTCCGTTTCAGGCTGAGGGTCTCGACGTCCGCGGCCGCGCCGTTCAGCTCGGCCCGGCGCTCGACGCGCTGCTGTCTCGGCACGACTACCCTGCGGCCGTGTCGCGACTCGTCGGCGAGGCAACGGTGCTGACGGCGCTTCTCGGTGCATCGCTGAAATTCGACGGCCGCTTCATCCTCCAGACCCAGACCGATGGACCGGTGTCGATGCTCGTCGTCGATTTCCGCACGCCCGGCGACATCCGCGCCTACGCCTCCTTCGACGAAGAGGCGGTCGGCAGGGCGGTCGAAGCGGGCGAAGCCTCGGCCGGGCAGCTGCTCGGCACCGGTACGCTCGGCATGACCATCGACCAGGGCGCCGACACGACGCGCTATCAGGGCATCGTCGCGCTCGAGGGCGAGAGCCTGGAAGAGGTCGCGCACACCTATTTCCGCCAGTCGGAGCAGATCCCGACCCGGGTTCGCCTCGCCGCGTCCGAGATGCTCGTCCGCGGGGACGGCGAGACGCGGAGCTTCTGGCGCGCCGGAGGCGTGCTCGCCCAGTTCATGCCGGCGGTAACCGAGCGCATGCCGCGCGAGGACCTTCCCGGCGGCGACGATCCGAACGCCGAGGCGGCGTCTTCGAATGACGAGGACGAGTCCTGGCGCGAGGCGCGGATGCTGATCGAGACGATCGAGGATCACGAACTGCTCGACCCCGACGTACCGGTCGAGCGCCTGCTCTATCGCCTGTTCCACGAGCGCGGCGTTCGCGTCTACGACGCGGCGCCGATCCGCGACAAGTGCTCGTGCAGCCGCGAGCGCATCGAGAACGTCCTCAACTCGTTCACCGCCGAGGCGATCGAGGAGTCGGTCGAGGACGGCGTGATCAAGGTGAAATGCGAGTTCTGCGGAACGGCCTACGAGTTCGATCCGGACCGTTTCCGCGGCAGCGGCGAAGCCTAGTTCAGGACGCGCGTCTCATCGGGCATATCGAGCGAGAAGGCGGGGACTTCGACATCGAAGGCCTCGCCGCGCTCGTTTCGCATCTCGAAGCGGCCGACCATGATCCCGGACGGCGTGGCGAGCGGGCAGCCGCTCGTATACTCGAAGCTCTCGCCTGGCCGAAGCACCGGCTGCTTGCCGACGACCCCGTCACCGGTGACGACGTTGGTGTGGCCGTTGGCGTCGGTGATCTGCCATTCGCGCGTGCGCAGCTGGACGATCTCGAGCCCGAGATTCACGATCTCGATCGTGTAGGCCCAGAAGAAGCGGCCGTCCTCGGGCTCGGAGCGCT
>CAZSXA010000007.1:0-28570 GCA_964611195.1 uncultured Bauldia sp.
TCTACGACGTCTCGGGACCGCGCACGATCAACGTCGGCAACCTGTCTCAGGACGCCTCGATCGGCGCCTATATCGACGTCGACGAGATGCTGCACAAGCACTTCGCCGTGCTCGGCACCACCGGCGTCGGCAAGTCGAGCGGCGTTGCGCTGATCATGCGCGAAATCCTTCGCGCTCGGCCGAAGCAGCGCATCTTCATGATCGACCCGCACAACGAGTATGGCGCCTGTTTCGAAGACAAGGCGAACGTGCTGACGCCGAACAATCTGAAACTGCCGCACTGGCTCTTCAACTTCGAAGAGATCGTCGACGTCGTGTTTCGCGCACGTCCGGGGGTCGACGAGGAGGTCGCGGTCCTCGCCCGAGCCATCAGCGAGGCGAAGAACCGCTTCGCCGACGAACGCGATCCGACACGGCCGAGGCTCCGCAAGGCCGGCACCACCGGTCCGGGCTATACGGTCGATACGCCGGTGCCCTACCGCATGTCAGACGTCGTTGGACTCATCGACGCGGAGATGGGCCGGCTCGAGAACAAGTCGCAGTTCTCCGTTTATCAGCGGCTGCTGACCCGCATCGACACGGTGTCGAACGACCCGCGCTACCGCTTCATGTTCCACAACGCCAATGTCGGCGGCGACACGATGGTCGAAGTGCTGTCGGAGCTCTTCAATCTCCATGACGGCACCGGCCCTGTGTCGGTGATGCAGCTCGCCGGCTTCCCGGCCGAGGTCGTCGACTCGCTTGTCTCGGTGCTGTGCCGGATGGCCTTCGAGCTCGGCCTGTGGAGCGGCGGCGCGATCCCGGTTCTGATCGTCTGCGAAGAAGCGCACCGCTATGCGCCGGCAGACAAGTCGATCGGTTTCGGACCGACCAAGAAGGCGGTCTCGCGGATCGCCAAGGAAGGCCGCAAATACGGGGTGTATCTCGGGCTCATCACCCAGCGCCCGGCGGAACTGGACGCCACCATCGTTTCGCAGTGCTCAACGCTCTTCGCCATGCGCATGGCCAACGACAAGGACCAGGAGATCGTCCGATCGGCGGTGTCGGATGCGGCTGCCGGTCTCTTGGCCTTCGTGCCGGCGCTCGGCACCCGCGAGGTGTTCGCCTTCGGTGAAGGCGTTGCGCTGCCGACCCGCCTCCGCTTCGGCGAACTGGAATCGCGATACCTGCCGCGTAGCAATACCGGCGTCGAAGGCTACGACCCGGAGCGGCGGATTGACGATGAGTTGATCGCCGGAGTCATCGACCGCTGGCGGAAGTCGTCGATGAGCCGGGCGCGCGTCGCCAATGACGAACTCGAGCCGGCCGAAGGCGAGAGCCACACCGCGCCCGACAAGCACGGGGCGGCGCAGGAACGCGCACCCGAGCCGATGCAGCGCCCGGAGAAGCCGCCGCGCCCGCACTCCGAAGAGCCAGTTCGCCCGGACAGCGGCAGCGAAGCCGATCTCCTGATCGGGCGTATCCGCCGGCAGTCGCAATTGTGACATAGTCCTCGGCGCTGATGCCTTCCTCCGGAAGCACCTCCCATGCGCCGCCCGTCACCATTCCTCTGGCTCGTCATTGGCGTCTTCGTCGTCGCCTTCATCATGCTGCTGGCACGCGACAGCGGCATTGCCGGTGTTTCGGACAGCCGCATGATCCAGGCGATCGGGCTGACGGCACTCCTTATCTTCATCGCATCCGGCGTGATTGGCCGGGGAATGTTCGGGCGTGCGGTCCGTTACGGCATGATCTGGGTGCTGATCCTCGTCGTGATCCTGGTCGGTTACACCTATCGCGACGAGATCGAGACAGCGGCCGAGCGCGTGATGGCCGAGGTCTTCCCCGGGGAGACGACGCTTGAAACCGGCGATGACGGCGAGACGGTCATCGTCACGCGGCCGCGGCGCTCGGTGCACTTCTCGGTCGACACCCTCGTCGACAACGCCCCTGTCGACATGCTTGTCGATACCGGTGCCAGCGTCATCACCCTGACGGTCGAGGACGCGCGGCTGGCCGGCATCGAGACGCGTCAGCTCAACTACTCGGTGACGGTCTCCACCGCGAACGGACAGGCGCGTGCGGCGCCCGTGATCCTCGACACAGTGTCGATCGGGCCGATCGAACAGCGACGGGTCGTGGCGCTGGTGGCGGAGCCGGGCATGCTCGAGACAAGCCTGCTCGGCTTGAATTTTCTCAACAATCTCAGTAGTTTCACGATATCGGGCAACGAGCTGATCCTGACCCCGTGACGGTCAGCCGATGCTGGTCGCGAAGCGGATCGCCACAGCCAGCAGGAACACCGCGAAGGCAATCTCGAGAGTCCGGCGGTTGAGGCGATGCGCAACAGCGACGCCGAGCGGAGCGGCGAAGACGCTGGCAGGCACCATGACCGCCCAGGCGATCACGCTGACATAGCCGAGCGAGCCTTCCGGCAGATCGGGGTGCTGCCATCCGGCGATCACATAGCCGAGGACGGCCGGCACGGAGATCAGCACGCCCAGGCCAGCGGACGTCGCGACGGCCTGGAGCATCGGCCGCCCCCACAACGTCATGAAGGCATTGTTCATCGCTCCGCCGCCGATGCCCATAAGGGTCGAGACGAAGCCGATGCCGGCGCCGACGAGGCTTCGCGCCGGCTCGCCCGGAAGGTCCTCCGCGACCGGCCGGAGCCAGTGCGCGAGGGCAAACCGCGTCGCCATGATGGTGGCGATCACAGCAAATATGCCGCGAAGGCCTTCACCGTTGATTGCGGAGGCGAGAAGGATTGCCGCGACGACACCGGCGGGAACCGCCCACAGCCACGCCCGCAGAAGTTCCCGATCGGCGGCGCCACGACGCCGATGTCCAAGATAGGAGCGTATCGAGGTCGGCACGATGATCGCGATCGAGGTGCCGACGGCAAGGTGGGTAGACACGCTGTCGGCAACGCCCAGCGCGCCGAAGGTCTCGAAGAGCACCGGCACCAGGATTGCCCCGCCGCCGATGCCGAATAGGCCAGCCAGGAAACCGGAGACGACGCCAGCCCCGAGGAGCGCTGCGGTGTAGCCGAGGAGTTCGCCGAAGGTTGCGTCAGCCAGCCCCATCGCCGCATCAGGCGGCGAGAGACGCCCTCGGCGTCTGCGCCGCCTCCGCCCGTGCGTCGAGGGCGGCGCCGATGATCCAGCCGGCGGCGTCGGGCCGCGAGCCAAGTTCGGTGAGCGCGCGGCGCCAGGCACGGGCGCCCGGCGAGCCGGCGAAGAGCCCGAGCATGTGACGCGCGATCCTGACCGCCGACGTGCCCCCGCCAACCTCGCGATCGATGTAGTCGGCCATCTGCCGGGCGACCGTCTCTTCCGATACCGGCGCCTCTTCCGAGCCGTAGATGAGGCCGTCGACGCCGGCGAGCAGGCCGGGATCGTCATACGCCGCCCGTCCAATCATCACGCCGTCGACCATCTTCAAGGCGTCGGCGGAGGATTCGAGGTCGGCAATGCCGCCATTGACGCCGATGAAGGTGTCCGGAAAACGCTGCTTCAGTTGCGCGACGCGGGCGTGATCGAGCGGCGGAACGGTGCGGTTCTGCTTCGGGTTGAGCCCCTGAAGCCAGGCCTTGCGCGCATGGACCCAGAGCCCCGCCGCACCGGCTGCCACAACGCGATCGGCGAACGCGTCGAGGGTCGCCTCGGTGTCCTGATCGTCGACGCCGAGACGGCATTTCACCGTGACCGGCACCGAAACGACCGCGCGCATGGCAGCCACGCAGTCGGCAACGAGATCGGGGCGAAGCATCAGGCAGGCGCCGAACGACCCGGATTTCACGCGATCCGACGGGCAACCGACATTAAGATTGATCTCGTCATAGCCGAGATCGGCACCGATGACCGCCGCCTCGGCGAGTTGTCTCGGGTCGGCGCCGCCTAACTGAAGCGCGACCGGATGCTCGGACACATCATAGGCGAGCAACCGCCGGCGATCGCCATGAACGACCGCGGCCGCCGTCACCATCTCGGAAAAAAGCAACGCCCTGCCCGTCAGCAGGCGATGGAAATAGCGGCAGTGCCGGTCGGTCCGATCCATCATCGGCGCGACGGCGAAGCGGGGAGCCCAATTCATCGGCGTCACATGAAGGCTCCGCCATCGAATGTCCAGTATTCCGCGCCGTCTACGAAGGTCGCGATCCGTGGTCTGCTTTGGGTATTGCCGTCCACCAGGGCGCCCGTTTGCCCGAAAAACTTGAACCGAGGCGTCAAGCCCGCCATGTCTCCTCCAGCAATGGCCGCAATGCGGAGGGGAGCGATTGGGTAGAGTATTCGACTGGCTGGGCGAGCTGCTCGCAGCGATGTGGCGCATCCTCCGCCAACTCCTCAGCTGGGCAGCCATCCCTTTCGTTGCCTTGTGGCGTTTCTACTGGTCGCGCGGGCGCTGGACGAAGATCATCGTGGCGGCGATCCTCGCGCCGTGGATCATCGGTTCGCTCAACTTCCTCTGGCAGGCGGCGTGGATCCGCGGCTTCGATCCCGACTACCCCCAAACGCTGGGTATCGAAGCGCGCGCGGCGGCGCCGGGGGTCGAGATCGAAGGAGGCGAAGGCTGCGGCGTCTCCTACATCGTCGAGGCGACGAGCCACCTCATCGACTTCAACGTCAACGTCAACAACTGGATGTCGAGCAACCCGTTCTACAAGATGGGCTTCCTGCTCCTCATCGACTGGCGCGACACGAAGTTCTTCGACAACAAGGCAGCGTTCCAGCGCGGCGTGCACCAGGCCGTGCAGCGGACGCTCATCGAACTCGCCGACCGGCTCGGCCGGGTGCGCGGCACGTCCGAGGTCGACCCCGATCTCGACACCGCCCGAGGCAACATCCAGGCGGACCAGTACACGTGGGTGCTCAACCCGTTCTCGCCGCGGCCCTTCGGCCCGACGACGCGGTCGCAGGCCTACTACCGTTCCTCGCTGTCCAATCTCGAATCGTTCCAGGAGCGACTGGCGACGTGCGATGCGAGTTTCGATGTCCGCGCCGACAATCTCCTGCAGTTCCTCGATCGCGTCGCTTCCGACATTGGATCGACCTCGGCGACGCTGATGGAGCGCGCGGCCAACCACAATGGCGGCTGGTTCGACCCGCGCGCCGACGATCTTTTCAAGGACGCG
This sequence comes from uncultured Bauldia sp., assembly GCA_964611195.1. GTDB lineage: Bacteria > Pseudomonadota > Alphaproteobacteria > Rhizobiales > Kaistiaceae > JADLGL01. Next base: position 5,114 of record CAZSXA010000007.1, read on the forward strand.
CAGGGGCAAATGTACGCCTATTACGGCATCCTCGCCGGGGCGCGCGCCGATTTCGCGGAGATCATCGAGGGGCGCGAGATCGCGACCCTGTGGGACAACATGATGGACCACATCGAGCAGGCGATCCGGCTCCGCCCGTTCGTCATCTCGAATGGCGCCGAGGACGGGTGGGTCATGCCGAGTCACCTGACGGCGCTCGGCTTCTATGTCCTCCGTGCGCGTTCGAACATGGTCGAGATCCGCTCCGTGCTTGACCGTTAGGGGTCATCTACGGTTGGTCAGCGGTTTCCCGATGCGCGGTGCCCCCGCCGCGCCGAAACCGGCGAGTTGAAACACGTGAAGACCGATGCTGCCCCGACACGGCTTGAGGACTACCGCGAGCCGTCTTTCCTGATCGATGACGTCGAGCTCGACTTTCGGCTCCACCCGACCGAGACGTGGCTCACCGCAAAACTGACACTGCGCCGCCGCGAAGGAGCGGACGGGCCGCTTGTTCTCGATGGCGACGCGCTTCGCCTCGTCGGTCTGACGATGAACGGCGTTCCGCTCGGGAGCACCGAGTACGAGGCGACACCGGAGCGGCTCACGGTTCATCAGCCTCCGGACGGCCCCTTCACGCTCGAGGTCGAGACCGAGATCGACCCATCCTCCAACACCGAGCTGATGGGCCTCTTCCGCTCCACCGGCACCTACTGCACGCAGTGCGAGCCCGAAGGCTTCCGGCGGATGACCTATTTCCTCGACCGCCCCGACGTCCTTTCGGTCTACACGACGCGGATCGAAGCGGACCGCGAGGCCGCGCCGGTGCTTCTTTCCAACGGCAATCTCGTCGAGCAGGGCGAGCTCGACAACGGGCGGCATTTCGCGGTGTGGCACGACCCGTTCCGCAAGCCGTCCTACCTGTTTGCGCTCGTCGCCGGCGACCTCGGCGCGATCCACGACACCTTCACCACGCAGTCGGGGCGGGAAGTGCGGCTCGCGATCTATTGCGAGCACGGCAAGGAGGAGCGCTGTCGCTACGCGATGGACTCGCTGAAGCGCGCGATGCGCTGGGACGAGGAGGTGTTCGGGCGCGAATACGATCTCGCCGTCTTCAACATCGTCGCCGTTTCGGACTTCAACATGGGCGCGATGGAGAACAAGGGGCTCAACGTCTTCAACGACCGCTTCATTCTCGCCGACCCCGACACCGCCACGGACGCCGACTACAACCACATCGAGGCGGTGGTCGCGCACGAGTATTTCCACAACTGGACCGGCAACCGCATCACCTGCCGCGACTGGTTCCAGCTCTGCCTCAAGGAAGGGCTGACCGTCTTTCGCGATCAGGAATTCTCGTCCGACATGCTGTCGCGGGCGGTGAAACGGATCGACGATGTCCGCACGTTGAAGTCACGCCAGTTCGCCGAGGATGGCGGCCCCCTCGCCCATCCGGTCCGCCCGGAACTCTATAACGAAATCAATAACTTCTATACCACGACCGTCTACGAGAAGGGCGCGGAGCTGGTGCGGATGTTGGCAACGCTGCTCGGCCCCGACGGCTTCCGCAAGGGCATGGACCTCTATTTCGAGCGCCATGACGGCGACGCGGCGACGGTCGAGGATTTCCTCGCTTCGTTCGCCGACGCGACCGGGACCGACCTCACGCAGTTCCAGCGCTGGTATTCGCAGGCGGGCACGCCGGAGATCGTCGCCAAGGACAGCTACGACGCGGCTGCGCGGCGCTACACGCTGTCGCTCGCGCAGTCGACGCCGGCAACGCCTGGGCAGACGACGAAGAAGCCCGTGCACATCCCGGTGCGGTTCGGGCTGGTCGGCGGCAATGGCGGCGACCTCGGCTACGACGAAGTCAACGGCGCGACCGTCACCGGCGATGTCATCCATCTGACCGAGGCGAACCACACGGTCGTGTTTGAAGGCGTCTCGGAGAAGCCCGTGCCGTCGCTGCTGCGCGGATTCTCGGCACCGGTGAGGCTGTCGATGGACCTCGCCGACGAGAACCTCGCCTTTCTGCTGCGCGCCGACAGCGATTCCTTCAATCGCTGGCAGGCCGCGCAGTCGCTTCTGACGAAGGCGCTTATCAACGGAACCGGCGCGGTGCGCGGCGGCGAGACGCCGGAGTTCGACGTCGGACTGGTTCGCGCGCTCGGCGAGGCCGTGACGAACGCCGATCTCGACCCCGCGCTACGGGCGCAGATTCTTGCACTGCCTGGCGAGGCAGAGATCGCCCGCGAGATCGGCAAGAACGTCGATCCCGATGCGATCGCAGAATCGCGGAAGACGCTTCGCACCGCCATCGGGCGAGACCTCGGCAGCGAGCTGCAGACGCTCTACGACGAGCTCGCCGATCAGGATCCCTACAGCCCGACAGCCGAAGCGCAGGGACGACGCGCGCTCCGCAACGCAGCGCTCGACATCCTCGTGGCGGCCGACACCAACGCGAACGCGGCCCTCGCCTTCACGCAGTTCGCGACCGCGGACAACATGACGGACCTGATGGCGGCGCTGATAGCTCTCAATCCGACTGAAGCGCCCGAGCGCGAGGCCGCGCTCTCGACCTTCCGCGAGCGCTTCAAGTCCGTCCCGCTCGTGCTCGACAAATGGCTGGCGCTCGAGGCCATAGCGGCCTCGCCCGATACGGTCGCGCGCGTGCAGGCGTTGCAGAGCGACCCAGCGTTCTCGATCGAGAACCCCAACCGCGTTCGTGCGCTCATCGGCAGCTTCGCCGCCGGCAATCAGACGCAGTTCAACCGCGCCGATGGCGCCGGCTTCGATCTCCTCGCGGACGTCATCCTCACGCTTGACAAACGGAACCCGCAGACGGCGGCAAGGCTGCTGACTGCGTTCCGTTCCTGGCGTGCGCTCGAACCCCAGCGCCGTGGGGCGGCGGAGCGAACACTGCAACGGATCGCAGCGACGAAGCCCCTGTCGACCGACGTTCAGGACATCATCACACGCATGCTTGCCTGAGTTTTCCGGCGCCGGCTTTTATTGTTACGTTAACCATGATTGGCGCTGGACAAGCTGATTCGCGTCGATTCAAATGCAAGTGATTCGGGTCGCTGCCCGGACGCCACAACGTCGCAAAAAGCTGAGGGGGCCAGATGGCGCCGGCGCAATCTGCCGCTGCGTCCAACCGCAAGCTCGTGCCTTTTCTGGGCCGGATCACCGGGGGCCGGAAGGCGATCTCCGGGCACGCCAGCCTTCTCGCTCGGCCCGCCTATGAGCGGCTCGTCGCCGCCGAGCCGTTCCTCAAGCGCCTCATCCCGGTCCTCATCATCGTCTTCCTCTGTATCGTCGCCGCGGCGCGTTATGTGCAGCTCATCGACATGCGCGACGACCGCGAGGCGTTCGCGCGCGAACAGATCGCCATGTCGGCCTCGGTGGTCGCGGCCGACCTCGCCGACCGCCTCGAAGCGCCGCCGAATGACGCCGTGAGCCTGGCGGCGATCCTCGCCTCTGCGATTCCTCAGGGCCTGACGCGCGGCGAGCGCGCGATGTACGTGACCGATGGCGACGGCGTCGTGCTGGCGATGGCGAACGGCCAGCCCTCCGCGATGGGCAACTACATCTCCGATGTCGCGCGAGACGTGCAGGCGCTGCTCGCCTTTGGCTCGGGCGCGGGCGTCGTCGAAACAACGCTTGCCGACGGACGCCGCGCGATCGCAACCAGCCGCGAGCTTGCCAACGGCGCGCTCGTCGTCATCGAACCCACCGATGCGCTGGAGCGCGAATGGCGTAGCCAGGTGTCGCTCAACGTCTCCATCTTCCTCGGCACCAGCGTCATCCTCTTCATTATCCTCTACGGCTACCTCGCGCAGTCGACCCGCGCGAACGAGGCGGACCAGATCTACGCCGCGACGCACCAACGTCTCGACACCGCACTGATGCGCGGGCGCTGCGGGCTCTGGGACTGGGACCTCGCGAGCGGCCGGATGTTCTGGTCGAAGTCGATGTTCGAGATACTCGGCATGCCGGCGCGAGACGAGCTCGTCGGCTTCGGCGAGGTCAACGCGCTCGTTCATCCTGACGATGGCGACCTCCTTGCGATCACGCAGCATCTTTATGCGACCGGCGAGACGAGCGTCGACCGGCTGTTCCGCATGCGCCACGCAGATGGTCACTGGATCTGGGTTCGCGCGCGCGCCGAGCTGGTGGGCGACAACGACCAGCACCTTATCGGCATCGCCGTCGACACCACCGACCAGATCCGCCAGGCCGAGCGCAATCGCACGGCCGACAATCGCCTTCGCGACGCGATCGAGACGATCTCGGAAGCATTCGTTCTGTGGGATGCCGACAAGCGACTGGTGATGTGCAACTCCAAGTACCAGGAGCTCTACGGGCTGGCGAACGAGGCGATCCAGCGCGGCTCGACCTATGACGCGGTGATGGCTGCCGGTCGTCGCCCGCTGGTGCGCGCACAGATCCCGCACGAAGACGGCAGCGAGGATGGTGCGCGGAGCTACGAGGCGCTGCTCGATGATGGCCGCTGGCTCCAGGTCAATGAGCGCGTCACCAAGGATGGCGGCTTCGTATCGGTCGGCACCGACATCACGCAGATCAAGCGCAACGAGGAACGCCTCGTCGACGGCGAGCGCCGGCTGATGGCGACCATCGCCGACCTTCGGCAGTCGCGGCAGAAGCTCGAGCAACAGGCGCAGCAGATGGTCGAGCTCGCCGAGAAGTACGCCGAAGAGAAGGACCGCGCCGAGGATGCGAGCCGGGCGAAGTCGGCCTTCCTCGCCAATATCAGCCACGAATTGCGGACGCCGCTCAACGCCATCATCGGGTTCTCGGAGATCATGCAGTCGGGGATGTTCGGCGATCTCGGCTCACCGAAATATCGCGAGTACTGCCGCGACATCCACGATAGCGGCAGCTATCTCCTCGGCGTCATCAACGACGTTCTCGACATGTCGCGGCTCGATGCCGGCCGCATGCCGATCTCCATCGAGAAGCTCGATCTCGTCGAGCTCATCGAGGAATCGATGCGTGTCGTCAGCGGCCAATCGCCCGGCCGGGCCATCGAGGTCGACGTCGCCGGCGCCCACCGGATTGAGGTCGATGGCGATCGACGCTCGTTCAAACAGATCCTCATCAACCTCCTTTCCAATGCGGTGAAGTTCACGCCGGCGGACGGTCGCATCAAGGTGAGCGCCCGGCGTTCGGGCGGAAGCGTCGCGCTGTCGATCGCCGACGACGGCTACGGCATTCCGCGCGACGCGATCGCCAAGCTTGGCCGGCCGTTCGAGCAGGTGCAGAACCAGTTCACCAAGACCCATCGCGGCTCCGGGCTCGGCCTCGCGATCACACGCTCGCTGGCGGAACGTCATGGCGGCCGGATGCGCATCTGGTCGCGCGAGGGCGAGGGCACGATCGTTTCCCTGCGACTGCCGCTGACGCAGCCCAAGGAGAAGCAGTCGGCCGCGTGATCAGCCCGCGATCGGGCCTATCAGTTCTTCAAAGACGCCGAGCACTGCCGTCTGTCGATCGCGAAGATCCGCTTCGACGCGGTCGAAGTCCGGCATCTCGGCAGCATCAGCGAGGAGTTGCTTCAGGCCGGCCGGCGCCGCATCGGGCTCGAACGGCTCGTCGACGCAAAGCCGGATGACCTGCACCAGATCCTGATAGAGCCGAAGCGCAGGGATCAGCACCTCGCTGTGCCCCTTGTCGAGCAGTCCGGCTTCACCCGCCTTCACAAGCGCGGCTTCCGTCTCGACCGACAGCAGCTGGGGATGCTTCGCGCCGTGCTGCAGTTGCAGGAACTGCGCGATGAACTCGACGTCGACGAGGCCGCCACGCGCCTGCTTGATGTCCCACGGATTCTCCGTCCCCTTGCTGTCCTCGATGAGCGCCCGCATCTCGAGGATGTCGGCGACGAGACGATTGCTGTCGCGCTGCCGCGTCAGGATCGCCGCGATCGCGTCTTCGGCTTGTGCTGCCAACTTCTTGTCGCCGGCGACAATGCGAGCACGGGTCAGCGCCATGTGCTCCCAGGTCCAGGCCTCCTCGTTCTGATAGGCGGCGAAGCCGTCGATGCTGGTGGCGAGCGGGCCGGCATTGCCGGACGGACGGAGCCGGAAGTCGACCTCGTAGAGCGTCCCTTCCGCCGTCGGCGCCGATAGAGCGGCGACCAAACGTTGCGTCAGGCGGATGTAGTACTGACCGCCCGAGAGCGGTCGATCTCCATCCGAGGCGGTTGCGGTCTTGGCGAAATCGTAAAGCAGAATGAGATCGAGATCAGATGCCGCGGTCATCTCGCGTCCGCCGAGCTTCCCCATCGCCATCAGCGCGACGCGGCCGCCCTTCAGCCGACCGTGGGCCGTCTCCATCTGTTCCACCGCAAGACGGAGCGCTTCCCCGACCAACAGGTCGGCAAGATCGGTGTAGGCGCCGGCAGCGAAGCGCGGCTCGATCGTGCCGGCGATCAAGCGCGCGCCGATCAGCAGAGACTGCTCCTGGCCGAAGACGCGAAGGCGGTCGAGCCCCTCCTCCAGTCCGTCGGCCTCGCTCATCGTTTGCGCAAGCCGTTCGGCAAGCATCTCGCGGTCGGGGAGTCCGCCGAAGAAGGCCGGCTCGATGATCGCGTCGAGCGCATGCGGACGGCGGGTAACGATCTCCGCAAGACGCGGCGCGGCGCCCAGCATGTCGGCGAACAGGGACAGCATCCACGGATTGGAGTGCATCAGCGAGAACAGCTGCACGCCGGCCGGCATCTGCGCGAGAAGCCTGTCGAAGGCGATCACCGCGGCGTCGCCATTGTCGCGGGCTAGCGCCTCGAGCAGGGCCGGCGTGATCTCGGTGAGGCGCTCCCGCGCCGCCGGGGAGCGCGTCGCCGGGTACCGACCATAGTGCCAGCCACGAACCAGCCCGGAGATCGTCTCGGGGCTGTTGAAGCCCATCCGGGCGAGCGTTTCGAGCGTTTCTGGGTCATCCTCGTCGCCGGTGAAGACGAGACTGCCGAGTGCCGCGGAGAGCGTCGGCGCTTCCTCGAAGAGCTGTGCGTAGTGGTGCTGCGTCGATTCGAGGATCGGCCGAAGCTTCGCCTCGAAGTCGGCAACGTCGGTTGCGCCGTAGAGGAGCGCGACACTGCGCAGCTCATCCTCGTCGGTCGGCAGCGAATGCGTCTGCTGGTCGTCGATCATCTGCAGGCGATGCTCGAGCGAACGAAGCGCATAGTAGGCGTCGGTCAGTTTCTTCGCGACGTCCGTCGCCACCCAGCGCTCGTCGGTGAGCTCGGCGAGCATGTCGACGGTCCGCCTGCCGCGAAGCTCCGGATTTCGGCCGCCGGCTATAAGCTGCTGCGTCTGGACGAAGAACTCGATCTCGCGGATGCCGCCGCGGCCGAGCTTCAGATTGTGCCCGGCGATCGCGATCGTCTCATGGCCCCGGTGATCGTGGATCTGACGCTTGATCGAATGGATGTCGGCGATTGCCGCGTAGTCGAGATATTTGCGCCAGATGAAGGGGGCGAGTTCGTCGAGGAACGCCTTCCCGGCTTCAATGTCTGCGGCTATGGGGCGGGCCTTGATGAAGGCCGCGCGTTCCCAGTTCTGGCCGTGCCCTTCGTAGTAGAGCAGCGCGGCCGGGACGGACACAGCAACGGCCGTCGATCCCGGGTCGGGGCGCAAGCGAAGATCCGTCCTGACGACGTAGCCCGCATCGGTGTGCTCGCTGAGGATCGCGATCATCGCCTGCGTCAGCTTGATGAACACGCGCCCCGGATCCTGATCCTCCGGCACGATCGCCGATTGCGGATCGAACAGCGCGACGAGGTCGACGTCGCTGGAGTAGTTCAGCTCGCCGGCGCCGAGCTTGCCCATGGCGAGGAGTATCCAGCCGCTGTCCGCTTCAGGATCGTCGATGTCGGCGAGCGCGATCTGACCGCGCTGATGAGCCTCCATCAATGCCGCCGATGCCGCCGCGCGGATGGCAGCCTCGGCGAAGGCGGACAGCGTGTCCATCACCTGCGCTGCCTCCCACACACGGCCAAGGTCGGCGAGACCGACCAGCAGCGCGGTCTCCGCCCGTTGTCGCCGCAGCGTTTCCATCGTCTCGCCGCGCGACGCGGCGCGCCAGCTCTCGCGAGCCGCCTTGCAGGCTTCGCTTGCAGTAGTGTCGGGATCGGCGCCGAGCAAACGCGCCAAGCGGGCTGGATCATCGAGAATCAATGCACGCAGAAAGCGCGAGTGATCCATCACGGCAGCGAGGAAGCGGGCGAGCGCATCATCCTTGAGCGCTGCGTCCAATCGCTCGGCATCGCCGGACTCGCTGGCGGCTTCGCGCAGATCGTCGAGCCAGGCGCGCGCTCGCTTCTCGTCGAGCGGCGCGAGACCGATGTCGATCATCGCTGCCAGGCTTTGCTCGGACTTCTTCGCGCGGGGCTTAGCCATCACCGCTGTCTAGCGGAAATCTCAGCGTCGCGACCAGCCCGGGATCGGCATCGTCCAAGGTCAGCGAACCCTGCCCGAGCCGGGCGAAGGCAGCGACGAGGCTGAGGCCGAGCCCCGTGCCGGGCGTCGTGCGACTCTTTTCCAACCGGACGAAGCGCTGGACGACGCGTCCCCGCTCGGCTGCCGGAATGCCCGGCCCGTTGTCGCGAACAGCGATCACGGCGTCGTTGTTTTCGCTACGGACCGTCATCGCGACGCGCGCATCGGCGTCAGTGGTGTCGGAGCGTCCGTGTTTGATGGCGTTGTCGACAAGGTTGGCGATCGCCTGTCCGAGCAGCTCGCGATTGCCACGGATGGGCGTGGGGTCCTCGGCGTCGACGGAGAGCGCAACGCCCGCTTCCTCCGCCAGCGGCTCGTACAGTTCGGCGACATCGCGCGCGACGGCGGCGGCATCGACACGCTCGGTGGCGCCATCGCCCGATCCGGCCTCCAATCTTGCGATCGTCAGCAGCGCATTGAAGGTCGTGATGAGCTGATCGGCGTCCTCGATGGTCGCCTGCATCACGTCGCGCTGCCGCTCCGCGTCGGCGGGCTCGGAAAGCACCGCCTCGATGCGATTGCGGATGCGGGTCAGAGGCGTCTTCAGATCATGGGCGACATTGTCGGTCACTTCGGCAAGGCCGCCGAGCAGAAGCTCGATGCGTTCGAGCATCGCGTTGAGGCTCTCGGCCAAACGGTCGAACTCGTCATTGCTGCCGGTTACCTCGAGGCGCCCGGAGAGGTCGCCCGACATGATCCGCCGCGTCGTGACGGCAACGGAGTCGACGCGCTTCAGCACGCGCCGGCTGACGAAGAACCAGCTGACGATGCCAAGGCCGAGCAAGAGCACCGCCGCCGCGACGAGCGCATAGCGCACGACATCCTCGAAGCGCTGGCGCTCGGTCATGTCGCGGCCGACGAGGAGGAACATCTCGCCGGTGAGCCGGACTACCTGCACCATCGCCACACGCTGTTCGCCCTGCGGCGTTTCGTAGTCGACCGCCGTCGGCTCGCGGACGGCGCGCGACAGGAGATCGCTGGAGATGCTCGTCACGTTGCCGACGACGAGCCGGCCGTTGATGTCGGTGAGCATGTAGAGGCTCGCGCCCGGCCGGCGGATCCGTTCCTCGATCGCGTCGACGAGGCCGAACGCGCCGCCGCTGTTCCACTCCTGCGAGAGGTCAAGGAACTCGGACGCAATGGCGTCGTTGACCTGCTGGTTCAGGAAGCGGTCGGCCGCATAGGTGATCGCCACGGCGAAGACGATCGCGAATGCGGTGAACACCGACAGGTAGATCGCCGACAGCTTGAACGCCGTGGTGGAGGCGATCCTACCGAGCCGGGTCACGGATCATGTACCCGGCGCCGCGAACGGTGCGAAGGAGCGGCGTCTCGAACCCCTTGTCGATCTTGGATCGAAGCCGCGAGACGTGAACGTCGATGACGTTGGTCTGGGGATCGAAGTGATAGTCCCAGACATTCTCCAGCAGCATCGTCCGCGTGACGACCTTGCCGGCATTCCGCATCAGATATTCGAGCAGGCGGAACTCGCGCGGCTGCAAGACGATCTCCTCTCCGCCACGCGTGACCGTGTGCGAGAGGCGGTCGAGCACGAGGTCGGAAACCGTATAGACGGCCTCGGAGTCGGGCGACCGGCGCCTCCGAGCGAGAACCTCGACGCGGGCGATCAGTTCGGAAATCGAATAGGGCTTGGCGAGATAGTCGTCGCCGCCTGCCCGAAGCCCGGCAATTCGATCGTCAACGCGTCCAAGTGCCGAGAGGATGAGGACCGGCACGTCGTGACCGGCCTTCCTGAGGCCGTCGACCATCGACAGGCCGTCGCGCTTCGGCAGCATCCGGTCAACGACAAGGACGTCATAGTCGTCCGTTTCCGCCATCGCGGCACCTGCCTCGCCGTCGCTGGCAAGGTCGGCGACGTGGCCGGCCTCCTTCAAGGCGCGAGCGAGGTAGCTGGCTGTTTCCTGATCGTCTTCGACCACAAGGATACGCATGATCGCCGAAATCTAGTTTGGGCCAGGGGCGCAGTCAGCCCCGGAAAGAGAACGGCAGGCCGGACGAGGTCCGACCTGCCGTCTTGAGCGGGGAGTCAGGAGGGGGGCGCGGAACTCCCCGCGAGGGATCAGTCGTTGACCCAGGTGCGGACGGCGACGAACACCTCGGCATTGCCGCGCCGGATCTGGAACAGCAGCGCCTCACGGTCCGCGTCGCGAGCCGTTTCGACCGCATCACGGACGTCTTCGAAGCGCTCGACCTCGGCATCGTCGACGCCGAGAATGACGTCACCGCGCTGAAGACCGGCTTCGGCGGCCGTCCCGTCGGGATTGACGCCGACGATGACGACTTCGCCGCGATCGTTCGAGCCGATCTGGAGACCGAGGCCGACTTCCTCTTCCTCCTCGTCCGGCGCCGGCTGGGCGGCGACCATCTGCTCGCCCGGCATCTGGCCGAGGGTGACCGTCACTTCGATCTCCTCGCCGTCGCGGATAACCCGAAGGACGGCTTCCGTGCCGGGGTCGAGGGCACCGATGGTGCGCGCGAGGTCGGTCGAGCTTTCGATCTCGTCGCCGTTCACGGCGAGGATCACGTCGCGGACGAGAAGACCGGCGCCCTCGGCCGGACCGCCTTCGATCGGATCGGAGACGATCGCGCCACCCGGCTCCTCGAAGTCGAGCGCCGCGGCCATATCGGGCGTCACGGTCTGGATGCGGACACCGAGCCAGCCGCGCATCACCGAGCCGTTGTCGATGAGGTCGGCGACGACATCGGAGGCGACCTCGGCCGAAATCGCGAACGCGATGCCGACATTGCCGCCCGACGGCGAGAAAATCAGCGTGTTCACGCCGATAACTTCGCCGGCGAGGTTGAAGGTCGGTCCGCCGGAGTTGCCGCGGTTCACGGCCGCGTCGATCTGGATGAAGTCGTCATAGGCGCTGTTGCCAAGCTGGCGACCGCTGCCGGAGACGATGCCGGCGGTCACGGTGCCGCCGAGACCGAACGGGTTTCCGACCGCCAAAGCCCAATCGCCGATGCGAACATCTTCCTCGGTGAAGGCCACGAACGGAAACTCGCGGTCTGCGTCGACCTTCAGAACGGCGAGATCGGTGAGCGGGTCCGTGCCGATCAGGCGCGCCTGATACTGCTCACCATCCTCGAGCACGACCTCGAAGGTCTGCGCGTCGTCGACGACGTGATTGTTGGTGACGAGATAGCCGTCGGCAGTGACGAAGAAGCCGGAGCCGAGGCTGGTGGTCGGCATCGGGTCTTGGAACTCGGGGATGTTGCGGAAGAACCGCTCCTCGGGCGATCCTTCGGGCAGGTCCTCAAATCCCGGAATGTCGATCGTCATCCGGCTCTCGCCGCGCGCCTGGATGGCGACCACGGCGGGTCCGACCTGATCGATGACATTGGCGAAGCTCGGGAGCGCGACCGGTTCCTCGATCGCAACGGGCTGCGCGCCGGCCGGGCTCGGCGGCGGGACGAAGCCGGTGGCAACGAGTGCGCCGGCAAGGGCGACAGCCACGCCGGAACCGGCGAGCATCATGCGCCGACGGTAACGGGGCTGGTGGGTCACAGTCTGGGTGTTCACGGCAAGGACTCCATGTCGTGGGGATTCGATCTCGCGGGTTGTCCGCAAGCCGTTGCCGTTCAATGTGGAGACGCGACCTTACAGGTCGCTGTCGCCGACATTAATTGTCTGTAATGTGAGGCCGATCTCGCGCGACCGTGATCGATTCCGCTGACATACGCTGGGACCGGCGCGCCTTCGCCGAGGCGCTACGGAGAGCTGCTTCCCCGATCGGTGCCGGTCAGCTCGGCGAGGCGCTTTTCCTCCTCCGGCGTCAGACGTGCCGAATCGCCCGATCCGGCCGCCGAACGGTGTCGCACGGCCCGGTAGGCGAGGTACCCGCCGCCGAGAAGAAGCAGGATCGGCGCGCCCCAAAGCAAGGCCGTGGTGGCGTTGAACCGGGGGCGCAGCAGGACGAACTCGCCGTAGCGAGCAACGAGGAAGTCGAGGATTTCCTCGTCACTGTCACCCGCCACGATGCGTTCGCGCACCAGGATGCGGAGTTCACGCGCGAGGTCGGCATTGGAATCGTCGATGTTCTGATTCTGGCAGACGACGCAGCGGATCTCGGCCGAGAGATCGCGGGCCCGCTCCTCGAGCGCCGGGTCCTCGAGCATTTCGTCCGGTTCGACGGCAAGCGCAGGGAGCGCCAGAGCGATCAGAGCGGCGCCGATCGCGAGGAACCGAACAAGCTGTGGCATCCGGAGCGCCCTACTCCGCCGGCGCGATGGCCGGGCGGTTGCGGCTTGCCTTCGGTGCACCGACGCGCAGCCGCCGATCGGAGAGAGACAGCACGCCGCCGATCACCATCACGATGGAGCCCAGCCAGATGAAGGTCACGAAAGGCTTCCAGAAGATGCGGACGGTCAGCGCTTCGTCGGCTCCGACTTCGCCCGGCGAAATGTAGAGCTGCGAGAACCAGATCGTCTCGATCGCCGCCTCGGTCGTGGTCTCGCCACGCGCCGGGTAGGTGCGCCGCTCCGGCGTCATGAAGAACTCCGAATCCCCGCGCGCAACCGAGAATCGGAATTGGTCGGCAAGGTAGTTGTTGGCGTCGGCGCGGTTTCGGCCGACATAGGTGACCTCGCGCTGCTCGACGATGATGGTGTCGCCAGGCTGCATTTCGAGGATGTCCTCGGTCTGCCAGGTGCTGGCGGTGACTAGGCCAAGGACCGTGACGCCGAGGCCGGCATGGGCGAGCGCCATGCCGAAGGCCGAGCGTGGCAAGCCGACCAAGCGACGGAACGATGCGCCGAACGCAATGCGGCCGAGCTGGACCCTGTTGGCCAGTTCGACGAGCGCGCCGGCAACGAGCCACACACCGAGGCCGATGCCGAGCGCAGCCAGAACCTCGCTGGCGCCGGTGGCAACCGCAATGATCACGATGGCAATCACTGCGGCCGCGAAGGCGGCCATCAGCCGCTGCGCCGCCGCCCAGAGATCGCCCCGCTTCCAAGCGAGCATCGGACCGAAAGGTACCGCCATCAGGAGCGGGATAATGAGCGGGCCGAAGGTGAAGTTGAAGAACGGCGCGCCGACCGAAATCGTATCGCCGGTGACGGCGTCAAGAAGGATCGGATAGAGGGTGCCCACGAGCACGGTGGCCGTGGCCGCCGTCAGGAACAGATTGTTGAAGACGAGCGCGCCCTCGCGACTGATCGGCGCGAACATGCCGCCCTTGGTCAGTGAGGACGACCGCATGGCGAAGAGGGCCAGCGAGCCGCCGACGAAAACGCCGAGAATGGCAAGGATCACCAGGCCGCGGGTCGGCGACGAGGCGAAGGTGTGTACCGAGGTGAGCACGCCGGAACGGACGAGGAAGGTGCCGAGCAGGCTGAGGCTGAAGGTCAGCAGCGCCAGCAACACCGTCCAGACCTTGAGGGCGTCGCGCTTCTCCATAACCGCGGCCGAGTGGAGCAAAGCCGTCGCCGCCAGCCACGGCATGAATGAGGCGTTCTCGACCGGATCCCAGAACCACCAGCCGCCCCAGCCGAGCTCGTAATAGGCCCAGTAGGACCCCATCGCGATGCCGGCGGTGAGAAACATCCAGGCGGCCAGCGTCCACGGGCGGACCCAGCGGGCCCAGGCGGCTTCGATCTTGCCCTCGATCAGCGCCGCCACGGCGAAGGCAAAGGCGATCGAGCAGCCGACATAGCCGAGATAGAGGAGCGGCGGATGGATCGCGAGGCCGATATCCTGCAGCACCGGATTGAGGTCCGCACCTTGAAGCGGCGGAAACTCGAAGCGCTCGAACGGGTTCGACGTGAAAAGGATGAAGCCGAGGAAGGAGACGCCGATCCAGCCTTGAACCGCGAGGACATTGGCCTTCAGGCGATCCGGCAGGTTGCGCCCGAACACGGCGACGGCGGCGCCGAAGACGGCGAGGATCAGGACCCAGAGGAGCATCGAGCCCTCATGGTTCCCCCACACGCCGGTGACCTTGTAGAGCATCGGCTTGTCGGTGTGCGAGTTCTCGTAGACGTTCACGAGCGAGAAGTCGGACACGATATAGGCGTGCATCAGCGCCGCGAACGCGATGCCGATGAGCAGGAACTGCGTCACGGCGGCGGGGCGGGCGACCATCATAAGCCGACCGTCGCCGGTTCGCGCGCCCCAGAACGGGACAATGCTTTGAACGATCGCGACGGCGGTCGCGAGAATCAGCGCGAAATGGCCGACCTCAGCGATCATGGTGCCGCGTCGCCCTCCTCGCCCTGCCATACGCCTTGCTCGCGCAGGGCCTCCTCGACCTCGGCGGGGATGTACGCCTCATCATGCTTGGCGAGAACGGAATCGGCAACGAAGATGCCGTCTTCGCCGAGCGTGCCTTCAGTGATCACGCCCTGCCCTTCCCGGAAGAGGTCCGGCACGAGGCCGCGATAGGTGACAGGGATCGTCTCGGCAGTGTCGGTGATCGCGAAGCGATGGACGCCGTCGCTGAGCACTTCCCACGAGTTGGTCTCGACAAGCCCGCCAAGGCGGATGCGCTCACCCGCAGCCGGCGGCTCGGCGATGATGTCGCTCGGTGAATTGAAGAACACGATGCGGTCGTTGAGCGCGATCAGAACGAGCGCAACGGCGGCGGTCAATACGACGCCGGCCAGGCCGATCAACATCAGCCGGCGCTGCTTCCGTGTCATTCCACGCCGACGGGGCGCTGCCTGGGTAATCGTCATTCCTGCTCCACCAACGGCGCTGCTGCTTCTTCGATAATCGCGAGCGCCTCGTCATTCCCAGTAAAGAACTCGCGAGCGGTTCCGAGCGCTGCGCGCGCGTCCTCCTCGCGTCCCAAAACCATATACGAGGTAATCAGCTGTGCCCAACCTTCCGCGTCGTCAGGCTCGGCTTCAAGCCGTGCGGCAAGCTGCCCCACCATTTGGTCGACGAACTCAAGCTGCTCGGGCGTCAGGCCGCCGGCACCTTCACCCCGTAGCTCAGCCAACCGCGATCGGGCGATATCGACGATCGGCGATCCCTCCGGTGGAGCAGTCGCTACCAAGCCCTCCAGAACGTCGGCCGCGGCCGCCTCGTCCTCCAAACGGATCAGGAGCTCGGCATAGTTGAGCTGCGCGATCTCATTGCGCGGAAAGCGATCAAAGACAAGCCGGATCAGTTCCTCGCCCGCCGCGCCGATCTCCGGCTGTAGAAAGGCTAGCTCGAAGCCGAGCTGGGTGCCGACTTGCCCGCCCTCGTCCGCGACGTTCGGATCGCCCAACCCTTCAAGGAGTCGAATATAGGTCGACGCAGCATCTTCCAATCGACCGTCAATGATCCGCATCTGGGTCGCCAGCCTGAGCAGCGTCGGGTCATCCGGCTCGATCTCCAGCCCGCGTTCAATCGTCTCCGCGACCGCGGCGATCTCCTCCGGCGTCGATTCGAGCCCAAGCCGCTCGAGTTGAACATAAAGATCGTCCGGGTCCGGTGAGGCGATACGCTCGTCGAACGGGCGGTCTTCGGCGCCCGGTTCCCCAAAGGCGAGGTATCCGGCCAGTCCCACGGCCGGCAGCACCAGAATGGCGATCCATAGCGCTCCTTGCCGGCGCGAGTCGCTCGCCGGCGCAGCAGCTGCCTCCTCCTCGCTCGCGCGCAGGAGTCGCCGCGCGATTTCCGTGCGGGCGCTCTCGGCCTCGCTTTCCGGCAGGACGCCGCGTTCGACATCGCGTTCTATCTCGGCGAGCTGATCGCGGTAGATCGCGACTTCCGAGTCGCTCTCGCCGACGATGCCGCGATTACGGAACAGAGGCGCAATCAGTGCGGCGGCGACCGCCGCGGTAATAACCGCCGTGACTATCCAGAATACCATCGGCTCCGCCTTCCGCGCTCAGTTTGCGCGGTCGTACGCCTCTTTCACCCAGGCCAGCACTTCCCGATCGACATCCGCGCGATCGGTGAGCTGGACTCGGTGGGTACACATCGTGCCGAAGGGACCGCTCCCCTCAAGCCTGCCGGATGTCGGCTTGTCCTTGAGCTTGAGGCCCAGATCGACGCGGGTCTTGGTCGTCGGCTGGACGAGCGCGAATTGGGTCTTGCGGACGAAGCTGACCGCCGCCTTTTTCGGCACGACCTGCACATCGTCGCCGAAAGCCGTTATCGCCGCCTTGAGTTCGTCATAGATCGGCTTCAGGTCCGGCTTCTGAGCGTATTGCGTCGTCACGAGGTCGTCAGGGTCGTATGAGCCGGCATCGGCGGCGCGGGCCTTGAGAGCGACAAAATTGGCGAAGCCGTGCGTCATCCCGTGCGTCCCCTTCAGGAACGCCAGGATCTCGCCATGCTTCGAGAGCCCTTCCTGGTTGACGACGGCGATCCACTCGTCGAGCGATTTGCCCGTCTTGTCCTGAAGGCCCTGCTCCATTACCGCGCGTCTCCGTCAGCTGTCCTGGATCGGCTTCTATCGGCTGCGTTCTTGCCGCGCAACTGAGGCAGCGGCCGCCAGGGTCAACGATTCCGCGAGGTGCCCACGCTAGGCCGCAGCCGGCAGCCTGATCTCCGCCCTGAGACCGCCGGCGGGCGAGGTGCCGAGTTCGAAGTCGCCGCCGTAGAGCCCAACGAGATCGATGACGATCGAGAGGCCAAGGCCCGATCCGGGCTGCGACTCGTCGAGGCGCTGGCCGCGCTTGGTCGCGGCCTTTCGCTGTTCCGGCGTCAGCCCGGGACCATCGTCGTCAATCGTCAGCCGCACGAGGCCGTCGTCGCTGCCGACGTCCTCGGCCTTCGCCTCGATATGCACCGCGCTCGACGCCCATTTGCAGGCGTTGTCGGAGAGATTGCCGACAATCTCCTCGAGGTCCTGCTGCTCGCCGGCAAAGCGGAGGCCTTCCGGCATTGCGGCCGTCACCTTGACGCCCTTCTCCTCGTAGATGCGGTTCATCGCACGGGCGAGCCGGCCGATCACCGGCTCGACGTCGGTGACGGCGCCGATCACGTCGGAGCGCGCGGCAATGCGGGCCCGGTCGAGATAATGCGTGATCTGGCGGCGCATGATCTCCGCCTGTTCGCAGACCTTGTCCGCGAGCGGGCTCTTGTTGGCCCTCACCTCGTTGGTGATGACACTGAGCGGAGTCTTCAGGGCATGCGCGAGATTGCCGACCTGGGTGCGGGCGCGCTCAATCACCTGCTGGTTTGATTCAAGAAGGGCGTTCAACTCCTTGACGAGCGGCTGGATTTCGGCCGGGTAGTCGCCGCCGAGCCGCGCTTCCTTGCCGCTGCGGAGGTCGGCGAGGCCGCGGCGGAGCCGGTCGAGCGGGCGAAGGCCCCAGCGAATCTGGATGAAGGTCGAGATGATCAACGCGAGGCCGAAGACGGCGACGGTCAGGATGACGTTGTTGCGGAACGTCGCCACCTCAGCCCGGAGGTCCGTGGCGTTGCCGGTGACGATGATCTGGTAGAGCGGCGCGCCGGGCAGCTCGACGACAAGGCTGAGCCCCCGGATCAGTTCGTCGTTCGGTCCGGTGCCGGAGAAGTCGACCAGACCTTCGGCATTGCCGGCCGCGCCGGGATCGGGGGCGTACAGCGTTGCGCCCTGGAGCGACCGGGAAGTGAGAACGGCAGCGCCGTCGCGGTCGATCTGCCAGTACCAGCCCGACCAGGTGTTGGCGAAGCGCGTGTCGGAGGGGCCTTCGATATCGATCGCGTCGGCAAAGATCTGCGGCGAGAGCTCGCCGAGGATGGCGTTGATATGACCGTTGAGGCTCTCGTCGAAATTGCGCTGGACGGTCCGCTCATAGAGCGAGGTGAGGACAATGCCGGCGGCGATGATCGCCGCCGCAGTCCATAGCGACGCCCCGAGGATGAGGCGAAACGATAGGGAGTTAAGCCGCATCGGGCGGCGAGACGATCCGGTAGCCGAGGCCTCTGACGGTCTCGATCAACTCCTGCGAGACCTTCTTGCGAAGGCGGCCGACGAAGACCTCTATCGTGTTGGAATCCCGGTCGAAATCCTGATCGTACAGGTGTTCGGTCAGCTCGGTGCGGGAGACCACACGGTCGCGATGGTGCATGAGATATTCAAGCACCTTGAACTCGTGCGAGGTGAGCTTGACCGGGTTGCCGTCGACCGAGACGCGCCCGGAACGGGTATCGAGACGGACCGGGCCGCATTCGATCTCGTTGCTGGCATGGCCGGCGGCACGCCGCACCAGCGCCCGGATGCGGGCGAGCACCTCTTCGATATGGAAGGGCTTGGCGACATAGTCGTCGGCGCCGGCGTCGATTCCCTGAACCTTGTCGCTCCAGCGGTCGCGCGCGGTGAGGATCAGCACCGGCATCGCGCGGCCGTCGCGGCGCCATTGTTCCAGCACCGAGATGCCGTCCATCTGCGGCAAGCCGATGTCGAGGACAACGGCGTCATACGGCTCGGTATCGCCAAGGAAATGGCCCTCTTCGCCGTCGCTCGCGGTGTCGACGGCATAGCCCGCATCCTTGAGGGCCTGGACCATTTGACGATTCAGATCGGGGTCATCCTCAACGACAAGGATTCGCATCCGGCCCCAAACTCCGTCGGCTGCATAGCCGGGCATCATAGTCCTGGGACTATTTCGCCCGTCTCCGCATTTACCACCCGACGGATGATGGCGCCACCATTGCGTTCGGTGATCACCCAGACAAGAAGCCCGTTCGGCGCGCGGCAGAATTCCGCCGAGACCAATTGACCCTGCGTGCCGATCATCTGCAGGAGTTCCTGCAGCTGCAGCGCCGGTGTGCGCTCCTGGATGGCGCGGCCCTCATTGACGTCGAGGCAGACGAGCGCCTGCGCGACCATGTCCTGCGCGGATGCGACAGTCGGCGGCGCGGCTGCTAGGGCGCCGAGGACGCCCAGTACGGAGAGTGCTTGCTTGAACATGGCGGCATGCTTAACGCCGGCAAACTGAATGCCATCTGAACGGCCCTTTCAGCTTGGTAAGCAACCTCTGAAGCCGATCGGCTAACTGTCTGTTTCGCTGGGATTTTCGAGCGGCCAGCCGACGATGAACTCCTCCCACCGGACAAGCGGCACATGCGCCTCGCCAATCGTACGACCGCGAACGGATATGCCGGCAAGTTCGACTGTCTCGGGATCGCCCGAGACCAGCGGGTGCCACCAGTAGAGATCCCTGCCCTCGTCGATCAGACGATAAGCACAGGTCGGGGGAAGCCATGACAGCTCGCGCACGGCTTTGGGCGTCAGCCGGATGCAGTCAGGGACGTGATCGCTGCGGTTCTCATAGTCCGAGCAGCGGCAGCTGTCCTCGTCGAGCAACTGACAGGCGATCGACGTCCAGGCAATCTCGCCGGAATCCTCGTCTTCGAGCTTGTTGAGGCAACAGCGCGCGCAGCCGTCGCAGAGCGATTCCCATTGCTCTGACGACATCTCGTCGAGCGTGAGGCGTCGCCAGAACGGATCTTGCTCGGCGCCTTCGGCATCGGCCGCGTCAAGCGGAATGCTTGCCAACTCCGTCTCCGTCACTCACTAAATGGCCCGTAGTCTCGTGCACCGCCACCTGGTCGGCCGTCGTGCGCAGCCCGTTCGATATCGGCAAGCAGCCCAATCAACTCCGCGATCGGCCGTCACCGGTTCGGACCGCGGTGAAGCGTAGCATTTCCGGCGTCGGCTACGCCATCGGGGCAATCGATCGCGGCTTACGCCGGCTGCGGCCGCGGGGCTTCCTCCGCTTCTTCAACGAAGTCCTCGGCGACGCCATCACGGTCGGCGCGGTCCTGGCGACGCTGCTTCTTGCCCTCGCCTTGCCGGCGATGGAGATCACCGAAGTCGACTGGCGCAGCCAGGGCGACTACGCGGTGACCTTCCTCGACCGCGACGGCAACGAGGTCGGGCGCCGCGGTATCCGGCAGGCGGAAAGCGTCCCGCTCGACGCCCTGCCGGAGAACCTCGTGGCGGCCGTGCTCGCCACCGAGGACCGCCGCTTCTATTCGCATTTCGGCATCAGCATCCCCGACGTGGCGCGCGCCCTTCTGGTCAACCTCGAAGCCGGCGACGTGGTCCAGGGCGGCTCGTCGATCACCCAGCAGGTGGCGAAGCTCCTCTATCTCACCAACGAGCGAACGATCGAGCGCAAGATCCAGGAAGCTTTCATCGCGGTCTGGCTGGAGGCCCAGCTCACCAAGGAGGAGATCCTCTCGATCTATTTCGACCGGGCCTATATGGGCGCCGGCACCTTCGGCGTCGCGGCGGCCTCGGAAGTCTATTTCGACAAGCCGGTGACCGAGGTGTCGCTGGCGGAAGCGGCGATGCTCGCCGGCCTTTTTCAAGCGCCCTCGCGCTACGCGCCGCACGTCAACCTGCCGAGCGCGCGCGCCCGTGCCGACGAAGTTCTGACCAACCTGGTCGAGGCCGGATATCTTTCCGAAGGCCAGGTCATCGGCGCGCGCCGGGCGCCGGCCTCGGTCGCCGGCGGCGAGGATGTCGGGACGGCGGACTACTTCCTCGACTGGGCGTTCGAGCAGGTTCGCGACGCCGTGCCCGAAGGCGACAGGATCCTGCTCGTCCAGACCACGCTCGACCCCGAGATCGAACGGGCGGCGGAGGAGGCCGTCGAATTCACGCTGCGGGAGTCCGGCGAGGCCTTCGCCGTCTCGCAAGGCGCCGTCGTCGTCATGGACCCCGACGGTGCGGTCCGCGCCATGGTCGGCGGGCGCGACTATGGCGAGAGCCAGTTCAATCGCGCCACAAACGCCCTCCGCCAACCCGGCTCGGCCTTCAAGCCGTTCGTCTACGCCACCGCCTTCATGAACGGCTTCACGCCCGATAGCGTCGTGCCGGATGCGCCGATCACGATCGGCGACTGGTCTCCGACCAACTTCGCCGGCGGCTATGCCGGCCCGGTGACGCTGACCAACGCCCTCGTCCGTTCGATCAACACCGTGCCGGTCCGGTTGGCGCAGGCGATCGGCCGCGAGCAGATCGTCGAGACCGCCCACGCGATGGGCATCACCACCGAGCTTGCGATCACCCGATCCCTGCCGCTTGGAAGTTCGGAAGTGAACGCGCTCGATATGGCGCGCGCCTATTCGGTCTTCGCCAATGGCGGCTATGCGGCGACGCCCTACGCCTTCACGCGTATCACCAACAGCGACGGCGAGGTGGTGTTCGATCGCGCGAGAGACGCGAGCGCCCCCAGCCGCGTGCTGCCCGAAGAGATCGTGGCGGAGATGAACAACGTCCTGGTGCAAATCCCGGAATGGGGCACGGGCCGCGGTGCCAAGCTGGAAGGGATTCCGACCGCGGGCAAGACCGGCACCACCAACGCCTTTCGCGACGGCTGGTTCGTCGGCTTCACCGGCAACTATGTCGGCGCGGTCTGGTTCGGGAACGACAATTACGCGTCGACCAACCGGCTGACCGGCGGCTCCCTGCCGGCCCGGACCTGGCAGCGTTTCATGACAGTCGCCCATGAAGACGCGCCGCTTGTTCCCATTCCCTATGTCGAGCGCGAGGAGTATCTCGCCCCGCCGGAGCCGGTGGTGGCGGAGGCGCCTGCGGAACCGGTGGCGGAGGAACCCGAGCAGCCCGCTCTCCCTGCCGCGCTCCGCGACCGCCTCATCGGTCTCGGCAATCTTCTCGGCGAGCCGGAGGAAGTCGCCGCCGACGACAATCGCGAGAACCCGATCGCAACACCCTAGGGAATGACTCGGAAGACCTCATAGCGATCGATTTCGAGGTCGCCGCGCTGGCGCGTGAGCGTCGTCAATTCCTCCGCCCGCCCGTATTCCGCTTCAAGCGGGCCGACATTCTGGCCGGCCTTGAGGACCGCAAGGAAAGGGCCCTCAAGCGCGGCTTCACCTGGCGGCAGCTCCTGCAACCACCGCTCCGGCTCGTTGTATTGAAGGACGGGCGCACCCTCGGCCGGCCCATAATAGGTGAGCCATGCCGTGGTGCCGTAGTCGCCGGCGAGGATCGCGGTCGCGCCTTCGGCAGCGCGCAGCGTCTCGATCTCCTCCGCCAGTGCTTCAACGCCGACGCCCAGCCGAGTTGCCGTCGGATCGGAACTGCCAAGCGGAAACAAACCCGTCAGCGCCTGGACGTAGACAAGCGCGGTCAGGACGAGGGCGACCGGCGTCGCCCAGCGACCGGCAAAGTCGACGACCCGCCGCGCCCGCGGGCGCCACTCGACCGTGTAGAGCACCGCTGCGGCGGCGAGCGCGAAAGCGGCGAAGATCGGCGCAGTCCAGTTGCCCTCCACCTGCGAATGGAAGGCGTGGAAGATGAAATAGGCCGTGGTTGGCCACACCATCGCGCCCAGCAGCACACGCCCATTGGTCGGACCGCCACGACGGAGCAGAAACACGCCAAGGGCGAGCCAGCCGAGGACGAAGATGATCGGGGTCGCAAGACCGACCTGCTGGCCGAGATGATCGAGCAGGAACTCCGGATTGAGGCCGTCGGTTGTGACCCGGCCGAACTGCTTGTCGAATGTCAGCCAGTCATTCGTGGCATTCCAGATGAGGTTCGGCAGGAAGATCAGGAGGGCCACCACCGCACCCGCCCACGGCCAGATCGTCGCCAGCCATGGCCGCATGCGCGGTGTCAGTAGCAGCCAGATGAGGATCGATGGCGGCCAGAACAGCGCCGTGTATTTGGAGAGGAGCCCGATTCCGGTGACGATACCGGCCACGAGCCACCACACAGAACGCCCGGTCGCTGAGACCTTCGCCAAGCAGTAGAGTAGGAAAGCGGCGGCGGCGAGCAAAGGCGCATCCGGCACCGCGAGCACCATGCCCACTGTAACGATCAATGTCAGGTTGAAGAAGAGGACGGCGGTGAGCGCCAGATCGCGCCGACCGAACAGAATGATCGCGGCCCGCCAAACCGCCCAGCTCGCCGCGACGCCGAGGAGAAGCGAGCCCAGCCGGATCCCGAATTCGTTGCCGCCGGCGATGTCTGTGCCGGCGCGGATCAGCCAGGCAATCACCTGACGAGCATTGGTAAGCGTGAGACGCTTG
>CAZSXA010000008.1:0-28508 GCA_964611195.1 uncultured Bauldia sp.
CCGCCTATCCAGTTTCGCAGCGCCGCATGCACGCGGACATCGCCGGCCGGATCGTCGATCGGCACCGTCAGCCGCGCCATGGCCACCCCGAGGAGGTCGGTGGTCCGTTCGGCCTCGTCCGGCAGGCGCACGCAAGCCTCCTCGGGCAGGAGCTCGACGATGAGCACGATGGCGGCCTCGGGGACGAACGGCACCGCGATGACGCCGACGCCGCGGACTTCGATCAGGCCCTCGAGCGGGCCGGGCGGCGATGCTTTCAGCCTCCCATCGGCGGGCGCCAGGACAACGCGGTCGTCGGCCACCAGCGCGGCCGGCATCACCGGGTGCTCCATCAGGCGCAAGGCAAGCGAGGACTTGCCCGATCCGGCCGCGCCGCGGATGAGGATGCCATGGCCGCCGATCGCCACCGCGGTGGCGTGGACCGTATCGGGCGGTTCGTTCAACGCTTGACGGCTTGAAGGCGCACGACGAAGCGCGCGCCGGCGACGTCGGACGAGCCGTCGCGGACGATGTTCTCCGCCCAGATGCGGCCGCCATGCGCTTCGACGATCTGCCGGGTGATCGAGAGGCCGAGGCCGGAATTCTGGCCGAAGGATTCGCCTTCCGGCCGGTCGGTGTAGAAACGGTCGAAGATGCGGTCGAACTGGTCGGAATTGATGCCCGGCCCCTCGTCCTCGACGATCGCCTCGATCTCGTCGCCGACGCGCTTCGCTCTGATCCGCACCGTGCCGTTCTCCGGCGAGAAAGAGCGCGCATTGTCGAGAAGGTTGGTGAAGACCTGCGTCAACCGCGTGTCGTGCCCCATGACCCGAAACACATCACGTCCTCCGTCCTCGATCTCGACGACCACCCGGGCGGCGCCGTCGTGGCCGGTCTCGTTGGTGAGTTCGGCCAGCGCCGTCAGTAGCTTGGCGAGATCGACCTCCTCCGCCTCACGGCGCGCCAGCTCGGCGTCGAGGCGCGAGGCGTCGGCGATATCGGTGATCAGGCGGTCGAGCCGGCGGATGTCGTGCTGGATGATTTCCGTGAGGCGATCGCGGGATTCATCGTTCTTGGCGAGCGGCAGCGTCTCGACCGCGCTCCGCAGCGAGGTCAGCGGGTTCTTGAGCTCGTGCGCGACGTCCGCCGCGAAGCTCTCGATGGCGTCGATCCGCTCGTAGAGCGAATTGGTCATGTCGCGCAGCGACTGGCTTAGATCGCCGATCTCGTCGCCGCGACCGGAGAAGTCCGGGATCTGCGGCCGCGACCGGACACCCTTGCGGACGCGGTCGGCGGCGGCGGAAAGCCGGCGGAGCGGCGCTGCGATCGTTCCTGCGAGGAGGAACGAAAGCACCACCGAAACCGAGGCGGCGACGGCGAACACGCGAAGAATGGCGTTCCGTTCTTCGCGGATGATGTCGTCGATGTCGCCTTCGCGGGTCGTCAGCAGGACCGCGCCCTGGACGGTCTGATAGCCGCTGATCGGAATCGCCACCGAGACGATCAGCTCGCCGCCCGGCGTGACGCGCGTCAGGGTCGATTCCTCGCCCGAAAGCGCGGAGGCCACTTCCTCATAGTCGCGTCCCTGATTGGGTCCGACGTCGCGATAGATCGGCATGTCGGAGCGGCGGAACCACGCCGTGATGCCGTCCCAGATGCGTTCCAGCAGCGAAGGCTCGCCTTCGCCCGGCGGCGGCAGATCCTCGCGGATGATCTGGCGCTGATCGGAATCGACGATGCGGCGGCCGCCGGTGTCGTAGACGCGAACGCGCGGCCCGGCCGATGTCGAGAGATAGGAGACCAGCGTGCTCGCCCGCACGGGGTCGATCGCATAATCCTGCGTCAGTACGTTTTCCAGGAACGCCGCCGCCGCGTCGAGATCGGGCGGCAACGCCTCGGGGTCGCGCCGCAAGAGCTCGGGGCCGGGCGTTTCCGTCGCCGAGGCGGCGATCGAATTGGCGATGAGTTCGCCCTGCGCGGTGAGGCTGCGGACTTCGGCGTCGATCAGGCTGGCGCGCTGCTGATTGAGGATCAGGATCGCGACGACGAGGACGATCAGCGCGACGAGATTGAGGAAGACGATACGGCGGGTGAGGCTCGAAAAGCCGCCGAAGGTGATCGTCCGCCACAGACCCCACAGCGCAGCCGGGATCGATCGCGGGCGGTTCTTCTCCCGCTCGCCGCGATGATCGAAGGCTTCGGTCTCGGTCCCCGCGGTCATCTAGCGGTCGTTACGCCCCCCCGCGAGGCGCTCAGGTGTCAGGCTTCCTTGAAGCGGTAGCCGACGCCGTAGAGCGTCTCGATCATGTCGAAATCGGTATCGACGGATTTGAACTTCTTGCGCAGCCGCTTGATGTGGCTGTCGATCGTGCGGTCGTCGACATAGACCTGGTCATCATAGGCGGCGTCCATCAGGGCGTTGCGGCTCTTCACCACGCCCGGACGCTGCGCCAGCGAATAAAGGATGAGGAACTCGGTCACCGTCAGCGTCACCGGCTGGCCGTTCCACGTGCAGGTGTGGCGCTCCGGGTCCATCGACAGGCCGCCGCGTTCGAGCAGCTTTGAGGTATCGCCGGGCTTGCCTGGCACCGCCTCGCGGTTCGCCGCGCGCCGCAGCACCGCCCGGACGCGCTCGACGAGGAGGCGCTGCGAGAACGGCTTCTTGATGAAATCGTCGGCGCCCATCTTGAGGCCGAAGAGCTCGTCGATCTCGTCGTCCTTCGAAGTGAGGAAGATGACCGGTAGGTCGGACTTCTGGCGAAGTCGGCGCAGGAGCTCCATGCCGTCCATGCGCGGCATCTTGATGTCGAGAATGGCGAGATCGGGGTTGGCGCCGCCGAAGCCGTCGAGCGCCGAAGCGCCGTCGGTGTAGGTCATGACGCGATAGCCCTCCGACTCCAGCGCCATCGAGACGGAGGTCAGAATGTTGCGGTCGTCATCAACGAGAGCGATGGTCGGCATACGGTTCGTCTCCTCTCCCACCGCCGGCTCCGGGCCGACGGCGAGCAATTGCCGCCCAACCCGCGCGAAATTGTGTCCCCCGATAGCTTAGCGGAACTGCGGCCGGCAGGCGAATGGGCGCCTCGCCGGCCACAGCGTTGCCTTATTTCGAGGCCGCCAAACGGCAGGCCGACAGCGGTTAGCCCGCGGCCTGCGCCTCCTCGTCGGCGTCCTCGACGATCTCCTGACCGGTCTCCTGATCGACGATCTTCATCGACAGGCGGACCTTGCCGCGATCGTCGAAGCCGAGGAGCTTCACCCACACCTTGTCGCCCTCGTTGACCACATCGGTGGTCTTGGCGACACGCTGCGGTGCCAGCTGCGAGATATGGACGAGGCCGTCGCGGGCGCCGAAGAAGTTCACGAAGGCGCCGAAATCGACGACCTTCACCACGGTGCCCTGATAGATCGTCCCGACCTCAGGCTCGGCCGCGATCGACTTGATCCAGTTGAGCGCCGCCTCGATCGCCTTGTGATCGGACGAGGCGACCTTGACCGTGCCGTCGTCGGAGATGTCGACCTTGGCGCCGGTCTTCTCGACGATCTCGCGGATCACCTTGCCGCCCGAGCCGATCACTTCGCGGATCTTGTCGGTCGGGATGTTGATGACCTCGATGCGCGGCGCGTACTCGCCGAGCTCGGTGCGGGCCTCCGGCAGCGCCTTCGCCATCTCGCCGAGAATGTGGAGCCGGCCTTCCTTGGCCTGCGCCAGCGCGACCTTCATGATCTCCTCGGTGATGCCGGTGATCTTGATGTCCATCTGCAGCGAGGTGACGCCCATCTCCGAACCGGCGACCTTGAAGTCCATGTCGCCGAGATGGTCCTCGTCGCCGAGGATGTCGGAAAGCACGGCGAAGCGGTCGTCTTCCTTGATGAGGCCCATCGCGATGCCTGCGGCCGGGCGCTTCATCGGCACGCCGGCATCCATCATCGCCAGCGAGGTGCCGCAGACCGTCGCCATCGAGGACGAGCCGTTCGACTCGGTGATCTCGGAGACGATGCGCAGCGTGTAGGGGAACTCGTGATGCGGCGGCAGCAGCGGCCGGATCGCGCGCCAGGCGAGCTTGCCATGGCCGATCTCGCGTCGCCCCGGCGAGCCGATGCGGCCCGTCTCGCCGACCGAGAAGGGCGGGAAATTGTAGTGCAGCATGAACGTTTCTTTGTAGGTTCCCTCGAGCGCGTCGATGAACTGCTCGTCGTCGCCGGTGCCGAGCGTCGCGACCGCCAGCGCCTGCGTCTCGCCGCGGGTGAAGAGGGCGCTGCCATGGGCGCGCGGCAGGATGCCGACCTCCGACGAGATCGGGCGCACGGTCTTCAGATCGCGGCCGTCGATACGGATGCCCTTGTCGAGAATGTCGCCGCGGACGATCGACTTCTCGAGCTTCTTGAACATATCGCCGACGAGCTGGGCGCTCGGGCCTTCCTCGCCGTCGACCGGGGCAAGCGATTCCACGATCCGCTGCTTGACGCCGCTGATCGCATCGTGGCGCTCGGTCTTCTCCGGAATAGCGTATGCGGCCCGAAGGTCGTTCTCGCCGATCTCGCGGACCCGCTCGAAGAGCGCGGAGTTGTCGACCGTCTGCAGCGGCCGTGGGTCCTTGGCGGCGCGCTCGGCGAGCTCGATGATCGCGTCGATCACCGGCTGATAGCCCTGATGGCCGAACATGACGGCGCCGAGCATCTCGTCCTCGGAGAGCTCCTGGGCTTCCGATTCCACCATCAGCACCGCGTCGTGGGTGCCGGCGACGACCAGATCGAGCTTCGATTCCGGCAGCTCGTCGAGCTGCGGGTTGAGCACATAGCCGCCCTCGATCAGGCCGACGCGCGCGCCGCCGATCGGCCCCATGAAGGGGAGGCCGGAAAGCGTCAGCGCCGCCGAGGAGGCAACCATCGCGACGATGTCCGGGTCGTTCTCTAGGTCGTGCGACAGCACGGTGATGATGACCTGCGTGTCGTTCTTGTAGCCCGCGGCGAACAGCGGTCGGATCGGGCGGTCGATGAGGCGCGAGGTCAGCGTCTCCTTTTCGGTCGGCCGTCCCTCACGCTTGAAGAATCCGCCCGGGATCTTGCCGGCGGCAAAGGTCTTTTCCTGGTAGTTGACCGTCAGCGGGAAGAAGTCCTGGCCGGGCTTCTCCTGCTTGGCGCCGACGACGGTGGCAAGCACCGTGGTCTCGCCATAGGTCGCAAGGACGGCGCCGTCGGCCTGGCGGGCCACCTTGCCCGTCTCCAGGATCAGCGGGCGGCCGCCCCATTCGATCTCTACGCGTTGGATATCAAACATCTCATTTCATCCTTCGGTATGCGCGAAACCCGAAGGAGCAGAGGGCAAGACGGCAAGGCTCTCTCTCGGGGGTCGTCGAGAAAGAGACTGGCGATCCTGCCATCGGCTCGGCTTCGGGTTCCGGCGGTCGGTCGCATGGCGGCCCCATGCCGCCATGTCGTATGCGCGTCGTGTCAGCGGCGGATGCCCAGCCGCTCGATCAGTGCGCGGTAGCGCGCTTCATCGCGCTTCTTCAGATAGTCCAAGAGACTGCGCCGGCGGCTGACCAGCCTCAAGAGGCCGCGCCGCGAATGGGTGTCCTTGGTATGGGTCTTGAAGTGCTCGGTGAGGTTGGTGATCCGTGTGGTCAGAACCGCCACCTGCACCTCGGTGGATCCGGTATCGGTGCCGGTGGCACCGTATTCCTTGATCAGCTCTTGCTTGCGCTCGGGCGTAATCGACATCGAACAGTCCTTCTTGAACGAGAAACGTAAGGCCGCGGCACACTGCCGGCCTTCCACCCACGATACTCATCGGTGGTTCTTGCTTGGCTCCGTGTCCTGCCGGGATGTCGTCCAGCGTGAATACGGCAAGCCGTGCCGCAGCCGGGATGCCGGCTCGGCGCGCGGAATATGGCGGAAACGACCTCAGATTGCTACCGAAAATCGCGGGCCGGCCGAAATACCGGTTTTCTGCGATTTCAAAGGTGGAAGACGCGCCGTGGATGGAACGATCCGGCCGCGATCTCGCCGACCGCCAATAGCTGGCCGCCGCCGGTGGCATAGGCCGGGCCGGGCGGGGGAACCGACGCTCCGCGAATGAGAACCGCCTGACCGCGAAGAACGCGGGTCGCATCGCCGCTGTGCAGCGAGACATTGGTGAGACTGCCGAGCGCGGTCTCGACCGGCGCCAGCCGAGCGTCGCACGCCTCGCTGCCGTCCTCGGCCTGGGTCTCGCGGAGGGCGTCGAGCGTCACGAAGTCGGGCTCGGCGAACGGTCCGACAGCGAGGCGGCGAAGGGCGCTGACATGGCCGTGGGTACCGAGCTTGCGGCCGAGGTCGCGCGCCAGCGCGCGCACATAAGTGCCCTTGCCGCATTCCACTTCAAGCACCGAATGGTCGCGGTCCGGCGTTTCGATGAGTTCCAGGCGGTGGATCTCCACCTGCCGCGCCGACAGCTCCACCGCCTCGCCCTCGCGCGCGAGGTCATAGGCCCGTTCGCCGTCGATCTTGATCGCCGAGAACGCCGGCGGCACCTGCTCGATCGCGCCGAGGAAGTCGTCGAGTGCTTCTTCGATGGCGGCCGGCTCCGGCCGGATCTCGGACGTCGCGACGGCCCGTCCCTCGGTGTCGTCGGTGTCGGTCTCGGCGCCCCAGGCGATCGTGAAGCGGTAGCGCTTCTGCGCATCCATCACCTGCGGCATTGCCTTCGTCGCCTCGCCAAGGGCAATCGGCAGGCAGCCGCTGGCGAGCGGATCGAGCGTGCCGGCATGGCCGGCCTTCTGCGCGCCGAACAGGCGCTTAACCGCCGATACCGCCTGCGTCGACGTCATGCCGATCGGCTTGTCGAGGACGAGCCAGCCGGAGACCGGCCGGCCCTTGCGGCGCCGTTCACCCATGTTGCGCCTCGCCTCTATTGCTCATCGTCGTCGTCGCCTTCGACGTCGCGCCGGACCTTCTCCGACTGGAGGAGGGCGTCGATCCGCGACCCCGATTCGAAGCTGGTGTCGACGCGGAAACGGAGGTCGGGTGTGTAGCGGAGATCGACCTTGCGGCCGACAGCGCCGCGCAGGAACTTGCGGTTCCTCTCCAGCGCCGCGGCCGCCTTGGCCGCATCCGCCCTTCCGAGCGGCATGACGTAGCAGGTCGCGAGCTTGAGGTCGGGCGACATGCGCACTTCCGAAATGGTGATCGTCATCGCCTCGACGTCGGGATCGTGCACGTCGCCGCGCATCAGGATGTCGGCGATCGCGTGGCGCACGAGTTCACCGACGCGGAGCTGACGCTGCGATAGCGGCGCCTGCGTTCGTTCCGAACGAGCCATGGTCGATATCCCCGGCTTGGGAGCGCGCGGCTCGGGCTAGAGCGAGCGCGCGATCTCCTCGACCCGGTAGCACTCGATGACGTCGCCGACGCGCATGTCTTCGTACTTCTCGAAGGCCATGCCGCATTCCTGGCCGGAGTCGACTTCCTTCACCTCGTCCTTGAAGCGCTTCAGCGTCGAGAGCTTGCCCTCGTGGACGACGACGTTGTCGCGGATGAGGCGGACGCCCGCACCGCGCTCCACCTTGCCGTCGGTGACGCGGCAGCCGGCGACCTTGCCGACCTTGGTGATGTTGAAGATCTCGAGGATCTCCGCATTGCCGAGCATCGTCTCGCGGCGCTCCGGCGTCAGCAGGCCCGACATCGCCGCCTTCACGTCGTCCACGAGGTCGTAGATGACGTTGTAATAGCGGATGTCGAGGTCCTCGCGTTCGGCCGCCTCGCGCGCCTGCTTGTTGGCGCGGACGTTGAAGCCGATGATCGCGGCCTCGGAGGTGAGCGCCAGATTGACGTCCGACTCGGTGATGCCGCCGACGCCCGAATAGACGATGTTGGCGGCGACCTCGTCGGTGCCGAGCTTCTCGAGCGCGCCGGCGATGGCTTCGACCGAACCCTGGACGTCGCCCTTGATGACCAGCGGGAACTCCTTGACGCCGGAAACCTGCAGCTGCGTCATCATCTGCTCGAGCGAGCCGCGGGCGCCGGTGCGGCGGGCCTGCGCCTTCTCGCGCTGCTGGCGCTGGCGGTAATCGGTGATCTCGCGGGCGCGGGCTTCCGAATCCACCACCGCGATGCGGTCGCCGGCATCCGGCGCGCCCTGAAGGCCGAGGACCTCGACCGGTGTCGCCGGTCCGGCGTCCTTGACCTGCTTGCCGTGGTCGTCGACCAGCGCGCGCACCTTGCCCCATTCGGAGCCGGCAACGACGATATCGCCGATGCGCAGCGTTCCGCGCTCGATGAGCACGGTGGCGACCGGGCCGCGGCCCTTGTCGAGCCGCGCCTCGATGACCGAGCCTTCGGCCGGCCGGTTCGGGTTCGCCTTCAACTCGAGGAGTTCGGCCTGGAGGAGGATCGCCTCGATCAGCCTGTCGAGGCCGGTGCCCTTGGTCGCCGACACTTCGACGTCGAGGATTTCGCCGCCCATCGATTCAACGAACACTTCGTGCTGCAGGAGTTCCGTGCGGACCTTGGCCGGATCGGCATCCGGCTTGTCGACCTTGTTGATCGCAACGACCATCTGCACCCCGGCCGCCTTCGCGTGCTGGATGGCTTCGATCGTTTGCGGCATCACCGAATCGTCGGCGGCAACCACCAGCACCACCACATCGGTGACCTCGGCGCCGCGTGCGCGCATCGCCGTGAACGCGGCGTGGCCAGGCGTGTCGATGAAGGTGACCTTCTGGCCGTTGTGATCGATCTGGTAGGCGCCGATGTGCTGCGTGATACCGCCGGCTTCTCCGGAAACGACACTGGTCTTGCGGAGCGCGTCGAGCAGCGACGTCTTGCCGTGGTCGACGTGACCCATGACGGTCACGACAGGCGGCCGCGGCTCGAGATCCTCCTCGACGTCAGCGGGGGCGAACAGGCCCTCCTCGACGTCGGCTTCCGAAACGCGGCGCACCGAGTGGCCCATTTCCTCGACGATGAGCTGCGCCGTGTCGGCGTCGATCACGTCGTTCATTTTGACCAGCTGTCCCTGCTGCATGAGCAGCTTGATGACGTCGGCGGCACGCTCGGCCATGCGGTTGGCGAGCTCCTGGATGGTGATCGTCTCGGGGACGGTGACCTCGCGGACGACCTTCTCGCGCGGGCCCTGCTGGACAGTACGCTGGCGCTCACGCTCGCGGCGGCGCTTGATCGAGGCGAGCGATCGCTCGCGCTCCGAATCCTCCAGCGCGTTGCTCAGCGTGAGCTTGCCGCGGCGCCGGTCCTCGGTGCGCTTGACCGGCTTGGGCTCGGCCGGCTTCGCGACCTTGAGGCGTCCGCGGGCGGAACGCTCCTCGCTCTCGGCTTCCTGCTCGCGCGGCGGGGCGGCGGGGGCAGCCGGCGCCTCGTCGCCGAGACGCTCCTTCGCCTTTTCTTCGGCCCGGCGCTTGTTGTCCTCTTCGACGCGAAGGCGTTCTTCTTCCTCGACACGGCGGCGCTCTGCCTCGGCGCGCTCGCGCTCGAGGGTCTCGTTCTCTTCGGCCCGGCGCTTCTCTTCCTGTTCGGCAAGAACGCGCTCCTCGGCCTCGCGCACCTTGGCGTCGGCCAGCGCCTTCGCCCGGGCGTCGATCTCGTCTTCGGAGAGCGTCTTCAGCACCATGCCGCTGCGCCGACCGCCTTCGGCCCGCTTCGGCGGCGCCTTGGCTTCAGCGGGCGCCGGCTTGGGCTCTTCGGCCGGCTTCGGCGCAGCAGGTTTCGGGGTGGCGGGCGCCTCGGCCTTCTGCTCGCCCGGCATCACGACACGGCGTTTCTTGCGCTCCACCTGAACGGTGTTCGTGCGGCCATGCGAGAAGCTCTGGCGCACCGTGTCTCGTTCGGTACGCGGCTTAAGCCCGAGCGTCTTCTTCGGCGCCACGGTGATCGTCTTGTCGCCGGGATTGTTCGTTTCGCTCATATACTCTCGGTCCAGCGGTCGGTTCCGCTCGTTTCGTCAAGGTGTGGTGTCGCGTCGCCTGGTTCGTTGCCGAAGAACCTGGCGAGCCGTTCGATCTCTTCAAGGGCGTGGCGGCTTGCTCGCCCGGCGAGCAGCGCAGCATGTATCACATTTGGGCGCCCGAATGCCAAACTCAATTCCGGCTCGGTTAAGTCCCGGACCACCGGAACCGCCTCATCGCCCATCTTGCGTGCAAGCGCCGCGCCGAGTTTGGCAACACCGTCGCGCCCGGCTTCGGCGGCGTGGACCAGCGCAGCGACGCGCCCTTCGCGGATGGCGGCCTCGACCTTGTCGAAGCCGGTGACGAGGGCGCCGGCTTTGCGCGCCATCGACAGCGCCGATAATGCGGATCGCCTGACCTGCCCGCTCACTTGATCGGCGAAGCCTTCGTCGACTGTTCCACCGTCGAGGGCGCGGCGGAAGACGTTCTTCGCCGCCGCCTTGCGGATGACGGGCGCCTCGGCACTCACCCAGACGCCGCGCCCCGGGAGCTTGTGCTTGAGGTCAAGCACCACGGAGCCGTCTGGCGCGAGGACGAAGCGGAGCAGTTCCTTCACCGGCTTCGTCTCCCGTGTGACGGCGCACTGTCGGACAGTGGGCGCGTTGCTCCGCGGCATGGGCCCTACGAGTTCGCGCCCGCCTCCGCCGTTGCCGGTTCGCCTTCGGTCTCGCCTTCGCCTTCCTCCTCGTCCTCTTCCGGTCCGGCGAGGTCGGCCTCGGTGATCCAGCCGGCGCGGATGCGCGCGTCCATGATCATCGCTTCCGCCTCGGCCCGGGTCAGGCCGAAGCCGTCGAGCGTGCCGGGATGGAAGGTCGACTGACCCTCATGCCGCTCCGTGTAGCCGACGAGGTCGTCGGGAACGGAGCCGGCGAAATCCTCCATCGTCTTCATCTCGTCCTTGCCGAGCGCAACGAGCATTGCCGTGGTCATGCCGGGCACCTCGCGGAGTTCGTCGGCAACGCCGAGCTCGCGCCGTTCGGCGTCGAGTTCGGCCTCGCGGCGATCGAGATATTCGCGGGCGCGGATCTGCAGTTCCTCGGCCGTCTCCTCGTCGAAGCCCTCGATCGAGGCGATCTCGTCGGGCTCGACATAGGCGATCTCCTCGATCGAAGTGAAGCCTTCCGAGGCAAGCAGCTGGCCGACCATCTCGTCGACGTCGAGCGCGGTGATGAAGAGGTCCGAACGCTCCTGGAATTCCTTCTGGCGGCGCTCCGATTCTTCCTGCTCGGTGAGGATGTCGATGTCCCAGCCCGTCAGCTGCGAGGCGAGGCGGACATTCTGGCCGCGGCGACCGATGGCGAGCGACAGCTGCTCGTCCGGAACCACCACCTCGATCCGCTGCGCGTCCTCGTCGAGCACCACCTTGGCGACCTCGGCCGGCTGCAGCGCGTTGACGATGAACGTCGCCTGATCCTGGCCCCACGGGATGATGTCGATCTTCTCGCCCTGGAGCTCGTTGACGACGGCCTGAACGCGGCTGCCGCGCATGCCGACGCAGGCGCCGACCGGATCGATCGAGGAGTCGCGCGAGATCACGGCAATCTTGGCGCGGCTGCCCGGATCGCGGGCGACCGACTTCACCTCGATGATGCCGTCGTAGATTTCCGGCACTTCCTGGGCGAAGAGCTGCGCCATGAATTGCGGGTGCGTGCGCGACAGGAAGATCTGCGGCCCGCGCTGCTCGCGGCGGACGTCATAGACATAGGCGCGGACGCGGTCGCCATAGCGGAACATCTCGCGCGGGATCAGTTCGTCCCGGCGGATGATCGCCTCGCCGCGGCCGAGATCGACAATGACGTTGCCGTATTCGACGCGCTTGACCTGGCCGTTGACGATCTCGCCGATGCGATCCTTGTACTCCTCATACTGCCGGTCGCGCTCGGCCTCGCGCACCTTCTGCACGATCACCTGCTTTGCCGACTGGGCGGCGATGCGGCCGAAATCCATCGGCGGCAGCGGCTCGGAGATGAAGTCGCCGACCTGCGCGGCCGGGTTCCGCTCGCGCGCTTCGGAGAGGGCGATCTGGGTGGCCGGCTCCTCGATCTCCTCGACGACCTGAAGCAGCCGCTGCAGCTTGATCTCGCCGGTCTTCGGATTGATCTCGGCGCGGACGTCGGTGTCGAGCCCGTAGCGCGAGCGCGCCGCCTTCTGGATGGCGTCCTCCATCGCGTCGATGACGATCGTCCGGTCGATCGACTTCTCGCGCGCGACCGCGTCGGCGATCTGTAGAAGCTCAAGTCTGTTGGCGCTGACGGCCATCTCAGTCTCCCGTTTCGATTGATTGCGAAGCGCCGTTGCGGCGGTTTGCCCTGGCCTGCTTCGCGCGTTCCTTCTTTGCCTTCTTCTCGGCCCTCAGCGATTCGGTGATGATCGCGTCGGTAAGCACCAGCTTGGCCTCCGCGATATCGCCGAGCGGCAGGACGACATCCTCCTCGGCATCTTCCTCGCGAAGCCGGACGCCGTTCTCCTCGAGCCCGGTCAGGGTGCCGCGGAACCGCTTGCGCCCATCCAGCGCCTGCGCCAGCTCGATCTTGGCGACATGCCCCATCGCGTTCTCGAAGTCCGCGCGCCTGACCAGCGGCCGATCCATTCCGGGCGAGGAGATTTCGAGCTGGTAGGCACGGTCGATCGGATCGGCGACGTCGAGCACCGGCGACAGGTTGCGCGAGAGTTCCTCGCAGTCCTCGATCGCCATCGTTCCGTCGGGACGCTCGGCCATGATCTGCAGCGTCAGCCCGTCCCGGCTCGACAGCCGGATGCGGACGAGACGGTAGCCGAGGCCTTCGACCGTCGGACCGATCGCCTGCGCGATCCGGGCCTCGAGCCCGGTCTCCTTGATGATGCGGTCGTCGCGGAACTGCTCGCTCACGCTGCGCTGGCGCTCCAGGCCTTAGGACGAAAAAAAAGAGCGGGTCCGGCGGGGCCCACTCTCGAACGAACCATTCGTTTGAGATTGATGTCCGCCATATAGGCCGAACGGGGCGTGTTTGCAAACCCGATCCTTGTCGTTCCGGACGGCCGAAGGCCGAGCCGGAACGACGCTGAGTGAAGGCGAACGAGGTTCCGGGTCTCTGCTGCGCTTCGCCGCGCAACGACGGATTGGGATGCGTCACACCCGCCGGAACGTCAGGTAGGCGGGCACTCTGCCCTCGCGCAGCGCCTTCGCCTCGTAGCGGGTGCTCGGCCAGCCCGGCCACGGCCGGCGCCAGTCGTCGGCGCGCTGCGCGGTCCAGGCGAAGTCACCGCGGGGGTTGAGCGTCAGCAACGTCCAGTCGGCATAGGCGGCAATGTCGGTTGCAACCCGGAGCGATCCATCCGGCCGAAGGGCCCGAGCGATCAGGTCGAGATTGGCGGCCGAGATGAACCGGCGCTTCCAGTGCCGACGTTTCGGCCACGGATCGGGATAAAGCACATCGACGCGGTCGAGCGATTGCGCCGGCAGCCAGTCGAGCAGTTCGGCGGCGTCGCCGTCATAGAGCCGGACATTGCGGCAGCCGGCTTCGTCGATCCCGGCGACGGTCTTGGCGAAGCCTTCCAGAAAGGGCTCGACGCCGATGAAGCCGCGGCTTGGCGAGGCGACGGCCTCATGGACGAGATGCTCGCCGCCCCCGCAGCCAACCTCCAGCACTACGCCCGCGGGCCGAGCCGGGAACAGCGCGGCGATGTCGGTCGGCGGTGATGTCGCGGGATCGAGGAGAAGCTCGGCTCGGCGCTGATCGAGCAGCGCCGAGCGGCGAGCGCTGAGTGGCCGCCCTTTGCGGCGGCCATGCAGCTTCTTGGGCCGTTCGCCGGGCCTTGTCGCGTCGGCCCTAGAGCTCGGACTTGAGCCGGTCGACGAGATCGGTGCGCTCCCAGGAGAAGCCGCCATCGGCCTCGGGCGGCCGACCGAAATGGCCATAGGATGACGTCCGGGCATAGATCGGCTTGTTGAGATCGAGCTGCTCGCGAATGCCGCGCGGCGAAAGGCTCATCGACTTGCGGATCGCCTTCTCGACCTCTTCCTCGCCCACCTGACCGGTGCCGTGGAGATCGACATAGACCGACAGCGGCTCCGACACGCCGATCGCATAGGCGAGCTGGATGGTGCACCGCTCGGCGATTTCCGCTGCCACGACGTTCTTGGCGAGGTAGCGCGCGGCGTATGCGGCCGAACGATCGACCTTCGTCGGATCCTTGCCGGAGAACGCGCCGCCGCCATGGGGCGCCGCGCCGCCATAGGTGTCGACGATGATCTTGCGGCCGGTGAGACCGGCGTCGCCGTCCGGGCCGCCGATCAGGAACTTGCCCGTCGGGTTGATGTGCCAGACGGTTTCGTCGTCGATCCACTCTTCCGGCAGCGCCTTGCGGATATAGGGCTCGACCACCTCGCGGACCTCGTCGGAGGTCATCTCGTTGGTGTGCTGGGTCGAGACGACGATCGCCGGCGCACGCACCGGCTTGCCGTTGCGATACTCGACCGTGACCTGGCTCTTGGAGTCCGGCTGAAGCTCCGGCGCCGTTCCGGCGTGACGGGCTTCGGCCATCAGCTGCAGCACCTTGTGGGCGTAGTAGATCGGCGCCGGCATCAGCTCCGGCGTCTCGCGGCAGGCATATCCGAACATGATGCCCTGGTCGCCGGCGCCCTCGTCCTTGTTGCCGGCGGCATCGACGCCCTGAGCGATGTCGGCCGACTGCGGATGCAGCAGCACCTCGACCTCGCAGTCACGCCAGTGGAAGCCCTCTTGCTCGTAGCCGATCTCGCGGATCGCCTGACGCGCGAGGTCGGCGAGACGTCCCTGGTTCTCCGCCAGTTCGGCAGGTCCGCGCACTTCGCCGGCTATGACGACGCGATTGGTGGTCGCGAGAGCCTCGCAGGCAACCCGTGCCTCGGGCATCGCTGAGATGAACGCATCGACAATGGTGTCGGAAATCCGGTCACAGACCTTGTCCGGATGACCCTCGGACACCGATTCGCTCGTGAAGATATAGCTCGACCGCAAGGGGCGCACTCCTCATCGTTGTTGGCAGGACCCTGCCGCTCCAGGGCGGCGCCCTATTGGCAGCGAATTGAGGAGGCGTCAAATTCAGCGGCCGCTAATTGTCGGCCCCATCGCCCGCAAGTGCACGTACCAAATCAACGATTCGGCGTCTGACCTTCGCGTCGGAGATTCGCACGAAGGCGCGGTTGAGCTGCAGACCTTCAGAGCTCGACAGGAAGTCGACGACGTAGCTGCCGCTCTTCGAATCGTTTGCGTCGGCTTCCTCGTGCCCGGGGGCGCCGTCGAAGAAGAACCCGACCGGCACCGAGAGGACAGAAGCGATGTTCTGGAGACGGCTGGCCCCGATACGGTTGGTGCCCTTCTCGTACTTCTGAATCTGCTGAAACGTGATGCCGAGTTGCTCGCCGAGCTTCTCCTGGCTCATGCCGAGCATCATCCGTCGCAGACGAACACGACCGCCGACATGAATGTCGATCGGGTTGGGCTTCTTGGTTCCGGCCATCAATTATCCTCGCGCACGAATGGTTCTTGGTGCTGACGCACGATTTCCTGAGATGTCGCCGGTTTTCGACGCTACAACCTACAAGCAGCCGCAAGTTGTATTGTCAATTGTATCGACGAAGTCGGGCATGTCTGCCCACAAGTGCGGCCACGATCAGCAAAAGCGCCGATATTCCTACAAATACGTCGCCGAAGCGGGCGTAGATCGTCCGGGAGAGCGCCTGCGGCAAATCGCCATCTATGACGCCAACCTCGCCGAGATCGAGCCGTGAGATGGTCCGGCCGTAAGGATCGACGATGGCCGAGACGCCGGTGTTGGCGGCGCGGATCAGCGGCAGGCCTTCCTCGACCGACCGCACCAGGGCCTGCTGGAGATGTTGCCGCGGTCCCGGCGTATTGCCGAACCAGGCATCGTTGGTGACGTTGAGGAGCCAGCCCGGGCGGTCCCCGTCGGGGGTAACGGCTCCTGCGAAGATGATCTCGTAGCAGATGAGCGGCGAGAACCGCGGAATGCCGGGAGCCTCGAGGTTCCGCCTTTCTTCGCCCGCCGCGAAGCCGCCCGGCAGGGAGATGACCTCGCGAATGCCGAGACCTTCGAGGAAATCGGCGAACGGCAGATACTCGCCGAACGGCACCAGATGCACCTTGTCGTAGGAATCGGAGATCGTGCCATCGGCGCCGATGACGAGGACGCCGTTCGTCGTGTCGCCGCTGCCGGACGGATCGCGGCGCGGCGCTCCGGTGATCAGCGTCGTGCCGTCCGGCAGCATCTCGGCAATCGCGGCGAGGGCCGCCGGTTCCTCGGTGAGACGATAGGGAACGGCGGTTTCCGGCCAGATGATATGGGTCGGGCCGCCCGGCTGCGCCGGTGTCGGCGTTGTCAGGCTGAGCGACAGATGGCGCTGAAGATTGTTGCCGGCCTGCGAGCGGTCCTGCTTGACCTCCTGCGGGATCGCCGCCTGAACGATCCGCAGCCGCACGCCCTCGACGATGCCGGGGTCGGCGGCGCGGAGCCGCAGCGCGCCATAACCCGCATCGAGCGCCACCAGGGCGATGATGCCAAGCAGAACGGCCCATCGCCCGCGGCCGGTCTCGCCGGCGAGCAGCGTCGGCGCGGCGAAGACGAGAAACGCCAGCAGCGTCATGCCCCAGACGCCGACGATCGCCGCCGACTGCATCAGGATCGGCTCGGGCATGATCGTGTAGCCGACGGCGTTCCACGGGAAGCCGGTGAGCGCATGGCCGCGCACCCACTCCGCCGCGGTCATCGCCACGGCGAAGAGGAGGAGGCGAGGCCAGCCATCGGACCACAGGAGACGGCAGAGGGCGATGGCGATCGCCCAGATGATCGCGAGCCCGGCCGGCAGCGCGACCACGGCGAACGGCATCATCCAGCCGAAGGTGTCGGCTTCGACGAGAAACGAGGAGCCGATCCACCACAGGCCGGCGAGGAAATAGCCGAAGCCGAACCACCAGCCCACCGCGGCGGCCGGCAGGAGGCGTCGGATGAAGCCGGTCCCTTCCGGGGTTGCCGATCCGTCGATCAGCCAGATGAGGATGGGGATCGAGATCCAGCCGACCGGCACCGCCTTGAAGGGCGCCAGCGCCAGCACAAGCAGCGCGCCCGCGACGAACGCCAGGGCGAGGCGCCGCCATCCCCACATCAGGATGATTGAATCGGCCAGTCGGTTCATTGCCCCGCACGCAGGCGAATCGGCAGCGATTGCATCCGCTTGGGCGAGGATCAGGACGGCGTCAAGCGCCGGTGCTGGGCTGCGGGGATTGCCGGTGGGTTTCGTCGGCCTCGGCGTCCGATTGACCGCCGGGATCGACGACGATGCGCACGCGGCGAATGCGCCGCGTATCGGCGTCGAGGACCTCGATTCGCGGGCCCTCTGGGAGGTCGATCGATTCGCCGGTCAACGGAATCCGTCCGATATGCTGGAACACCACTCCGCCGACAGTGTCGGCCTCGTCGTCGCCCTCGGGAACGAGGCTCTGGCCGATGGCTTCGGCGACGTCGTCCAGTTCGGCCCGGGCGTCGGCGACGAAGACGCCGTTGCCCTCGGCGATGATCTCCGGCTCGCCCTCGTCGTGCTCGTCCTCGATTTCGCCGACGATCGTTTCGACGGCGTCCTCGAGCGAAACAAGGCCGTCGGTACCGCCATATTCGTCGATGACGAGTGCCATCTGCGTCCGCGAATTCTGCATCATCGTCAGCAGGGTCGCGACCGGCATCGACGGCGGAACGAAGAGGACGTCCCGCACCAGCTTGGCGTCGGCGATGGTGACCGACAGGTCGATGGTCGCGAGATCGACGGGCAGTTCGTCCTCGTCTTGCTCGACGGCCGCCAGCGAGCCGCCACGGGCGAGAAACCGCACCAAGTCCTTGATGTGGACCATGCCCGCCGGCTCATCCAGGGATTCGCGGAACACCGGCATCCGCGAGTGGCCGGACTTGCGGAACCGCGCGATCAGCTCCGCGACGGTCTGGCTAATCTCGATCGCTTCGACGTCGCCGCGCGGGACCATGATGTCCTCGACGCGGGTCGCGCGGAGATTGAGGATGTTGTTGAGGAGGAGGCGTTCCTCGGCGGTGAAGGCGCCGTTAGGCTCCTCGCTCTCGAGCGCTTCCTCAAGCTCCCGCCGGAACGACAGGTTGCGAAGGCCGACAGCCGCCCGCAACCGGTCGAACCAGGTCTCGCTCGGGCGGTCGGACTCGTCCGTCCGGCCGCCGGGACTACTGGGAGGTTCCGGAATGGGTTCCGGTTGGCCGCCGGTGGCGTCCGTCTTGTCGCTCATATCTCGCTGCTACCGGCTTCCAACAACTCGGGCTCGCTGCCGGCATAGGGGTTTGCGATGCCCAGTCCTGCCAGGATTCGTATTTCGGTCGCCTCCATGGCGGTCGCCTCGGCATCGTTTTCGTGATCGTAGCCGATCAGATGCAGAAGCCCATGAGCCACAAGATGGGTGATGTGATCGGCGAGCGTCAAGTCCGCCTCTGCCGCTTCTTTAGCCACGGTTTCGAAAGCGAGAACGATGTCGCCGATCACCGGTGGCTCTGCGGCATGCGGCGCAGGGGCTGGAAATGACAGCACATTGGTCGGGGCGTTCTTGCCGCGCCAGCGCTCGTTCAGCGCGCGGATCGTCGCGTCGTCGGTGAAGAGCAGCGATATCTCGCCGTGCTCGGGCAGCTCCGAAACCGCCTTCGCGGTGGCGGCGAGGACGTTGTCGGCGATGCGGCGAAGGTCGGCTTCGGCCGGCCAGTCGCCGGCCTCGATCGCTATCTCGGTGGCGATCATGACAGCGCTAGTCGCGGCCGTCGCCGTCGCGCGGCCCGTCATAGGCGCGGACGATCTTCGAGACCAGGGGATGGCGGACGACGTCGCGGTCGGTGAAGGTGATCTGCTTGATCTCGCGGATCTCGCGAAGCTTGGCGAGCGCCTCGATCAGGCCGGAATCGTGGCCGGTCGGGAGGTCCACCTGGGTCGGATCGCCGGTGACGATCATCTTCGAACCCTCGCCGAGCCGGGTCAGGAACATCTTCATCTGCATCGGCGTGGTGTTCTGCGCCTCGTCGAGAATGACCGCGGCGTCAGACAGCGTGCGGCCGCGCATGAAGGCGAGCGGCGCCACCTCGATCATCCCGGAGGCGAGACCGCGTTCGACCTTCTCCGCGGCGATCATGTCGTAGAGCGCGTCGTAGAGCGGCCGCAGATAGGGGTCGACCTTCTCGCGCATGTCGCCCGGCAGGAAGCCGAGCCGTTCGCCGGCCTCCACCGCAGGGCGCGACAGGATGAGCCTCGAGACCATGCCGCGCTCAAGCATCGCAGCGGCATAGGCAACCGCGAGATAGGTCTTGCCGGTGCCGGCCGGGCCGATGCCGAAGATAAGCTCGGCCGATTCCATCGCCCGGACATAGGCGTCCTGCGCCGGCGAGCGGGCCATGACGACGCGCCGCCGCGTCGCGATCTGCGCCATCGCCAGCCGGCTCTTCGGCTCCAGCGAGGGCAGGTTGAGCTGCGCCTCGGCGGCCTCCGCCATCCGGATCGCGCCGTCGACGTCGCCGGGCTCGATATCCTGGCCCTGCTCGAGCCGGCCGTAGAGCATGTCGAGCGCCAGCCGCGCCTGCGCGCAGGCTTCCGGAACGCCGCGGATCAGTACTTGATTGCCATGCGCCACGACCTCGACGCCGAGGCGCTGCTCGATGAGCGCAAGGTTCTGATCGAACTCGCCAAACAGGGTTCCGGCGAGCCGGTTGTCATCGAACGCGACCATCACCTGGGTGGGGTCGGGGACCTCCGCCGCGGCCGGCGGGGTGTGCGGTCCGATTTCGCTCAAGCGATTGCCTCCGCTTGGGGCGCTTCGGCGATCGCGCCCGTGAGTTCGCCGTAGAGACTGTTGGTGCCGAGATCGGTGATCGCCACCGGCATGATCCGGCCGATCAGGCTTTCCGGTCCGTCGACCTGAACCGGTTGAAGCCAAGGCGAGCGGCCGACGATCTGCCCGGGCCAGCGGCCGGTCTTCTCCAAGAGGACATCCATGGTGGTACCGAGGCGCGAGCGGTTGAAGGCTTGCTGCTGCTCGGTGAGGAGCGCCTGCAGGCGTTGCAGACGCTCGTTCTTTGCCTTCTCGGGTACCTGCTCCATTTCGGCCGCCGGCGTGCCGGGACGGGGGCTGTATTTGAACGAGAAGGCCGAGGCATAGCCGACCTCGCGGACGACACGGAGCGTCTCCTCGAAATCGGCTTCGCTCTCGCCGGGGAAGCCGACGATGAAGTCGCCCGACATCGCGATATCCTGCCGCGCGCCGCGAATCCGCTCGATCAGCCGGAGATAGTCCGCCGCGCTGTGCTGGCGGTTCATCGCCTTCAAAATGCGGTCCGAGCCGGCCTGAACGGGAAGGTGGAGATAAGGCATCAGCGCCGGCAGGTCGCGATGCGCCGCCATCAGCGCATCGTCCATGTCGCGCGGATGGCTGGTCGTGTAGCGGAGCCGGTCGAGGCCCTCGATCTCGGCAAGGCGAAACAGGAGCTCGCCAAGGCCCCAGTCGCGGCCGTCCTCGCCGGCGCCATGCCAGGCGTTGACGTTCTGGCCGAGGAGCGTCACTTCGCGGATGCCGGCGGCGGCGAGCGCCTCCGCCTCGGCGACGATCGCCTCGACCGGCCGCGAATACTCGGCGCCGCGGGTGTAGGGCACGACGCAGAATGTGCAGAACTTGTCGCAGCCCTCCTGCACCGTCAGGAAGGCCGAGTAGCGCGCCGGCTTCTGCGGGCGCTCAAGGCCGAGGCCGCTGAACTTGTCGGCGGCTGAGAGA
The DNA here is from genome assembly GCA_964611195.1 of uncultured Bauldia sp. Lineage (GTDB taxonomy): Bacteria > Pseudomonadota > Alphaproteobacteria > Rhizobiales > Kaistiaceae > JADLGL01. The sequence goes on from CAZSXA010000008.1 coordinate 20,717, forward strand.
TCGTCCGCCACCGGCCGCCGTCCGGCAGCGGCCTCGCAGACGAGCTCCGGCAGGCGCTGATAGGATTGCGGGCCGACGACGAAATCGACCGTCGGCGCCCGGCGGATGATCTCCTCGCCCTCGGCCTGCGCCACGCAGCCGGCGACGCCGATCGTCAGCCGGCGTCCCTCGCGCGCGGCGTCCTCCTTGAGGAGGCGCAGCTTGCCGAGCTCGGAATAGACCTTCTCGGCGGCTTTCTCGCGAATATGGCAGGTGTTGAGGATGACGAGGTCGGCGCCCTCCGGCGACTCCACCGTTTCGAATCCCTCGGCCAGCACATCCGCCATCCGCTCCGAATCATAGACATTCATCTGGCACCCATAGCTCTTGATGAATGCCCGGCGGCGATTGGAAGACGGCAATGTCATGAACGGGTTAACTCGGGCTCCCGGGGTCGGCCGATGTCGGCCTTCAGTGTCTCAGAACACGCTATGGAATCCAAACTAGGTACAGCAAACGACCGTTTGATGGCGTCGCCGGTCATTCGTCCTCGTCGGTTTTCAGCGGCACGCCATACAACTCCAGACGGTGATCGACCAGCCTGAAGCCGAGGCGGGCGGCGATCTTCTCCTGAAGCTGCTCGATCTCGTCGTCGCGGAATTCTGTCACGCGTCCGCTCTTGAGGTCGATGAGGTGGTCGTGGTGCTCGTCCGGCACCGTCTCGAAGCGAGCCCGGCCGTCGCGGAATTCGTGGCGCTCGATGACCCCGGCATCCTCGAAGAGCTTCACAGTGCGATAGACTGTCGAGATCGAGATCCGCGGATCGACCGCCGAGGCGCGGCGGTAGAGCTCCTCGACGTCCGGATGGTCGGTGGCGGCGTCGAGCACCTGGGCGATCGTCCGCCGCTGCTCCGTCATCCGCATGCCCTTCTCGGCGCAGATTTCCTCGAGGGTGCGGGGTCTCCGGGTCCTGGCCAACCGGTGATCCGATCGTTCTCTCGCTCGCCTAGCTGAGAGGCAGCTTCATCACCAGCGCGGCTTCGGGCGCGGTGCCGGCATGCGGATAGTAGTGCGGCCGGTGACCGACGGTCTCGAAACCGAGCTTCCGATACAAGCTTACCGCCGCTCGGTTCGATTCGTCGACCTCGAGAAACAAAGCGTCCGCACGCTCGCGATAGGCCCGCCGCGCGGCCTCGTCGACGAGGCGGCGGCCGAAGCCCTTGCGACGGCTGGCGGGATCGACGGCAATGGTCAGGATCTCGGCCTCTCCGCCGGCGATACGAAGGATCGCGAATCCCGCCATCCGCGCCCGGCTCGCCGGCCCGCGCCGCATGACGATCGCCTGGACCCGCGGGTAGTCGGCGAGAAGGGCCTCGATCTCGGCGGCGCTCCAGCCGCGGGCGAAGGAGCGGTCGTGAATCTCCGCCATCGCCGAGGCGTCCTCCGGCGCCGCGTCCTCGATCGCCGTGCGTGTCTTCCAGAAGACCATGGCTAGCGCCGCGCGATCTGCGGCTTGGCGGGCGCGGCGTCGGGCGGCTTGACGTAAACCGGCCGAGGCGGCGTCGCACCGGGATGGCCCGCTTGTGTCATTGCGAGCAACGCGGCCAGCTCAGGCGTTGTGCGCGTGTGAGCGATGGCGATCCCATCGCGGGCGATCTCCTCGGCCCCGGCTCCGGCGAGGCTCGCGCCGGCCCGCATCGCGCGGTCGGCGAGGTCATCGGGGAGAGCGACCAGCGGGTCCTCCATCGCAGCACCGTCAGGGTCGAAAAGCTGTGCAAAGAACGCACCGCCCTTCGCCGGCAGCACGGCCAGAACCGGCGACGCGCCGACCTGCGCGCGCGCCGTCCAGGCGTGCACCGCCAGTGTCGAATGCCCCACCCCCTCGGCGCCCGTCACCAGCGCAAATCCGCGCACGGCCGCAACGCCGACGCGGATGCCGGTGAACGAGCCGGGCCCGGTCGTGACGCCGAGCCGGCCGAAGTCGGCGAGTTGAAGCTTTGCCTCGGCCAGGGCGTCCTCAACGAGGCCGAAGAGTCGTTCGGCGTGACCGCGGCCGATGATCTCGGACCGCAGGATCGGCGGGGCGCCCTCACGGGCGATGCCGACCGCGCAGGCTTCAAGCGCCGTATCGATGACGAGGACGTTCATGGGCAGTCACAGGCGCCGCGCTTTTGTCTCGGCGCGGCGCCGCAGGCGGCTGGATCAGGTCGGCTCGACCGCGCGCACTTCCGGAACGAAGTGTCTCATCAGGTTCTCGATGCCGTGTTTCAGCGTCGCCGTCGAGGACGGGCAGCCGGAGCACGAGCCGCGCATATTGAGGAAGAGGACGCCGTCGCGAAAGCCGCGGAAGGTGATGTCGCCGCCGTCCTGCGCCACCGCAGGACGGACGCGGGTCTCCAGCAGTTCCTTGATGGTGCCGACGATCTCGGCATCGCCGTCGGCGAAGAACTCCTCGCCATCCTCGGCCGCGGCCGACTCGTCGACGGTCGGCGCGCCGGACAGGAAATGGTCCATGATCGCGCCGAGAACGGCCGGCTTCAGATGCTGCCACTCGCCGTCCTTCTTGGTGACGGTGATGAAATCGTCGCCGAGGAAGACGCCGGTGACGCCGTTGATTGTGAAGAGGCGCGTTGCCAGCGGCGAGCGCTCGGCTTCGGTCACGTCGCGGAACTCGGCCGTTCCGCCATCTTCGAGCACAGCACGGCCGGGCAGGAACTTCAGGGTCGCCGGATTGGGCGTGGCTTCGGTCTGAATGAACATGTCTCGTGGTCCGGGCCGAAATTAGAATCGTTCAAAATACGTAGCGGAAGGTGCGTTGGATTTCAAGGAAACCGCAGCTCAGGCGACCGCTGCGATCGCCGATTCCTCGAGCGAGCCCGGCACCACCGTGATCGGGATCGCGAAGGTGCCGGCGCCCCGCCCGACGAGCGCGGAAACCAGCGGCCCCGGGCCGTCGCGGCCGGTACCGGCGCCCAGCACCAGCACGGCGATGTCCTCGTCATCCTCGATCAGCGAGGCCACCTGCTCCAGCGTGTCGCCCTCGCGGATCACCTGCTCCGGCTCGATCGACGACCAGCCGCGCACCTTGTCGGCGAAGCGGCCGAGCGCCGACTCCGCGCCTTCGACCGCCTCGGCCCGCATGATGTTTTCAACGCCCTTCCATTGCTGGAAGGCTGCCGGCTCGATGACGAAGAGTAGCGTCAATGCGCCGCTTGTGTGCTCGGCGCGCAGGGCGGCGAAATGGACGGCCCTCGCGCATTCCGGCGTGTCGTCTATGACGACGAGGAACTTCCGCCGATGTCCGGGTTCGAGTGCTTTGCGTTCAACCATGCCGTAAGCTGCCACCGGGTTCGAGGGTCAGCAAGCCGCCAGTGCCTAGATTGTCAGGAGCAGGAGTGCGACCGCCAACACGGCGACGGTATCGCCGCCAATATGGTGGCGAGCGACCAGCATGCGAGCCGCGATCCCGGCACCGATCAGAAAGAATATGAGGGTCGGCGCGGCGATAAAGGCGATCCAAAACGGGTCCACGCACGGAGTTTCGGCCTCTCGCCTCAGCCGCTCAATAGGCCCTGTTGCTACTTCTGGCCGCGGGAGCCTTAGCGCCGCCGGATCAGCCCGACGATGTCGCGGACCTCGTTCATCACCTGCTCCGCAATGACGCCCGCCCGCTCGGCGCCGTCGGCGAGGATGCGGTCGATCTCGGCCGGATCGCCCATCAGCTTCCGCATTTCGGCGGCGATCGGCGAGAGTTTATCGACCGCGAGCTCCGCGAGGGCCGGCTTGAACGCCGAGAACTGAGAGCCGCCATGATCGCGGAGGACGTCGGCCTTGGTGCCGCCTGCGAGCGCCGAATAGATGCCGACGAGATTGTCGGCCTCGGGCCGTTCCTTGAGGCCGTCGACCTCCGAGGGTAGCGGCTCGGGATCGGTCTTCGCCTTGCGGAACTTGAGAGCGATCGTCTCGGCATCGTCGGTGAGGTTGATGCGCGAATACTCAGACGGGTCTGACTTCGACATCTTCTTGGTGCCGTCGCGAAGGCTCATCACCCGCGTCGCCGGCCCGGTGATGAGCGGCTCCGGCAGCGGGAAGTAGCCGTCATCGCCATGGCCGTTGGCCGCGATCGAGGCGAGATAGTCGTTGTTGAACTTCTGCGCGATGTCGCGGGAGAGCTCGAGATGCTGCTTCTGGTCCTCGCCGACCGGCACGTGCGTGGCGCGGTAGACGAGGATGTCGGCCGCCATCAGCGTCGGATAGGCGAAGAGCCCGACCGAGGCGTTCTCGCGATCCTTGCCGGCCTTCTCCTTGAACTGCGTCATCCGGCTGAGCCAGCCCATTCGCGCGACGCAGTTGAACACCCAGCCGAGTTCGGCGTGCTGGGGCACCTGGCTCTGGTTGAAGACGATGTGCTTCGCGGGGTCGATGCCGGCGGCGATGAAGGCCGCGGTCACCTCGCGGATGTTGTGGGCGAGTTCCTTCGGCTCCTGCCAAACCGTGATCGCATGGAGATCGACGACGCAGTAGATGCAGTCGTGGCTCCTCTGCATCTCGACGAAGCGCGTGATCGCGCCGAGATAGTTGCCGAGATGAAGGTTGCCGGTCGGCTGGACGCCGGAAAAGACCCGTGGCGGGAGGTTGGACATCGGTCGAAGATCTCCGGGAAGGCCGCGCGGTTTATGGCGAAGCCTGAGCGGTGAAGCAAGAAGCGGGCGTCATCGCCTCCGGCGGAGCGCGCGACGGAAGTCGACGGCGCCGGTGAGCTGCACGAAGGCCGCGAAGAGGACGATGCCGGAAACGACGATCACCGCGAGCCCGCCGGCGCGAATCCAACCGGAGTCGTGTTCGAGCCACGGGTCCACCAGATCGGCGCCGAAATAGAGCGCAACTCCCATGAGAAGCGCGGCGAGGAGGATCAGCGGCAGCCGCCGTCTTGCGGCCGCGTCGATGACGAACGTTCCGTCGCGCCGCAGCCGCCAGGCGAGGAGGCCGGCATTGACCCATCCCGCCGCGGACGTCGCGATCGCGATCCCGACATGCTCGAGCGAGGAGAACAGCGCCAGCGATCCGGCGATGTTGACCACGACAGAGATGCCGGCGAACCACATCGGCGTCTTGGTATCCTCGCGGGCGAAGAAGGCGGGCTGGAACACCTTCACCAGCACGAAAGCCGGTAGACCGGTGGCGAAGGCGATAAGCGCCGCGGAGGTCTCCCGGGTGTCGGCAGCGGTGAAGGCGCCGCGCTCGAACAGCACCTGGATGATCGGTTCGGCGACCACGGCCAGCGCGATCGCGGCCGGCAAAGTGAGGGCGATCGAGAATTCGAGCGCCCGGTTCTGGGTCTCGTTCGCGCTGGTCTCGTTGCCGCTTTGCAGCTGACGGGCGATGTCGGGCAGGAGCACCACGCCGATCGCGATGCCGACGATGCCGAGCGGCAGCTGGTACACCCGGTCGGCATAGTAGAGATAGGACACCGCGCCCGCCGACAGCGAGGCGATGATCGTCCCGACGACGATGTTGATCTGCGTGACGCCGCCGGCGAGCGCGCCCGGCAGCACGAGCCGCCCGAGCCGGCGAACGCCGGGCGTCAATCGCGGCCGCAAGATGCGAAGGTCGATGCCGGCATCGCGTGCCGCCCAGATCACGGTGAAGAGTTGCGCCACGCCGCCGATCAGCACCACCCAGGAAAGCAGGATTCCGGCATCCCGCGTCTCGGCATGGTCGGTGAGGAGGATGATCGCCAGCGCGATGATGAAGACGACGTTGAGGAGCGCCGGGGCGAAGGCCGCAGCCGCGAACTTGCCGCGCGCATTGAGAATGCCGGAGAACAGCGCCAGCAGCGAGGCGAGCGCGAGATAGGGGAAGGCGATCCGCGTCAGGAGGATTGCGAGGTCGAACTTCTCCGGATCGTCGGAGAAACCCGGCGCCAGCGCGTACATGAGGATCGGCATCGCGATCTCGGCGAGCGCGATGAAGATGAGCAGCACCGTCAGCAGGGCACTCAGCGACTCGCTGCCGAAGCGCCGGGCCGCGGTTTCGCCGCCCTCCTCGAGCGCCCGCGTGAACAGCGGCACGAAGGCCGCGTTGAACGCGCCCTCGGCAAAGAGACGCCGGAAGAGGTTGGGAAAGCGAAAGGCGACGAAGAACGCGTCGGCCACCGGCCCTGTGCCGAGCGCCGCCGCCATCATGATGTCGCGGCCGAATCCGAGCACGCGGCTGACGGCGGTGGCGCCGCCGACAGTGGCGAAGTTCCTTAACAGCGACATCGATCGCCGATCATCCCGCCGGACGCGTTGACGTGCACGAGCATGGTTCGGCCGTGTGAAGAAACGCCAAATGCGGCGTCAGCGCGGCTAGGCAGCGCTCTGCTTCTCTTCTCGCGCCTTGCTGCGATCGAACGCGGCCTCGATCCGCTGCTTGATGGCGGCCTCGCGGGTCTTGCTTTCGATCTTCTCGCCGAAAAGGTCGGTGACGTAGAAGACGTCGACGGCCCGCTCGCCATAAGTGGTGATGTGCGCCGAGCCGATATTGAGATTGAGGTCCGACAGCGCCCGGGTGAGTTCGTAGAGCAGTCCGGGGCGATCGAGCCCGGCTGCTTCGATGGCGGTGTATTTGTTGGACCAGGAGTTGTCGATCCGCACCCGCGTCGGCACCCGGAACGGCTTGTATTTCGCCTTCGGCCCGGCCTTGGTCGCGACCCGCTCCGGCAGCCGGATTTCGCCGCGAAGCGCCTGCTCGACGACCTCGCGGATGCGCGTGCCCCGGCGCTCTTCGTCTTCGTCGCGGTCGAACTCGCGCGAGATGAAGACGGTATCGATGGCAAGCCCGTCGACCGTCGTGAAGATCTGCGCGTCGACGATGTTGGCGCCGGCGACCGCGCAGGCGCCGGCGATGAAGGAGAGCAGCCGCGGATGGTCGGGCGTCAGGATGGTGATCTCGCTGACGCCCTGGAATGGCAGCAGGGCAACGCTCGTCGCCAGCCGCTCGCCGGCCGCCTCCATGTCGCGCAGCAGCGCGGCATGGGCGAGCTTGTGCGGGATATCGACGCGCAGCAGATAGGCCGGATAGTGCCGCTCGACATAGGCCTCGCGCTCCGCCTTCGGCCATGAGGCCAGCGCACCGAGCAGCTCGTCCTTTGCCCGCTGCACGCGGATGTCGCGGCTCGCCTTGGTATGGCCGCCGGTGAGCAGCGGTTCGGTCTCCCAATAGAGCGTGCGCAGCAGCTGGCCTTTCCAGGCATTCCACACTCCGCGCCCGACCGAGCGGATGTCGGTCACGGTGAGGATCAGCAGCAGCTTCAGCCGCTCATGGTCCTGAACGATCGCCGCGAAATCCTGGATGGTCTTCGGGTCCTGAAGGTCGCGGCGCTGCGCGAAGTTGGACATCACGAGGTGGTTCTCGACGAGCCAGGCGACCGTCTCCGTCTGATCGTCATCCAGCCCGAAGCGCGGCCCAAGCCGTCGCGCCACCCGTGCCCCGGCGATCGAGTGATCCTCGGCCCGGCCCTTGGCAACGTCGTGCAGGAGCACCGCGACATAGAGAACGTCGCGGTCCTTCAGCGATTTGATGAGCTCCGACGACAGCGGATGCTGCTCGGCAAGGTCGCCATGCTCGATCCGTGACAGGGTGCCGACGGCGCGGATCAGATGCTCATCCACCGTGTACTGGTGGTACATGTTGAACTGCATCATCGCGACGATCTTGCCGAAGTCCGGGATGAACCGGCCGAGGACACCGGTCTCGTTCATCGCCCGGAGCGTTGCCTCCGGCTGCAGCGGCGAGGTGAGTATTTCCAGGAACAGCCTGTTCGCAGAGG
>CAZSXA010000009.1:0-28459 GCA_964611195.1 uncultured Bauldia sp.
CGCCCTTCGCGGTCGAGGAGTTCGACGTCGAGCCGGATATGGTGACGCTTGCCAAGGGCCTCACGAATGGCGTCATCCCGATGGGCGGCGTGGTTGTGAAGACCGACATCTACGAGGCGTTCATGAGCGGGCCGGAGCACCTGCCGGAGCTCTTCCACGGCTATACCTATTCCGGCAATCCGATGGCCGCGGCCGCAGGCATCGGGACGCTCGACACCTATGAGGAGGAAGGCCTCCTCACCCGCGCCAGGGACCTGGCGCCGGCCTGGGACGAGGCACTGCACTCGCTCAAGGACCTGCCGCATGTGATCGACGTCAGGAACTACGGTCTGATCGGTGCGATCGAGCTGGAGCCAGATCCGAGTGCGCCGGGAAGGCGCGCCTTCTCGACCTTCCTGAAGGCGTTCGACTACGGCCTGTTGATCCGCGCCACCGGCGACACGATCGCCCTCTCGCCGCCGCTCATCATCACCGAGGACGAGATCGGCAGGCTGGCCGAAATGCTGGGCCACGTGCTTGCCCAGGCGGAATCGGGAGAGATCGCAGACTGGAGCTCATGACGAGCGATCCGAACGGCCTATCCGGCTTGCGCGTCGATGATGTGCGCCTATGGTCGAGCCTGATGGCGATGGCCGAAATTGGCGCGACGCCGGGCGGCGGCAGCAATCGGCTCGCCCTCTCCGACGAGGATCGGAGGGCCCGCGCCCTCCTCGCCAAGTGGTGCGCGGAAGCCGGAGCGACGCTCCGCGTCGATCCCATCGGCAACATGTTCGCGCGGCGCGACGGCACGGATGGAAGCGAACCACCGGTGCTGGTGGGCAGTCATCTCGACACCCAGCCGATGGGCGGCCGCTTCGACGGCGTGCTCGGGGTGCTGGCGGCGCTCGAGATCCTTCGGACCCTCGACGATGCGGACGTGACGACAGGCCGGCCCATCGAGCTCGTCAACTGGACCAATGAGGAAGGCGCGCGGTTCGCACCGGCGATGCTGGGATCGTCGGTCTTTGCCGGGCTCAAGGACCTTGAGAGCGCCCTCGCGCTCGCCGACCGTGACGGCGCCACGGTCGCCGCCGAACTGAAGCGGATCGGTCATGCCGGCGAAGCGGCTCTGGGTGAATCGATCGCGGCTTACTTCGAGCTCCATATCGAGCAGGGGCCGGTGCTCGAAGATGCCGGCATTCCGGTCGGCGTCGTTACGCATGCCCAGGGCGTCCGCTGGTTCGACGTCTTCGTCGACGGTGCGGCCGGGCATGCCGGAACGACACCGATGGACCGGCGCCGCGATGCGCTTGTCGGCGCGGCGGCGATCATTGCGGGCGTGCGGGATCTCGCGGCAACGCATCCGCCCGCCGTGGCGACGGTCGGGACGGTCGCCGTCTCGCCCGGCTCACGCAACGTCATTCCCGGCCGCGTGACGCTCAGCGTCGATCTTCGGCATCCGGACGCGGCGCTGCTGGAGAGTCTGGCGCGGGAATTACCTAATCTCGCCGCCGATCTCGCCAGCCACTGCGAAGTCCGCGTCGAGGAGGTCCTTGCCTTTGACCCGACGACCTTCGATGTCGGCTGCGTCGAAGCGGTGAGAAACGCAGCGGCAACCTGCGGTCTCGTATATCGCGACATCGTCTCCGGCGGCGGCCACGACGCCTGCAACATCGCCCGGATCGCTCCGGCGGCGATGGTCTTCGTGCCCTGCATCGGCGGGCTCAGCCACACCGAGGCGGAGGCAATCACGCCGGAATGGGCCGAAGCCGGAGCGAACACGCTGCTCCACGCTGTGCTCGCGACCGCCAACGCGTGATGCGGGTTACGTCAGGCGGCCGGAGCGGCTAGAGAATGCCGCCATGGACACCTCACCCGCACCTGACGATCAACGCATCATCGAGGCCCTGCTGCCCGCAGTGATCGATGCCGGCCGCGCGATTCTGGCGATCCGCAAGCGCGGCCACGCCATCGACACCAAGGCCGACAACAGCCCCGTTACCGAAGCCGACCACGCCGCCGAGGGCATCATTCTGGAAGCGCTGGCGCGGCTTTGCCCGGAGATTCCGGTGCTCGCTGAGGAAGAGGTCGCCGCCGGGCGCATCCCCCGGACGGAAGGGGCCTTCTTCGCCGTCGACGCCCTCGACGGCACCAAGGATTTCATTCGCGGCGGGCCGGATTTCACCGTCAATGTCGGGCTCATTCGCGGCGATCGTCCGGTCGCCGGGATCGTCGGCGCCCCGGCACTGAACCGGGCCTGGATCGGCGTGGTCGGGGTCGGCGCGTGGCGCATCGACGAAGATGCGGGCGAGCGTACGAGGATCGGCGTTCGCGAGGCGTCCGCCGATGCCATCGATATCGTCGCCAGTCGTTCGCACCGAACGCCGGAGACCGATGATTTCATCGCCCGTTTCCCGGGCGCCAACATTGTCGCCGCGGGTTCGTCCCTGAAGCTCGTGGCGGTGGCGGAGGGCAATGCCGACCTCTACCCCCGCCTCGCCCCGACATCGCAGTGGGATACCGCGGCGGGCGATGCCGTGCTGACCGCCGCGGGCGGCCGGGTTCTCGAGCTCGACGGGCAAGTGATGCGCTATGGCCCACGCGATGAGGGCGGGCCGCACCCGTTTCTCAACCCTTGGTTTGTCGCAACAGGCGGCATGGACCCGTTCGCCGCGGCGCCGAAATAACGTTCCACCAACCCTCGCTTTCGCGGCAAACGGTTCATCTGTCGCGGCTGGCGTGAAACCCCGGTGCTTGTGACCCGCCGATCGCGCCACTAGTTTTCGGCCCTTGAACAACACCTTGTCCGGTCGCCGATGAGCCCACCCCTCAATCATCTCAAACGTCTCGAAGCCGAAGCGATCTTCATCATGCGGGAGGTCGCGGCGACCTTCGCCAAGCCGGTCATGCTCTATTCGATCGGCAAGGACTCCTCGGTGATGCTGCATCTGGCGCGGAAGGCGTTCCATCCGGCGCCGCTGCCGTTCCCGCTGCTTCACATCGACACCACCTGGAAGTTCCGCGAGATGATCCGGTTCCGGGACGAGACCGCGGTGAAATACGGTCTCGACCTGCTGGTCCACACGAACGAGGAAGCGCGCGCGGCCGGGTACAATCCGTTCGATCACGGCTCGTCGAACTACACCCAGGTGATGAAGACCGAGGCCCTGAAGCAGGCGCTGTCGATGCACGGTTTCGATGCGGCCTTCGGCGGCGCCCGCCGCGACGAGGAAAAGAGCCGCGCGAAGGAGCGCGTCTTCTCCTTCCGCACCGCCAACCATGTCTGGGACCCGAAGAACCAGCGGCCGGAACTCTGGTCGCTCTACAACACGCGGATCAGCCCGGGCGAATCGATCCGCGTCTTCCCGCTCTCCAATTGGACCGAGCTCGATATCTGGCAGTACATCCTCGCCGAGGACATCCCGATCGTGCCGCTCTACTACGCGGCGAAACGGCCGGTGGTGCATCGCAGCGGTCAGCTGATCATGGTCGACGACGACCGCATGCGGCTCGAACCGGGCGAGACGCCGGAGGAACTCAGCGTCCGCTTCCGCACGCTCGGCTGCTACCCGCTGACGGCGGCGATCGAGTCCGAGGCGACAACGCTTGAGGACATCGTCGCGGAGATGCTGATCGCCCGGACGTCGGAACGACAAGGCCGGCTGATCGATCACGACGAATCCGGCTCGATGGAGAAGAAGAAGCGCGAGGGCTATTTCTGATGGCCGGTGCCATTGCGATCGATCACGAGGCGGTCACCGAACTCCTGACCCAGGAGGGCGAGCAGGACCTCCTTCGCTTCCTCACCTGCGGCAGCGTCGACGACGGCAAGTCGACCCTGATCGGCCGGCTGCTGCACGATTCCAAGCGCCTCTTCGAGGATCAGCTGGTCACGCTGGAGCGCGACTCGCGGAAGCACGGCACGACCGGCGGCGAGATCGATTTCGCGCTGCTGGTCGACGGCCTCGAGGCCGAGCGCGAGCAAGGCATTACGATCGACGTCGCCTATCGCTATTTCGCGACCGACCGGCGTCGCTTCATCGTCGCCGACACGCCGGGTCACGAGCAATATACGCGCAACATGGCGACCGGCGCCTCGACCGCCGATCTGGCGGTTCTGCTCGTCGACGCGCAGCAGGGCATTCTCCGCCAGACGCGGCGCCACGCCTTCATCGCCTGGCTGCTCGGCATCCGCCACGTCGTGGTGGCGGTGAACAAGATCGACCTCATCGGATACGACCAGGCCGGGTTTGCGGCGATCGCTGCGGACTTCGAGGAACTGACGGCCGATCTCGGCTTCGACACGCAGATCGTCATCCCGCTCTCGGCGCGTTTCGGTGACAACGTCACGGCGCCGAGCCCGAATCTTTCCTGGTATGACGGCCCGCGGCTCCTCTCCTATCTGGAGGAAATCGACGTCCGCGGCGGCGAGATCGACACGCCGATGCGCTTTCCGGTGCAGTGGGTCAGCCGGCCAAGCGCCGATTTTCGCGGCTATGCCGGGACGATCGCCTCCGGCGAGGTGAAACCGGGACAGACGATCGTTTCGGCGACGACCGGCCAGTCGGCGGGGATATCGCGGATCGTCACCGCCGACGGAGACGTCGACAAGGCGTCGGCCGGAACCGCGGTGACCCTCACCCTTGACCGCGAGATCGACCTTTCGCGCGGCGACGTGATCGTCGATGCGGCGGCGCGGCCGGAAGTCTCCGACCAGCTCGCGGCGCATGTGATCTGGATGAGCCAGGAGGAGATGCTTCCGGGACGCTCCTATCTCCTGAAGTCCGGCACGCGCACCGTCGGCGCCGCGATCAGCGAGTTGAAGCACCAGGTCGACGTTGACTCGTTCAAGCCGCTCGCGGCGAAGACGCTCGGCCTCAACGATATCGGCTTCTGCAATCTGTCGCTGGTCGAGCCGATTGCGTTCGACCCCTACGAACAGAACCAGACGACCGGCTCGTTCATCCTCATCGACCGCTTCTCCAATGCGACGGTGGCGGCGGGCATGATCCGCTTCGGCCTTCGCCGGGCGACAAACATTCACCTGCAGGCGCTGACAATCGACAAGCAGGCCCGCGCCGACGCCAAGAGCCAGCGCCCGGCGGTGTTGTGGTTCACCGGCCTGTCCGGCGCCGGCAAGTCAACCGTGGCCAATCTCCTGGAGGAGAAGCTCCACCTTGCCGGGGGGCACACCTACCTTCTCGACGGCGACAATGTCCGCCACGGGCTCAACCGTGATCTCGGCTTTACCGACGCCGACCGCGTGGAGAATATCCGACGCGTGGGTGAAGCCTCGAAGCTCTTCGTCGATGCCGGCCTGATTGTCCTGGTTTCGTTCATCTCGCCGTTCCGTTCGGAGCGGCAGATGGCACGTGATCTCGTCGGCGACGGCGAGTTTGTGGAGATCTTCGTGGACGTGCCACTGGAGGTGGCCGAGGAGCGCGACCCGAAGGGGCTCTATCGCAAGGCGCGGCAGGGCGAGATCAAGAACTTCACCGGCATCGACAGCCCCTATGAGCCGCCGAAGGCGCCCGATATTCATCTCAACGCCGCGGTGGAAACGCCCGCCGCGATGGCCGACCGCGTCTTCTCCTACCTCGTTGCGCACGGCTATGTGCGCAACCGCCTGAGCTGAGCCGCGCCCGACCGACGTGCGTCAGTCGATGATCTCGATGGCGATGGCGCGGATATCGATCGAGTTGCCGTCGCCGGGCACGCCGGGCTCGATGAGGAGATAGTCCTCGCGGTTGCCGGCATCGGGACCGACCACCCAGGTCGCCGAGATCACTCCGAAATCCGTCGGGACGCGCAAGATCTTCCAGTCATTGATGGCAACGCCGCGCTGGTAGCCGAGGCGCGTCGTTGCCGCCGGCTGCGACGGCGATCCGCGGACTTCCATGATGACGCGCACTTCGTGGCCTGCGAGCTGTTCGGCAAGGCCCGGCCCGATCACGGCGCGGGCGCCGCCAGAGGTAATCGTCGAGCCGATCTGAACGTAACCGCCGCCTTCCCCGCCAGCCACGAACTCGACCGGATTGTCGGAGCCGGATTCGAAGATGGTCGGGTCCTCGCCGCGGAAGAGGACGAATTGCTCGCCCGCCTCGGCGGCCGGAACCGGCTCGGCGGTCTCGACCGGCTCGGGCTCGGTGCCCTCGGGCTCGGCGGGAAAGAGGATCGGGACGAACACATAGGCTGCCCAGGCAAAGACAATCACAGCGAACGCCAGGAGCGCGAAACGCAGGATACGGCGCTGATTGCTGCGGCGATCGGCCGGCGCCTCGGCAAACGCCGCCTCCTCTTCCGTCGGCTCCGGCGGAGGCGCCTGACGTCGGCGCTCGCGCCGCGGCGGTGTCTCGCGTCGCCGCGATCTGCGACGGCGAGGCCGCTCGTCCTCTTCCTCGAACTGATCCCATCGGCGCGGCGCGGGGGCGGCGCGGGAAGGCACCGGCGTCGGCACCTCCGACTGCGGGAGCGAGCGCGGCCTCTCCTCATCGCCGGCGGAATCCGGACTGGGGAGGAAAAGCCGCGGTTCCGGCCGGCCCGGTCCGCTCAGGAGCAGCGGCTCGCGCCGCGCGCCGCGCGACTCGCTGCCGAGGCGTCCGGCAAGCTCGTCGATCGGGTCCAATTCCTGGGCGCGGCCGGCGGGCGGTCGGCGCTTTCGCTCGTCACGCCGGGCCGGTTCGCGCCTTGCGAACAGCCCCGCGAGGCGGGCAAACAAGCCGCCCCGCGCCTCGCGGCCGGAACGGCGGTCGGATCGGGCATCTTCATCATCCGCCGGCTCGCGATAGGCGGCCGGACGCGCGCCCCGATCGGTGTCGTCAGCGGCCCAGGAGCGGACCGCGGGCTCGCGATCTTCATAGGTCTCGTCGCCGTATTCGTTCCACTGGCCGGGCGTGTCCCATTCGTCTTCCTCGGAGACCACGCGGGAACGGTCGTGGGAATCCTCTGGCGGATCGCGCCATTGTTCGGCGGTTTCGTCCCAGGCCATCTCAATGGCCGGCGAGCCCCAAACCGGCTCGGGCGGTGGCTCTTCCTCCGCCCAATCCGCATCGGCGGACGCCTCGTCCGCTTCGGCCGCGACCTCGAGGCGCTCGCGCCGGCTTTGCGCGCCGCCCTGATGGACGAAGCGTTGCGAGGGCTCCGCCAGTTCGGTCTCGATGCGATCGATCGCCGCGTCGAAGGTATTGAGACGGCTCTCGATTTCGGCTTCGAGGAGCGGCGGGCGATGATTGCGGAGCTTCCGCAACATGACGTCGCGCACGTGACCGTAGACGCGATCGCGTTCCTCGAAATCGACCGCGCCGACGCGATCAAGAGCGTTGCAGAGAACCGTGTAGAAATCCGTCATGCGTCTTGGCTGGCGACTGCTAAAGGCTCTCCTTCACCCCTTGGCGGCGGAAGGGGGGTGGACATATGGGCGCCGCGATGGCGGCGTAGAAGCAAGTGTGAGGCCTAAGCGGGCGCTTATATGGCAAGACGGTGTCAGACGCCAATGAATCCCACGCGACGCTTGATGGCACGTCGGCGGGGCCGTGTGACACTATTCGTCTAACTGTCGTCAATAGATCATATTGGCGTAGTGGGCTTTGTGGGGAGTGGCGATTCGTCACTCACGCCAATGGATTGCCGACCAGGACAATGAGCGAGCGAAATCAGGGACAGAATTCACCGGCGCGGTCGGTCATGCGCCGCCGGCTGATCCGCTCGTCTCGCCTGCTCGTTGTAGCGGTCGCCGCGCTTGCTATTCTGGCGATCGCCGACCTCATCTCGCTTCCGGGCGCTGCAATCATGCTGGCGGTTCTGGTCGCCGCGATGGTCTCGATCCCAAGCGAGCGCAGCGTCCCCCGTGGCGCCGGCTTACGGGCGCCCGACCCGACCGAGCGGCTGCTCCCCGGCACCCGGTCGCTGGCCCAGTCGCTCCCGGCGCCATGCTTCATCCTCGGCGCGGACGGCACGGTCCGCTATGCCAACGACCGGGCGATTGCCACATTCGGCATCGAAACCGGCGAACTCCTCCCCTTCCGCCTCCGCCATCCGGAGCTGGTGGCGGCGTTCACGCGCGTGACCAGAGGCGGCGGACCGCAGCAGGTCCAGTTCGTCGAACGCGTGCCGGCCGAACGGACGTTCCAGGCGTGGTTCGCCCCGCTCGATCAAACGCCGGGGCAGGAAGCCTATCTGCTGACCCTCGATGATCTCACCGAGGCCAAGGCGACCGAACGGATGCGGGTCGACTTCGTCGCCAATGCCAGTCACGAGCTCAGGACGCCGCTGGCCTCGCTGGCCGGTTTCGTCGAGACGCTGCAAGGACCGGCGAAGGACGACGCCGAGGCCCGCAACCGCTTTCTGGCGATGATGCACGAGCAGGCGATGCGGATGAGCCGGCTGATCGACGATCTCCTCTCGCTCAGCCGGATCGAGATGCGCGCACATGTCGTCCCGCGTGAGAAGCTCGACCTCGTCCACCTCGTCCGCCACGTCGTCGACACCATGGCGCCGCTGGCGAGCGAGCTCGGGGTACGGATCGAGGCCGAACTGCCGCAGGCCGAGATTCTGATTGCCGGCGATCGTGACGAGCTTGTCCAGGTGTTCAACAACCTCGTCGAGAATGCCTGCAAATATGGGCAGTCGGGCGAGAAGGTCGTGGTGGAGATCGCCACCAGCGGCGATAACGGACCGTGTTCCGTGTCAATCACCGACTTCGGCCCGGGGATCGCCCCGGAACACCTGCCCCGTCTGACGGAGCGCTTCTACCGCGTCGATGCCGATGAGAGCCGTCGCCATCGCGGCACCGGGCTGGGACTTGCGATCGTGAAGCATATCGTCAGCCGACACCGCGCCCGGCTGCAGATCGAGAGCCGCCCGGGGGCTGGGGCGAGGTTCACAATCCATTTCCCGGACTCCGAGACTATCCCCAGCAATCGGCTGGAAGATCGCGAAGCGATTCAAGCGGTTAGCGCGTCGTAAAACCGTAACATAGCCGTCATAGAACGATTGCACGCCGTCCCTACGGTCCGCCGCGCAGAGGGCGAAATGGCGCGCAGCCACGCCCCTTACTGTCCCATTTCTCAGGGAGACGGACATGAATTACAAGACTATTGGCGGCGTCGCGACGCTCGCCATCATGGCCTCGACGGCCGTCGTCATGGCCCAGAGCCGTGACCAGATTCGCATCGTCGGCTCGTCGACGGTGTTCCCATTCACGCAGGCGGTCTCGGAAGAGTTCGCCAATGCCACCGGTTTCCCGGCTCCGGTTGTTGAGTCCACCGGCACGGGCGGCGGCATGCAGATCTTCTGCGGCGGCGTCGGCGTCGATCATCCGGACATCACCGGCGCTTCGCGCTCGATGCGCGAGTCGGAATACGATCTGTGCATCGAGAACGGCGTCGATAGCATCACCGAGGTTCTGATCGGCTTTGACGGTCTTTCGGTCGCCCATTCGGTCGAAGGCCCGGATCTGGACCTGACCAAGGCTCAGCTGTTCCAGGCGCTCGCCGCCGAGGTCGAGGTTGACGGCGAGATCGTCGACAACCCGTTCACCATGTGGAACGAGATCGACGAGTCGCTCCCGGCGACCGAGATCACCATCTTCGGCCCGCCGCCGACCTCCGGTACCCGCGACGCCTTTGTCGAGTTGGTCATGGAAGAGGGCTGCGAGGAGTTCCCGGCGATCGCCGCTCTCGAAGAGACCGACGAAGACCGCTTCGAGGAAGTCTGCCAGCGCATGCGTCAGGACGGTCCGTTCATCGAGGCCGGTGAGAACGACAACCTGATCGTTCAGCGTCTCGGTGCCGACCCCAACGCGCTCGGCATCTTCGGCTACTCGTTCCTGTTCGAGAACCAGGACACGCTGAAGCCGGTCGCCATCGAGGGCGTCGAGCCGAACGAGGAGACCATTGCCTCGGGTGATTACGGCATCTCGCGTCCGCTGTTCTTCTACGTGAAGAACGCGCACCGTGGCGTCATCCAGGGTCTGCAGGAGTTTGTCGAAGAGTACGTCTCCGAGGCCTCGATCGGCCCGGGCGGCTATCTCTCCTCCCGCGGTCTCATCCCGCTGAGCGACGACGTCCGCGGCGAGACCCAGGACAACGCCATCAACGGCGTGCACATGACCCGCTACCAGTAAGCGGATCTTGAAACTGCCGCCGCGCCCCACCGGGCGCGGCGGAACCTTCTGGGGGGCAGAAGTGTAATGCTCGGCTGGGCGATTCTACTGATATTCTGCATGGCTTTGGCCGCCTTTTTTGTCGGGCGGTCATCCGGACGCCGCTTCGTCACCGCACAAGGCGGACGCGAGGTCCACTCGCTCCCGAACTATCACGGGATGTTCGTCGCCGTTTGGGTCGGCATTCCGGCAACGGTGCTGGTTCTCCTCTGGGCGGCGCTGAGCGGGACAGTCGTAGACAACCTCATCATGGCGAGCGTTCCGGCCTCCTTCACCGAGGGAATGACCGATTCGCAAATCAATCTCGTCCTTACCGACATCAAGAACACCGCGCAGGGGTTGTTGTTCGGGGAGCCCGACCCCGTCATCCAGGACGCGGCAGACCGGCTCAACAGTTGGACCGACATCGCTGACTGGGCGATGGTCGTTGTAGCGTTTGCGCTCGGTGCCGGTGTCTTCGCGTTCACCCGATCGCGCCTCAACCCACGCTTTCGCGCCAGAAACAACTATGAGCGCGTGCTCTCCGGTTTGATGATCGCCTGCTCCGTCGCAGCGATCCTGACCACCATCGGCATCGTCGTTTCACTGGTGGTCGAAGCCTACCAATTCTTTCGGCTCGTCCCGGTCCAGGAGTTCCTGTTCGGTACCAATTGGGAGCCGCAGATCTCCATCCGCGAAGACCAGATCGCCGGCGAAGGCGCCTTCGGCGCGGTGCCGGTGTTCACCGGCACGCTGGTCATTGCGACCATCGCAATGCTGTTCGCCACACCGGTCGGGCTCTTCACCGCGATCTACCTCGTCGAATATGCCAGCAGCCGGGTGCGCAACACCATCAAGCCTATCCTCGAGATCCTCGCCGGCGTTCCCACCGTGGTCTACGGCTTCTTCGCAGTGCTGACGGTGGCTCCAGCGGTCCGCGACGCCGGGCAGGGGCTGGGACTGGACGTATCACCTAACGCGGCAATCGCCGCCGGCGTCGTGATGGGCGTGATGCTGATCCCGTTCATCTCGTCGATCTCCGACGACGCGCTCCGCGCCGTACCGCGATCGCTTCGCGACGGCTCGCTGGCGATGGGAGCGACCCGCGCCGAAACCATGACCAAGGTGCTCTTGCCCGCCGCGCTTCCCGGCATCATGGGCGGCGTCCTTCTCGCCGTCAGCCGCGGCATCGGCGAGACGATGATCGTGGTGATGGCGGCGGGTCTGATCGCGACCCTCACCTTCAACCCGCTAGACAGCGTGACCACGGTCACGGTTCAGATCGTGACGCTGTTGATCGGCGATACCGAGTTCGACAGTCCGAAGACGCTGGCAGCGTTTGCACTCGGTCTGGTCCTGTTCATCGCAACGCTGGCGCTCAACGTGATCGCGCTGCGGTTCGTCAATCGTTTCCGCGAGAAGTACGACTAGGGGGCGCTGAGAATGGCCGAAACCACTGTCGACAGCACTCGCAACGCCGACGGCACCGTCAACTGGTCGTCGGACGCCGCGAAGCGGAGCCGCCGGCGGCGCTATGGCGCCGATACGCGCCTCAAGATCTACGGCCTCACCGCGATCATAATTGCAGTCGGTGTGCTCGGCATCCTGCTCGCCACGCTGATCATCGACGGCCGCACCGCCTTCGTGCAGACGCGCGTCACAGTCGACATCTTCGTCGACCCCGAGCTTGTCGATCCAGAGAACATCGAGCGAGGGAACTTCAGGCAGATCGTCCTAGATTCGATCGCATCGAAGTATCCGGAGCTTGAGGATCCCGCCGATGTCCGAACGGCCCGCAACATCCTTACCAACAACGCCCATTTCATGGTTCGCGACGAAGTCGTCGCAAATCCGTCGCTGATCGGCCAGACATTCGAGATCGTTATCCCGGCTTCCGATCCGTTCGATCAGCTCAACAAGGGCGTCATCGACCGCGACCTCCCGGAGGATCGTCGTCGGGTCAACGACTTCGAGATCGCCCTCTTCGACGAGCTTGTCGAGCAAGGCCGTATATCGACACCGCTCAACTGGGGCCTGATCACCAATTCGGACAGCCGTTTCCCCGAACTCGCCGGCCTTCGCGGCGCCATCGTCGGCTCGTTCTATCTGCTGCTGGTCACCTTCCTGATCAGCTTTCCGGTGGGCATCGCAGCCGCCGTCTATCTGGAGGAGTTTGCGCCCAAGAACCGATGGACGGGTCTCATCGAGGTCAACATCAACAACCTCGCGGCGGTCCCGTCGATCGTCTTCGGCCTTCTCGGTCTGGCCGTCTTCATCAACTTCATCGGGCTACCGCGATCGGCGCCGCTCGTCGGCGGCATGGTCCTGTCCTTGATGACGCTGCCGACAATGATCATTGTGACGCGCGCAGCGCTCAAACAGGTGCCTCCGTCGATCCGCGAGGGCGGCTACGGCGTTGGCGCCTCGAAACATCAGGTGGTCATGCATCACGTGCTGCCGCTGGCGATCCCGGGAATCCTGACGGGCACGATCATCGGCCTGGCACAGGCGCTGGGCGAAACGGCACCGCTGCTTCTCATCGGCATGAACGCATTCGTTCCGGGCGACCCGGGCGGATTGACCGATGCGTCCACCGCATTGCCTACACAGATCTTCATCTGGGCCGACAGTCCGGAGCGTGGGTTCGTCGCCAAGACATCGGCCGGCATCCTCGTGCTGCTCGGCTTCCTGATCACCATGAATGCCGTTGCGATCTATCTGCGGCGACGGCTTGAGCGTACCTGGTAACTCGAATCTAGCGGAGAGAATCATGGACGAATCGTCGGGAGCCTCCGATCTGGCAAAGATGGCCACCGCCAATGCCGGCAGTTCCGACAAGCCGAGCAAGGTTAAGGTCGGCGTAAAGGACGTGAACGTCTTCTACGGGCCGAAGCAGGCCCTGTTCGACGTCAGCATCGATATCCACGATCGTACGGTCACCTCCTTTATCGGCCCGTCGGGTTGCGGCAAGTCGACGTTCCTGCGTTGCATCAATCGCATGAACGACACGATCGATATCGCGCGTGTCGAAGGTGACATCAGGATCGACGAAACGGACATCCACGACCCGAACCTCGACGTGGTCGAGCTGCGCGCGCGCGTCGGGATGGTGTTTCAGAAGCCGAACCCGTTTCCGAAGTCGATCTACGAGAACATTGCCTACGGTCCCAAGATCCACGGCCTGGCGCAGAACAAGGCGACGACCGACGAGATCGTGGAAAGCAGCCTCCGCAAGGCAGCGCTTTGGGAGGAAGTGAAGGACCGGCTGCAGGAGCCGGGCACCGGCCTTTCCGGCGGCCAGCAGCAGCGCCTTTGCATCGCGCGGGCGATTGCGGTCAGCCCGGAAGTGATCCTCATGGACGAGCCGTGCTCGGCGCTCGATCCGATCGCAACGGCGAAGATCGAGGATCTGATCGCCGAACTGCGCGAGAACTACACGATCATCATCGTCACGCACTCGATGCAGCAGGCCGCGCGCGTGTCGCAAACCACCGCGTTCTTCCATCTCGGCATTCTGGTGGAGGTCGGCGCAACCGACTTCATGTTCACCAACCCGAAGGATCAGCGGACACAGGACTACATCACCGGCCGCTTCGGTTAGCGGCCCCAGGAGGAAACGGATGCCCGAGGCGCACACCGTAGCGGAGTTCGACGACGAGCTTCGTGAGATCAGCCGCAACGTCGCCGAAATCGGCGGCATGGCGGAACAGATGGTCGATCAATCCATGGGCGCGCTCAAGCGCTCCGACACCGCTCGGGCCGAGGCGGTTATTGAGGAAGACGCCAAGATCGATCGCCTGCAGCGGGAGATCGAGGAGAAGTCGATCCTCATCATCGCGCGGCGTCAGCCGATGGCGCAGGACCTCCGCGAGATCGTTGCGGCGATTCGTATCGCGTCCGATCTCGAGCGCGTTGGCGACCTGGCCAAGAACATCGCCAAGCGGGTCATCGCCCTGGAAGGCCAGTTCAAGCCCCAATCGCTGATGCATGGCGTGGAGCATCTGTCCGAGCTCAGCCTCGAGCAACTGAAGCACGTTCTCGACGCCTATGGCCGACGCGACGTCAAGCAGGCGCTGGCGGTCTGGGAGCGCGACGAGGAGATCGATGCGCTCTACACCTCGCTCTTCCGCGAACTGCTGACCTACATGATGGAAGACCCACGCAATATCGGCTTCTGCACCCATCTCCTGTTCTGCGCGAAGAACATCGAGCGGATCGGCGATCATGCGACCAACATCGCAGAAACCGTCCACTATCAGATCACCGGCGTGACGCTCGAGGACGAGCGGCCCAAGGATGATCGCACGTCGACCTCGCCGGTCGACCTGCCCCAGACGGATGACTGACAGGCAGCTCGTCCTTGACCGGATGATTGCCTGGGAGACCAACGCATGACCCCCCGCGTGATGATCGTTGAGGACGAGGAGCCGCTGACGACGCTGCTCCGCTACAACCTCGAAGCCGAGGGCTACGTGGTCGAGGCGTCGCTCCGCGGTGATGAGGCGGAACTGAAGCTCCGCGAGAACATCCCCGATCTCCTGCTGCTCGACTGGATGCTGCCGGGCGTCTCCGGCATCGAACTCTGCCGCCGCCTCCGGCTGCGCGACGAGACCCGCGAGCTGCCGATCATCATGCTGACGGCACGCGGCGAGGAATCGGAGCGCATCCGCGGTCTCGCCACCGGTGCGGACGACTATGTCGTCAAGCCGTTTTCGGTGCCGGAACTGATGGCGCGGGTCCGGGCGATCCTCCGCCGCGCCCGGCCGGAGACGATCGCTTCGATCCTTCGCACAGGGGATCTCGAGCTCGATCGCCAGACCCACCGTGTCCGCCGCTCGGGCCGCGAGATGCATCTGGGCCCCACGGAGTATCGGCTGCTCGAGTTCCTCATGCAGAGCCCGGGGCGCGTGTTTTCCCGCGAGCAGTTGCTCGACGGCGTTTGGGGCCGCGAGGTCTATGTCGACGAACGGACCGTCGACGTCCATGTCGGGCGGTTGCGGAAGGCCATCAACCGCGGCCGCGCCAAGGACCCGATCCGGACGGTGCGCGGTGCCGGCTATGCGCTCGATGAACAGTATGACGGCTAGCGACGCCGCCTAGCCGCGCAACTCGCCGCCGGTTGCCTTCGCAACGGCTTCGACGATCTTCGTTCCGAACGCCTCGATTTCCTCGTCAGTGAGCGTCCGCTCGGTCGGCTGCAGCGTGACCTCGATTGCGACCGACTTCTTGTCGGCGCCGAGCGCCTCACCTTCGAAGAGATCGAAGACCGCAACGTCGGTGATCATCGTCTGGTCGGCACGCCGGGCGGCGCCGACAATCTGATCGGCGGCGACGTCGCGGTCGACGACAAAGGCGAAGTCACGGCGGACCGGCTGGAGGTCGCTGATCGTCAGCGGCGGACGTGTCCGCGTCGGCTTCGCCTTCGGCTCGGGTACCGAATCGACAATCAGCTCGAATGCAGCAACCGGACCATCGAGATCGAGCCGCTCCAGCGTTGCCGGATGCAGTTCGCCGAACCAGCCGAGCGTGTTCTTCGGGCCGAGCCGGATCGTGCCGACGCGGCCCGGATGGAACCAGGCCGGCCCTTCGGCAGCGATCTGAAGCTTGGCGACAGGCGCTCCGAGAGCCTCGAGCAGCGCCATCAGATCGGCCTTGGCGTCGAACACCGAAACCGCCGGCGCCGGCCCGGACCAGTGACGCCCTGTCCCCAGCCTTCCAGCCGTTCCATGCCGAAGGCCCGTCGCCGCCAGAAGCTGATCCTCCGGGCGTGTGCCGCGATAGATCTGGCCGACCTCGAACAAAGCTGTGTCGGCGAACCCTCGGTCGGCGTTGCGGCCGGTGGCTGCAGCGAGGCCCGGTATCAGGCTCGGGCGCATGTGCGACATCTCCACCGAGATCGGGTTGGAGAGTTCCACTGTCGCGCCACCGAACGCGTTCGCCTCGGTCTCCGAGATGAAGGACCACGTGACCGCCTCGGTGTATCCGGACGCTGCCAGCGTCCGCTTGGCGAGGCGCGCCCGCTTCTGCCCCGTCGTCAGGATCGGCGGCGCTACACCTGTTATCTGCGGCAGCGGTGTCGACGGCACCTCGTCGACGCCGACAATGCGGACAATCTCTTCGACGAGATCGGCCTTGCCCTCGATGTCGGGGCGCCAGGATGGGACTGCGACGGTCAGCGACTGGCCGCGCGTGCCGGAGGCGTGGAAGCCCAGCGCGCCGAGGATCGACAGAATCCGCGTGCTCGAAACGTCGAGCCCGGAAAGGCGCTTGACTTCCGTCACCGGGAAATCGATCCGCCGCGTTTCCTCCGGGATCGTTCCCATCAACAGGAGTTCGCTCGGCTCGCCGCCGCAAAGGTCGAGGACCATGCGCGTCGCAAGGTCGAGGCCGGGCACCGTCATCGCCGGATCGACACCGCGCTCGAAGCGGAATCTTGCATCAGTGTTGATGCCGAGCGTTCGGCCCGTGCGGGCGATGTTGAGCGGCTCCCATAGCGCGGACTCGATCAGGACGTTGGTGGTCTCCTCGGTACAGCCCGACGCTTCGCCGCCGATGATCCCGGCAATCGACTCAACGCCGTTGTCGTCGGCGATGACGCACACCGTGTCGTCGAGCTGATGCGTCTTGCCGTCGAGCGCCAGTAGCGTCTCGCCCTTGGCGGCGCGCCGGACGACAAGATCGCCGGCAACCTTGTCGGCGTCGAAGACGTGAAGCGGCCGGCCGCGATCGAAAGTGACGAGGTTGGTGATGTCGACGAGCACGTTGATCGGCCTGAGGCCGATCTCACGGAGACGGCGCTGCAGCCAGTCGGGCGACGGGCCGTTTTTCACCCCGCGCACTTCGCGAAGGGCGAACGCCTGGCAGAGCGGGTCCGTGTCGCCGAAATCGAGGCGGACCGAGACGGACGGTGCTGACGAGCCCTCGACCGGCTTGATCGACCGCTGCTTCAGCTTGCCGACGCCTGCGGCCGCGAGATCGCGCGCGATGCCAGTGACGCCGAGGCAATCGGGCCGGTTCGGCGTCACCGCGACATCGATGACCGGATCGTCGAGCTGCATCCACGCGGCGTACGCTTCGCCCACCGGCGCATCGCCGGGGAGATCGACGATGCCTTCATGCTCGTCGGACAGGCCGAGCTCACGCTCCGACAACAGCATGCCGTGCGATTCGACACCGCGGATCGTCCCGACCTTCAGTTCGACGCCGGTGCCGGGAATGTATGTCCCGGGCGGCGCGAACACGCCTTTCATCCCGGCGCGGGCATTGGGTGCGCCGCAGACGACCTGAACGGTGTTGCCATCGCCGAGGTCGACCATGCAGACGCGAAGCCGGTCGGCGTTCGGGTGCTGTTCGGCCGCAACGACACTGGCGATGCGGAACGGCGCGAGAGCTTCGGCGCGATTCTCGACATGCTCGACCTCGAGGCCGATCGCCGTAAGCCGCTGCGCGATCTCATCCGCCGAAGCGGACGTGTCGAGATGCTCCCTCAGCCATGACAGGGTGAACTTCATGTCGACAAACGTTCCCGGTTGTGGGCGAGCGGCGGGCCCGACGGCGCGGTGCGATAGAGCCTCCGCAGCGGCCATGTGAGCGCGAGGACGGCGAGCGACAGAGAGCGCGGCATATCACGCCGCCACGCATCATCGAGTTCGATCGCGATTTCGTCGCTGCGGCGCATGCGATTACCGGCAAGGGCGTGGTGGTTGTCGAACTTGTTCTCGATGCGCTTGCCACGAAGCGGGTCGGTCGGTGCCAGTCGCGCCAGCGATTGGGGAAGGCCGTGCCGGATCGCGTGCTCGTAGCGGACGCGAACATAGTCTTCCGGAAACCGCCGCTGAAAGCGGAGGCACGCATAGTTGGCGTAGCACCAGCCGACACTCACGCTGATCGCGTGCCACGCCTGAGCGAACACCGAACTGCGTCGATCGGCGGCGCGTTCCCGCAGTACCGACCACAGAACGCCGCGCGGGTCGCGCACCAGGTGAACGAGCGTGAAGGCATACGGCTCGACCAGCGGCTTCAGCCGGATGGGATCGGAGGCGTGGCCCCAGGCGGTCTTCGAGGAGTCGACGACTGTCCGCCACCGGCCCTGCTTCAGCATCGAGCGCAGGATCCCTGCATGGCCCTCGAGGCCACCCTTTCGCATCATCCTCGCCCTGCGTTTACGGCTCGTGCCCCAGGCAGGGCATTCCGCCACCGTCCGCCCACAGGTGCACATCCGCCCGTGTTTTCGCGCCTTCGGGAGGCCGCGATGGACCTCACCGAGATGGAGCACGTTGCGCTTCTCGGCGAAGACGCGGCCGAGCAACGTCGAGCCGCTGCGGCCGTAGCCGCCAATATAGACGACACGGCGCGGCGGTTTGGGCGGCGCGGGCGGCCTGGGCTCCGGCGTGCTCACGAACTCAGCCCCGCGGCGAGCGAAGGCATGTCGAGCGGCCGGAAGCCGTAATGGCGCAGCCAGCGGACATCGGCGTCGAAGAAGGCGCGAAGGTCCGGCATGCCGTATTTGAGCATCGCCAGACGGTCGATCCCCATGCCCCAGGCGAAGCCCTGATAGCGGTCCGGATCGAGCCCGCCCGAACGAAGGACGTTGGGGTGAACCATGCCGCAGCCGAGGATCTCCATCCAGTCGTCGCCCTCGCCGAAGCGAACCTCGTTGCCGACGCGTCGACAGCGGATATCGACC
This sequence comes from uncultured Bauldia sp., assembly GCA_964611195.1. GTDB lineage: Bacteria > Pseudomonadota > Alphaproteobacteria > Rhizobiales > Kaistiaceae > JADLGL01. The sequence continues at coordinate 18,807 of CAZSXA010000009.1, forward strand.
TCCATCGACGGCTCGGTGAACGGAAAGAAGGATGGCCGGAACCGCATCTGGACGTCCTTCACCTCGAAGAACGCCTTGCAGAACTCCTGCAGCGTCCATTTGAGATGGCCGATATGGGTCGTCTCGTCGATGACCAGACCCTCGAGCTGGTGGAACATCGGCGTGTGGGTCTGGTCGGAATCGCAGCGATAGGTGCGGCCGGGGATGACGACCCGGATCGGCGGCTTCTGCGTCTCCATCGTGCGGATCTGGACGGGAGAGGTATGAGTCCGCAGCACCAATTGTTCGCCGGATTCGTTTGGCTGCAAAAAGAAGGTGTCGTGCATCTCGCGGGCCGGGTGGCCCTCGGGGAAATTGAGCGCGGTGAAATTGTAGTAGTCGGTCTCGATGTCCGGCCCCTCGGCGACGGCGAAGCCGAGATCGGCACAGATCACGGTGATCTCGTCGATGACCTGCGAGACCGGGTGAATGCGGCCCATTTCGAGCGATGACGGACGAACCGGCAGCGTGACGTCGACCGCCTCGTTGCTGATGCGGAGCGTCAGTTCCTCGCGCTTCAGCGTATCGCGACGCGCTGCGATCGCCTCGCCGACACGCTGCTTGAGGCCGTTGAAGGCCGGACCGGCGGTCTGACGTTCCTCCGGAGACATCGCGCCGAGCGTCTTCAGGAGCTCTGAGACGGAGCCCTTCTTGCCAAGCACGGAGACCCGCACCGCTTCCAGCGCGTCTTCGCTATCGGCCTTCTCGACGGCGGCCCGGATTTCCTTCTCCAGGCTCTCGACATCCGTCATCTCGTTCCCCTTGCGTCCTCGCCCTGCTCAACTTCGCGACCCGGGCGCTCGCTTCGCGGCCGGAATCGCTGCGCGCCCGCCCGACGGAGCCGGGCAAGCTTTATCATCTACGGGCTCGGATGAAAGGGACTGAGCGGTCCGCCGGCGCGGCGTCTAGCCGAGAGCGCCCTGCGCCCGCTCGACCAGCGCCTTGAACGCGTCAGGCTCGTGGACCGCGAGATCGGCCAGCACCTTGCGGTCGACCTCGACGCCCGCCTTGCCGAGCCCGTCGATAAATCGGCCATAGGTGAGCCCGTGCATGCGGGCGGCCGCGTTGATGCGCTGAATCCACAGCGCGCGGAAGGTGCGCTTGCGGTTCTTGCGGTCGCGATAAGCGTATTGCTGCGCCTTCTCGACGGCCTGCTTGGCAACGCGAATGGTGTTCTTGCGCCGACCGTAATATCCCTCGGCCTTCTTCAGGACCTTCTTGTGGCGGGCATGGGCGGTGACGCCGCGCTTCACTCGTGACATGGCTTGGGTCTCCTATCCGCTAGCCGTTGGGCAGGAAATGACGCTTGACGACCTTTGCATCGGACTCGTCGAGCACGGTCATGCCGCGGGCGTTGCGAACGAACTTGTTGGTGCGCTTGATCATGCCGTGACGTTTGCCGGCCTGCTGCACCAACACCTTGCCTCTGCCAGTGAGCTTGAAGCGCTTCTTGGCGCTGCTCTTGGTCTTCATCTTGGGCATTTGGCTCTCCAATAGGGATTTCAGGCGCCGGGCGCCCAAATCCAGGGGTTCTCTCGATTGAGCTTTCTCCGCCGCCACGGCATGCCCTACAGGCCGGGCCACGGAAGAAGCGGCGTTATAGTGGCGCCGGGCCTGGGTGGCAAGCGGGGTGGGTACAGCCGGTCGCGCCGCCGTTCCGGACGGCCATCAGGTCGATCCGGAACCTCGATCTTGGTGTTTCCGTAGGAGGTTCCGGCGCTTCGCTTCACAACCGCCGGAACGACCGAGACCGCCCTCAAAGTCCGGGCTGCGCCGCTTAGCGCGGCGCCAGCACCATCACCATCTGGCGGCCTTCGAGCTTTGGCTCGGCCTCGACCTTGGCGAGGTCGAGCGTCTCTTCCTTGACCTTGTCGAGGAGCTGGATGCCGAGTTCCTGGTGCGCCATCTCGCGTCCGCGGAACCGAAGCGTCACCTTCACCTTGTCGCCCTCGTCGAAGAACTTCTTCATCGCCTTCATCTTCACGTCGTAGTCGTGCGTGTCGATGTTGGGACGCATCTTGATTTCCTTGACCTCGACGGTCTTCTGCTTCTTGCGCGCCTCGGACGCCTTCTTTTGCGCCTGATATTTGAAGCGGCCATAGTCCATCACCTTACAGACGGGCGGACTGGCGTTCGGCGAGATTTCGACGAGATCGAGACCGGCGTCTTCCGCGATGGCGATCGCGTTTTCCGTGGCGGTGGGACCGAGGTTCTCTCCGTCCTGGCCGATCAGTTGGACTTCAGGCACGCGGATATCAGAGTTGACGCGTGGCCCCTCCTTCGTGGGAGGGGGAGCTCTATGGGGTCGACGAATGGTTGCTTTCTCCTGGTTGACTGCAAGAACGACACCGGCGGCGCGGCTTCTGTGCCGCCGCCATTCAACCGCTAATATGGCAGTTGAACGCGATGTCGCAGGCAAAACTGTGGTCGGACCCGCCCGAAGTCAACTGTTGCCCCGTCGCGACGGGACGTTTTGGCTAACGTTGTGACATCGTCCACCCGGAGTTGCCCATGACCGAAACCGACGAAACAGCTCCGAGCCGAAGCCGTGTGACGGTCGGAGACGGGCCAGAGCATCGGGACCTCGCGGTGCTGCGGCGGCCGGGTGAGTCCCCCGGCCTTTTCTGGCTCGGCGGCTATCGCTCCGACATGCGCGGCACCAAGGCCGAGCATATCGATCGATTCGGCGCGACAAGGGGGCTCACCGTCACCCGCTTCGACTATTCCGGCCACGGCGAATCCGGCGGCTCCTTCAATGACGGCACGATCTCGCGCTGGCTAGAGGACGCCGAGGCAGTGTTTGCCACGACGAGCGGCCCGCAGATCGTCGTCGGGTCCTCGATGGGCGGCTGGATCGCGCTGCTTCTCGCAAAGGCGTTGCGGGAGCGCGAAGAATGCCACCGGCTGACCGGCCTCGTCCTCATCGCCCCGGCAGTCGACATGACGCACGATCTGATGTGGCAGCGCATGACAAAGGCGCAGCGCGCCAACCTCGAGGCCACCGGCCTGCACCTCGAGCCGAGCCCCTATGGCGACGAGCCGATGCCGATCACAAAGAAGCTGATCGATGACGGCGAGAAGCACCGCTTCGGCGCCAACCTCATCGAGACCGGATGTCCGGTGCGCATTCTGCAGGGCGTCGAGGACGCCGAAGTGCCGCCCAGCCACGCGGCGGCGCTCGTCGAGCGGCTCGCGTCCGACGACGCCGTCCTGACGCTCGTCAAAGACGGCGACCACCGCCTGTCGCGGCCGGAGGATCTCGACCTGCTGAGGAGGACGATCGAGGCTGTCCTGACGGCCGACTAGGCCCTCGCCTAGCCTTTGACGCGCACTTTCGAGGCGATCGGGCCGGTGTCGCCGACCTGCTCGACATAGTGGACCTCGTCGCCGCGGTTCAGCTTGTCGAAGTCGCCGTTCAGCAGGCTGTTGCGGTGGAAGTAGAGGAGGCCGCCTTCCTTGGTCAGGAGGAAGCCGTGATCGTCGTCGGGGTGCATCTCGGCGACCTGACCGAGGAACTCCGCCACGTCGGCATGGGCCCCCATGGTCTTGCGGTTGCGGAGCTCCTTGATGTCGTGGAGCTGGCGCTCGGCGACACGGAACGCCTCGTTGATGGCGTTGTGGAGATCCGGCTGCTGGAACCGCCGCTGCAGGTGCTCCGGGTCGGACGCCACAACGATTTCGCCGCGGCCGGGAATGCCGATCTCGATCTTCACCACCGGCGGCACGCCGTGCGCCTTGTTCGGACGCTCCACGCGCACCCGGCACGAGACGATGCGGTCGTAGATCTGCTCGAGCCTGCCGACACGCTCTCGAATCTCGTTCTCTGCCCATTCGGTGCTGTCGACGTGGTGAAAGGCGAGTTCGAGGGGGACTTGCATGTCAGGCTCCACTGCTGGGTCACTTCACACAAAGATATAGGCAGAGTGGGCCGACTTCGCGACCACCCCGATCAGTCGCCGCCCTCGCCCGCTTCCAAAAGCGCGCGCAGGCCCTCGCGGTAGGTCGGATAGGCGAACGAGAGCCCGAGCTCCGATTTCGCTCTGGCATTCCGAACGCGCTTGTTCTCGCCGTAGAAGGAGCGCGCCATCGGCGACAGATCGGCTTCCTCGAACGCGATCTCCGGCGGCGGTTCGACGCCCAGCAGCTGCGCGGCGAAGGCGACGACATCCTGCGGCGGGGCGGGTTCGTCGTCGGTGACGTTGATCGTTCCGTCCAAGTGGCGCTCGAACGCGGCGACCGTGGCCGCCGCGATGTCCTCGACATGGATGCGATTGAAGACCTGACCCGGCTTGACGATTCGGCGCGCAGTCCCGGCCCGAAGATTGGCGAGGGCGTTGCGGCCAGGACCGTAGATGCCCGACAGCCGCAGGATTGCGAGCGGTTTGCCGGCACCCGATGCCGCCTCGCGCCACGCCTCCTCGGCCGCGACGCGGGCGATGGAGCGCTTGCTTTTCGGGCGCGTTTCGCCCGTCTCGTCGACCCAGGCGCCACCGTGATCGCCATAGACCCCGACGGTCGAGAAATAGGCGATGCTCGCGAGATGGCGTGCCGAGGCGAGGTGGCCACGAACGGCATCAAGACCCGGATCGCCGTCCTCGCCGGGCGGAATCGACACGAGAAGATGAGTGGCGTCGGCGAGCGCCGATCCGGCATCATCGAGCCGCACCGGCTCGATGCCCCGGGCTTCAAGTGCCTCCGCCTTCTCGGCCGAACGCGCCGTAGCGGTGATGGTCTCGGCCTGTTCCTGAAGGCGCGCCACTGCCGCCTGTGCGGAGTAGCCGGGCCCGAGAATCAAAAGCCTCACGAGCGGCCGATCCGCCGGCGGCGATCGTCGGGAACGACTTGGCCGATCGACAGCCGTTCGACACGAAGGTTCCGAATCGTCGCCTGGCCAATAGCCATCCGGCCGATGGCGACGGCGCCGATGGCAAGCGCTCCGCCCGCGACGGCTCCCAGCAGCGCCGCACCCGTCAACGACGCCGGCGACGGCCGGTTCTCCGGCGCCAAGTCAGCGATGCGATGGCAGATCGCCCGCTCGATCTTCTCGATCAACGTCATGCTTTTGTCTCCCGCTCTTCACTCGGCCGCCGAAGCGGCTTGACCTTGCGGCCGGCCGCCGAGTCCTCGATCAACGTCGCCAAACGCCGGGCACGCGTCTCGTCGCGCTTGGCGCTCACGACCCAGAAGATCGCGGGCTGCCGATAGGATTTCGGCCGCGCCGCGAACCACTCCCACGCCACACCGTTCTGACGGAAGGCGGCCTCTTCCGCTTCGCTCAGCGCCGCCTCTCGGTTCTCGAAGGAGTAGCTGCTGACCTTCTTCGGGTCGCGCCTTTCCAGCGCCTCGAGCCCGGGCGTGGCCATTCGGCCCGCTTCGCGCAGTTCCTCGACCCGGCGGAGATTGACGTCGCTCCAATTGCTGCCGCGCTTGCGCGGCGTGAAGCGGATCATCCAACGCTTGTCGTCGATCGAGTTGCGGACGCCATCGATCCAGCCGAAGCAGAGCGCTTCGTCGAGCGCCTGGCGGTAGTCGATGCCGACGAGGCCCGACCCCTTCTTGACGAGACCGACCTGTATCTCCGAGCCGGACGCGTGATTGCGCTCCAGCCAGCAGCGCCACGCGTCGGCGGATTTGAAGAACACGGCGTCCGTCATGCCGCCGCCTGCCATTCCTCACGGACGCCATCGTCGGATTCGAGAGGCTCTAGGGCTGACGCGAGATCGTTAAACCGTGCCCGGTCGAGCAACCGACCGAGCGCCCAGACCGCGGCGCCGCGGACGAGAGGGCTCGGATCGGCCAGCAGCCGCTCGGCTTCCTTAGCCAGATTCGGGTCGCCCGAATTGCCGATCGCGACAAGGACGTTGCGGACGAAACGGTCGCGACCGATCCGCTTGATCGGTGAGCCGGCGAAGAGCTTTCGGAACGCCGCCTCGTCCAGCTGCGCGAGTTCGGCGAGACCCGGGGCCCTCAGATCGTCGCGCGCCGCAAGCTTTGCTTCACGTCCGTTCTTGGCGAAGCGGTTCCACGGACAAACCGCAAGGCAGTCGTCGCAGCCATAGATGCGGTTGCCGATTGCAGCGCGAAACTCATGCGGGATCGGGCCGGGATGCTCGATGGTGAGGTAGGAGATGCAACGGCGGGCATCGAGCTGATAGGGCGCGGGGAAGGCGTCGGTCGGGCAGGCATCGAGGCAGGCGCGACAGCTGCCGCAATGGTCAGCCTCCGCCTCGTCCGGCGCAAGGTCGGCGTCGGTGAGGATGGCGCCAAGGAACAGCCACGAGCCGAACTCCCGCGACACGAGGTTGGTGTGCTTGCCCTGCCAGCCGATCCCCGCCGCCTCGGCGAGCGGCTTTTCCATCAGCGGCGCGGTGTCGACGAAGACCTTCACCTCGGCGGAGGCCGCGGCGGCGAACTGGCCGGCGACCTGCTTCAAGCGGCCCTTGATGAGGTCGTGGTAGTCGCGGTTGCGCGCATAGACGGAAATGGCGCCGCGATCGCGCCTGGCGATCACTGCCAACGGATCCTCGTCGGGGCCGTAGTTCATGCCCAGCATCACCACGGACCTGACTTCCGACCATAGCGCGGCGGGGCTGGCGCGGCGGTCGGCCGTGGTTGCCATCCACGCCATCTCGCCGTGACGCCCGTCGGCAAGGAAGGTGCGCAGATGCTCGGCGGCTTCGGGGATGGCATCCGGTAAGGCGACCCGGACCACGTCGAAGCCCTCGCCGGCCGCCAGATCATCCAGCATTCGCCGCAACTTGGCGCGATCGCTCAGAAGTCGAGATCGGCGTAATGGCGCGCCGGCGGCGCGCCCTTCACCAGATCGGCGAGGATCGGCCGAAACGACAGGCGCGATTTCACTCTGGCGTACCATGTCCGGGCAGCCTCATTGCCTTCCCAGGGCACCTCGCCGGCGTAATCGAGGCAGGAGATTTCAGCCGCCGCCGCGAGGTCGGCGAGGCTCATCTGATTGCCGCATAGCCAATCGCGCCGTTCGACGAGGTAGCCGATATACTGAAGATGGTAGCGGATATTCGAGCGGCCTGCACGGATCGCGACCGAATCCGGCGAGCCGCCGCGAACGTTTGGCGCAATCCGCTTGAGCAGCAGTTCCTCCACCAGCGGCCGCGTCACCTCGGCGTGCATCTTGTCGCCGAACCAGGAGACCAGCCGCCGGGTCTCGGCACGCTCCGTGGCGGTGGCGGCGATCAGCGAATCCTCGCCGAAACGAACGCCGCGGGTCTCCGCCAGATACTCGCCGATCACCGGCGATGGCGAGACCACGGCGGCGTTGTCGTCGCAGAAGACGGGAACGGTGCCGGCCGGATTGAGCGCCAGGATCTCCTCGCTCCGCGCCAGGGGCGGCACCTCGCGCATTTCCACCTCCTCGCCGTATTCGGCAAGGACCAGCCGCACATAGCGGGAGCCGGAGTCGAGCGGATGATGGTAGAGGACCGGCATCGGGGAGCCCCTTGTCGCGGCCCGGCGGCCGTGTCGTTCGCGCCCGGTTGGCGCCCGAAAGGGGTTCTCGTATAGAGGCGGCACCGGCGGCGAACAACCCGATTCGCCTCTCGCACAAGGGCATGCCGTGCCGGGCGACCAGCTGATCATTCTGGCGATCGTTCAGGGCCTCACCGAGTTCCTGCCGGTGAGTTCGTCGGGACATCTGGTGCTCGTCGGCGAGCTGATGGACTACGACCAGGGCGTTGCCATCGACGTCGCCGTCCACCTTGGCAGCCTGCTCGCGGTCATCGCCTATTTCCGCCGGGACGTGGCGTTCCTGCTAAGGGGTGCAGCCGACTTCATCGCCGGACGGAAGAGCGAAGCCAGGCGCATCGTCCTCCTGCTTGCCCTCGCCTCCATTCCGCTGGTCGTGTTCGGCTTCGTGCTAACGGCAAGCGGCGCCGTCGACGATCTGCGCACCTCGGAAGTGATCGCCTGGACGACGATCATCTTCGGCATCGTCCTCTGGCTCACCGACCGCTTCGGCGGCCTCCGCCGTGCCTTCGGCCAGATCGGCATCTCCGATGCCGTCGTGGTCGGGCTCGCCCAGGCGCTGGCACTCATCCCCGGCGTCAGCCGCTCGGGGATCACGATGTCGGCAGCGCGCGCGCTCGGCTTCGGCCGCACCGAGGCGGCGCGTTTTGCGCTGCTCCTGTCGATCCCGGCGATCCTTGCCTCCGGGGCGGGTGTCGCGCTCGACCTCGACGGCGGCGCCGGCGACATCTTCTCCTCCGAGGCGCTGATCGCCGCGGCGCTCTCGGCGGTCGCCGCCTTCATCTCGATCTGGTTCATGATGGCGCTCTTGAAGCGCGTCTCGATGACGCCGTTCGTCATCTACCGGCTGGCGCTCGGCGCGGTGCTGCTGTGGATCGCCTACGCCTGAGGAACGCCGTCACGCGTTTCGCTGACGGCTGAACTGGCCGCGGACACGGAACCGCGACAGATAGGTCGGCAGGATCGCCTCGAGGCCGGTCGGATGGATGCCGAGCCCCTGAAGCGTCCGGCGGTCCCGCTTGGCTTCCTCGGAGACGATGTTGTCGATCGCCAGCTGGCGAACCTGATCGGGTGTCAGCAGGCGGCCGGGCAGAAACTGCAGAACGCCGCCCATCATCCGCGCGAGACCGAACGGGATGTCGATCATGAGCCGCCGGCGCTCGATGACACGCAGCATCTCCTCCATGCATTCGCGGAAGGTGAGCACTTCCGGACCGCCGAGTTCGTAGATGCGATTGGCTGCGATCGTGCCGTCGACGCCCGCCTGGATCACCCGCGCCACGTCGCCGACATAGACCGGCTGGAACTTGGTGTCGGAGCCGACCAACGGCAGGATCGGCGACACACGGGCCATGGTTGCGAAGCGGGTGAAGAAGGAATCGCCGACGCCGAACTGCACCGACGGGCGGACAATGACTGGTTTGGCAAAGGCCTGCGCCACAGCCTCCTCGCCCTCTGCCTTGCTCCTTGCGCTCTCCGAGGGCGATTGGGGATCGGCCCCGATGGCGGAAACATGGACGAGCCGCTCGACGCCGGCATTGGCTGCCGCGCGGGCGATGGCCCCCGCCCCTTCGACATGAACGGCGTCAAAGGTCTGGCGGCGGGTTTCGGTGAGGATGCCAACGCAGTTCACCGCGGCGACGGCGCCCTGAAGCACGGCGGCAACGGAATCGGGGTAGCGGAGATTGGCCTGGACGGGCTGCACCTGCCCGACCATGCCGAGCGGCCGGAGGAAGCCGGCGAGGTCGGGCCGGCGCACCGCAACGCGAATGCGGTAGCCGCGATTGGCAAGCGCCCTCACGACATGCCGACCGACAAAACCGGAGCCGCCGAAGACGGTAACCAGGCGGCCGTTGCCATATGTGCCCTGCATCGCCCCTCCCAATGGCGCGCCGCTTCCGATCCGGCGGCGTTTTCTCCGTCATATCCGCTGACGGAGCGAAGTCCAAGCAGGCCCAACGGTTTCGGGCGTGACCGGGCGCCGCGGCTCCAATTGACATCCCCCAAGGGCGTACCTACACCACGGGCCGTGCCCAGGTGGCGGAACTGGTAGACGCGCACGGTTCAGGTCCGTGTGGTGCAAGCCGTGGAGGTTCGAGTCCTCTCCTGGGCACCAT